>DASTXN010000118.1:0-49660 GCA_035765515.1 Jatrophihabitantaceae bacterium | reverse complement strand
CCGCTGACCATCAGCCAGCCGGACCGGAATCCCGCGACGCGGTAGGCCTTCGACAGCCCGTTGAAGGTGAGCGTGAACAGGTCCGGCGCGACCCGCGCGAACGGGACGTGCACCGCGTCGTCGTAGAGGATCTTGTCGTAGATCTCGTCGGCGAGCACGACCAGGCCGTGCTCGCGGGCCAGCTCGGCGATCTGCTCCAATACCGTCTGGGGGTATACGGCCCCGGTCGGGTTATTCGGGTTGATCGCCACGATCGCCTTGCTCCGCGGGGTGATCTTGGCGCGCAGGTCCTCGATGTCGGGCAGCCAGCCGTCCGCCTCCCGGCACAGGTAGTGCACCGGCTTGCCGCCGGCAAGGCAGGTCGACGCCGTCCACAGCGGATAGTCCGGAGCAGGGACCAGCACCTCGTCGCCGTTGTCGAGCATCGCCTGCAGCGACATGGTGATCAGTTCGCTGACACCGTTGCCGAGCCAGATGTCATCGACGTCGACGCCCTCGATACCGCGTTCCTGATAGTGGTTCACGATCGCGGTGCGCGCCGAGAGTAGTCCCTGCGAGTCCGAATACCCTTGTGCCGTAGGGAGATTGCGGATCACGTCGACCAGGATCTCGTCCGGTGCCTCGAAGCCGAACGGCGCCGGGTTGCCGATGTTGAGCTTGATGATCCGGCGCCCCTCCTCCTCGAGGCGCTTGGCCTCTTCGAGCACTGGGCCGCGGATGTCGTAGCAGACTTCGGCCAGCTTGCGGGACTGGTTCAGGTCGACGGGAGTTCGCACGTCGACACCATCGCACAGGTGCGGCCTCGTCGGCAGCGGATATCGGTCAACGCACATGTCGACATGACGCTTTCGATCCGCTCACATGTGCGAGAGTGGCCGCATGGAGTTCGCCGAAGTCGTCCGCGGCCGCCGCATGACCCGCTCCTACGACCCGGACCGGCCGATTCCGCGGGAAACCGTCACCGGCCTGCTCAGGCTCGCGATCAGGGCACCCTCGGCGGGCCATACCCAGGGCTGGCATTTTCTCGTCCTGGATGACATAACATCGCGCGGAAGCTTTTGGAGCGCCACATCGGACGGGGAACCCGACCCGTGGCGCGCCCGGATGGCGCAGGCACCCGTCCTGATCGTCTGCCTGTCGGACAAGACCGCCTACCTGGACCGCTACGCGGAGCCGGACAAGGGCTGGACGGACCACGACGAGGCTCGTTGGCCGGTCCCCTACTGGCACATCGATACCGGCATGGCCGCGATGATCTTGCTGCTCGCGGCGCAGGACGCCGGCCTCGCCGCATGCTTCTTCGGCGTGCCCGGCGAACGCTGGTCCGCGCTGCGGGAGGCATTCGCGATCCCCGATCGGCTCGACCCGGTCGGCGTGGTCAGTCTCGGGCACGGCGCGCCCGACGTGCGGTCGCCGTCCCTGCGTCGCGGTCGGCGTCCGGTCGACGAGGTTGTCAGCTACGGCTCGTTCGGGGCGTCCTGACCTGACGCCGCAGGTGCTTCACGGCTCGGCATGACCTGCGGTGCCATCACCCCGACGATGCGCTCGAGGTCGTCGATCGACGCGAACTCGACGGTGATCTTGCCCTTGCGGCGCCCCAACTCGACCCGGACGCGGGTCTCGAAGGCATCGGACAGCTTGTCGGCCAGCTCGCTCACGCCCGGAGCGGTGATTCGCTGCTTGGTCGCCTGCCGGGCCGGCTTCTTCGTGCCATGACCGGAGTTGTGCAACGAGACCAGCTCTTCGGTGGCGCGGACGGACAGCCCTTCCGCGACGATCCTGGTGGCCAAGTCGTCCTGCGCATCGGTGTCGTGCAGGCCCAGCAACGCCCGCGCGTGCCCGGCAGACAGGACCCCGGCTGCCACCCGGCGCTGGACGGGGATCGAGAGGTTGAGCAGGCGGATCGTGTTGGTGACCTGCGGACGGCTGCGCCCGATGCGCTGGGCGAGCTCGTCGTGCGTGGTGCCGAACTCCTCCAGTAGCTGCTGGTAGGCGGCGGCCTCCTCCAGCGGGTTCAGCTGGGCGCGATGGATGTTCTCCAGCAGCGCATCGCGAAGCATCGCGTCGTCCGCGGTCGAGCGCACGATGGCCGGGATCGCGTCCAGGCCGGCCGCGGTTGCCGCTCGCAGGCGCCGCTCGCCCATCACCAGCTCGTAGCCGCCTGCCGGATCCGCCCGGACGACGACCGGCTGCAGCACCCCGAACTCGCGCACCGAATGCGTCAGCTCGGCAAGCGCGTCCTCGTCGAAGACCTGCCGGGGCTGCTTGGCGTTGGCGTGGATCTCGGCGATGGGCAGCTCGGCGAAGTGTGCGCCGTCCACTGGGCGTAGTTCGGCACCCGGGTGCTCAACGTTCGCCGCCGCGTCGCCAGTAGCACCTGCTTCGACTTGCGAAGTGTTCGGACGGATCTCGGTGACCGTCATGGTCGAGCCAGCATCCGGTGTCGCGGCTGCGGCCGGTGCCGTCGGGATCAAGGCGCCGAGGCCGCGGCCCAGTCCGCCGCGACGATTCTTGTCAGCCATCAATGCTCCTGCCGGTTGCCGTTCACGGCGATCTCGTGTGCAGCCTGAAGATAGCCGATGGCACCCCGGGAACCGGCGTCATACGTCATAACCGTCTGGCCGAATCCAGGCGCCTCCGAGACCCGCACATTGCGCGGGATGACCGGCGTCAGCACCAGGTCGCCGAAGTGGTCGCGGACCTCGGCTGCGACCTGGTCGGCAAGCTTGGTGCGGCTGTCGTACATGGTGAGCAGCACCGTGGTCACCGCCAACTGGGGGTTCAGGTGCGACTTGACCAGCTCGACCGTGTTCAGCAGTTGTGCCAGGCCCTCCAGCGCGTAGTACTCGCACTGGATCGGGATGAGCACCTCGCGCGCAGCGACGAGTGCGTTCAGGGTGAGCAGGCCGAGTGACGGTGGGCAGTCGATCAAGATGTAGTCGGGGGGTGTGGAGCCGGGCGCGTTCGTGAATCCGTCGAGATATTCGTTCACCGCTCGCTGCAGCCGGTACTCGCGTGCGACCTGAGAGGTCAGTTCGATGTCGGCGCCCGCTAGGTCCAGCGTGGCGGGTACGCAGTCGAGCGACGGTGCGAAGCCTGCCTGGCTGGTGACTTCAGCCAGTGGGCGTCCACCGAGGAGAACGTCGTAGACGGACGGTGTCCCGACGCCATGCTCAATTCCCAGTGCTGTGCTCGCGTTTCCCTGTGGATCGAGGTCGATTACCAGCACGCGCAGGCCGTGGAGTGCGAGCGCCGCGGCGATGTTGACGGTCGAGGTGGTCTTGCCCACGCCACCCTTCTGGTTGGCCACGGTGAGGATTCGCGTCGCCGTCGGCTTGGGCCATTGCTCCTGGCGGACGTTAAGTACGTGCACCGCCTGAGCCGCCTCCCGAGCGATCGGGGTGTCGTAGGCGTGGTCGTCCACAGTGGAGGTTTCACGTGAAACCGTGACCGGATCGCTGGGCTCGGTTTCACGTGAAACCTCGGCCTCGCCGGTCGGACCCCCGTGGTCGGTTTCACGTGAAACACCGTTCACCAGGCTGCGCTCCGTGTGCGACTCAGTCATCGCGTTCCTCTCCCGTTTCGATCGGGCGCTGCCCTGCGTTGCACGATCACAACCGAGACGTGGTCGGTCTCCTCAGACAGATCGTCGCTCAGCCGAGCCTGACCGGACAGAACTTCACCGTCGGTCACAACCACCGGGCAACGGAGCACCCGTGCATGCGTCCCACCGCTGCGCCGAACCGCACTCGCGTGTTCCGTCAACTCTTCAGTGGCCCGCTCACCCTTGAGGGCGAGCAGTGACCCGCCCGGCCGAAGTAACGGTAGACACCATGCCACCAATCGGTCTAGCGGCGCGACCGCTCGCGCCGTCACCCAGTCTGCGCCACCAACCGCGGCGACGACCTCTGGATCCTCCACCCGACCCCGAACCACCCGGACGCGCTCTCCCAGACCCAGTTCGTCGACCACCTCGCCGAGAAAATCGATACGGCGACGGAGTGACTCCACCAAGTCGACATATAGATCTGGGCGTCGAAGAGCCAGAACCACCCCTGGCAGCCCTGCCCCGGAACCCACGTCGACGACGCGGGCGCCGGCCGGGAGCAGTGGCGTCAGGGCTGCACAGTTGAGTAGATGGCGTTCCCAGATCCGCCCCGGCTCGCGTGGACCGACGAGGCCACGCTCGACGCCCGGGCCGGCCAGCAGCCGGGCATAGGCCTCGGCCAGTGGAAGCCTCGCGCCGAACACCACGCGTGCGGCGTCCGGCGTCGCGGATATCGGCGGGCCGGCATCCGCTCCGGATCCGGCCGCCGCGGCACTGCCCGCCGGCACCGGCGACTACTTGTCGCTGAGTACGACGACGCGCCGGTTCGGCTCCTCGCCCTCGGACTCACTCCGGACGCCGTCGATCGCCGCGATCGCGTCGTGCACGACCTTGCGCTCGAACGGGTTCATCGGCGCGAGTCGGGCCGACTCACCCGAGTCCAGTACGCGCTGTGCGGTGTCCCTGGCTAGCGCGGTGAGCTCGTCGCGTCGCGCCTGGCGATGCCCGCTGATGTCGAGCATCAGCCGGCTGCGCACACCGGTGCGCTGCGCGACCGCGAGCCGAGTGAGCTCCTGCAGCGCATCGAGCGTCTCCCCGTGCGGACCGATGAGCGCCTTCAGACCCGAACCCACGATCGCCACGATGGCACGGTCGTTCTCCACGTCCAGGTCGATGTCACCGTCGAAGTCGGCGATGTCGAGCAGCCGCTCGAGATAGTCGGCTGCGATGTCGCCCTCCTGCACGAGCAACGACTCCTCGTTGCCGTCGGCAGCGTCGGGGGCCGCGGTGGCGTTCTCCGCGCTGTCGTCGCTCACAACCTCGGTCTCACTCACGTCGGTCTCGGTTCCTCTCGCGAAATTGCACGGCGGTGAAGCGGCTCTGGCCCGGACGGCTCAACGTCGCTTCTTCGCCTGGCTCGGCCGCTTGGCCGGGGGTCGTTTGGCCGCGCGTTGCGGGCGCTGGCCCGGCCGCGGCGCATTGTGCGGTGGCGTCGTGCCCGCAGTGTCCGCGGCGCTCTCTGCGCCATCGGTCTCCTTCACCAGCGACGGCCCAGTACCGCCCCTCCCAGGGCGCGTTGGGCGCTGGCCGGGTTTCGGCGCGAGTGTCTTGCCGACTGCGCCGACGTTGGCGGCAGCCACCTTGTCCTCGTGCGGGTGGAACTTGTTGATGTACAGCTGCTGCAGCATCGTCCACGTGTTGCTGGCGAACCAGTACAGCAGAACGCCCAGGGGGAAGAACAGGCCGGAACCCAGCGTGCCCAACGGGATCACGTAGAGCATCAGCCGCTGGACGGTGGCCGCCGTGCCCTCGGGCTTGATCGGGTTGCCGGCACGCACGAGCAGCTGCGTCGTGAACGTCGCCGAGGCGCTGATCAGCACCAGCACCAGGATGACGACGACCATCACACCGCGCTCGCCGCCGAGCTTGTGCACCAGCTGCGCCGAATCGGTGAGCCGACCTGCGAGCGGAGCGCCGAACAGCTTCGCCTTTGCCGCGCTCAAGGTCTCGTTCTGGGTGAAGGAGTAGAGCGTGTTGCGGGGATCGCTCGGGGAACGCGAGACGGAGTTAGCCAGGTGGCGCAGCACGTGGTACAGCGCCAGGAAGATCGGCCACTGCAGGAACATGGGCAAGCAGCCCGCCAGCGGGTTGAAGCCCTGCTCCTGCTGCAGCTTCATCAGCTCGCGCTGCTGGGCGGCGCGGTCGTCCTTGTACTTCTTGCGGATCTTCTGCATCTCCGGCTGCAGCTTCTGCATGTGCCGCTGGTACTTGACCTGCTTGACGAACAGGCGGAACAGCAGCAGTCGCGCCGTGATGACGAGGAAGACGATTGACAGCGCCCAGTTCAAACCGCCGTCCGGGTCGAAACCGAGGACGTTGAACAGATGGTGCCACTGGAGCAGTACCCAGGAGACCGGTGTGTAGAGGAAGTTGAGCACTCAAAAACTCCTAGGCGGCCGTCGGCCGGGTCAGCGTCTGCACTGGCCGATCAACGACCGGTGGGACAGGGTCGTGCCCGCCGGCATGGAACGGGTGGCAGCGCAGCAGCCGGCGCAGGGCCAGCCATCCGCCGCGCGCCAGGCCGAACCGCCCGATCGCCTCGGCGGCGTACGCGCTGCAGGTCGGGGTGTACCGGCAGGACGGCGGCCGCAGCGGGCTGATCGCCGTCCGGTACAGATCGATCGTGTGCATCACCAGTCGCGCCAGGCCGTGAGGACGATCCGTCTGGTCGATCATCGGACACCAGTCAGTCGTTGCAGTGCGGCATCGAGGTCGCGGCCGAGCGCAGCAGAATCGGCCTGCGCCGCCGCAGGCAGGGCGCGCACCACCGTGCCGCTACCGGGTTCGAGGAGCGCCACGCGCTGTGCGAGCTGGGCGCGCAGCCGGCGGCTGACCCGGTGCCGGACCACACTGCCGCCCACCGAGCGGCCGACCACCAGGCCGACGAGGGCCGGACCGTCGCTCAACTGCCGGCGCTGGTGCACGACGAGAGCACCGCGCCGGCTACGGGAGCCGGAGCGGACCACGACGCTGAAGTCGTCGGAGCGCCGCATCCGGTGCGCCGGTGCGAGCACGAGAACGTGGGGGACGGGTGCTCAGGCCGACAGTTCGCTGCGGCCCTTGCGGCGACGCGCCGAGATGATCGCGCGGCCGGCGCGGGTACGCATGCGCAGCCGGAAGCCGTGCGTCTTGGCGCGCCGGCGATTGTTCGGCTGGAAGGTGCGCTTGCTCACGTCGATGACCTTTCGAAGGCAGCGGACTCGCTCGGTGTTCACGGCCCGACGAAGGTGGTCACGCGGGTGTGGCCTGGAGCCTTCACGAGCCGTCACGTGGGTCGCGTACTGCCAACGCACAGCAGGCACGGCACAGCTGCGCCACCCACGTGAACGGTTCCACGGTACGGATCAGGGCCGGTTCAGGTCAAACCGGCCTCCGCAGCCGGCCCGAGCGGACCCGGCCGGGCCGCCGACGGCAACGCAACCGGCCACCGTACGGCGGTCACGGGCGGCCACCGCCGCGACACGCCGAGGACACGCCGCGGACTATTGCCGCCACGGAACCGGCGCTGTTAGGTTCCCCGGTCGTGTCACCCGGCGCCGTGTGACACTGCCGGATCGATCCCCTGACGAGCCGATAGCCGTGCTCAGGCGGGTCGACCCGCGCGTCCATGCACAGTGTGTGGAGAACTCTGTGGATTTCGCGACCCTCAGGACAACATGAGATCGTCGGCGCAGCGATACTGGCAGCCGATGGCAACACCTGGGAGTGGGACGCGATCCTCGTGGACGACCGAGACGACAAATCTGACCTCGCTGCCGTCTGGGAACGGATCAAGGCACGGCTGGACGACGGATCGGCCCGTCCGCAGCAGCGCGCGTTCATCGCGCTGACCCGTCCCCTCGGCCTGGTCGAGGACACCGCGTTGTTCGCCGTCCCGAACGAATTCGCCCGCGACTTCTTCGAGGAGCGAATGCGCCCGCTGATCACCAACCTGCTCAGCGCTGAGCTGGGTGCCGATACTCGGGTCGCCGTCACGATCGACGAGCGCACCGAGGACACGGCCGACGTCGATACGTCGCGCGGGGTCGATCGCGACAACGCGGACCTGGACGACACCGCGCCCGAACCGTGGTCGCCACGACCGAGCACGCCGGCCGCAACCATCACCGGCTCCGACCGGGACGCCCGGCTGAACCCGAAGTACACGTTCGACACGTTCGTCATCGGCTCGAGCAACCGGTTCACGCACGCCGCCGCCGTCGCGGTCGCCGAGGCACCCGCGCGTGCGTACAACCCGCTTTTCATCTACGGCGACTCCGGCCTGGGCAAGACCCACCTGCTGCACGCCATCGGGCATTACGCGCAGCGGCTGCTCCCCGGCTTGCGCACGCGGTACGTGTCCAGCGAGGAGTTCACGAACGACTTCATCAACTCCGTCCGTGACGACAAGATGCAGGCGTTCCAGAACCGGTACCGATCGGTCGACCTGCTGCTGATCGACGACATCCAGTTCCTGGAGCGTGCGGAGCGGACGCAGGAGGAGTTCTTCCACACGTTCAACACGCTGCACAACGCCAACAAGCAGATCGTCATCAGCTCGGACAAGTCGCCGCGGCAGCTGAACTCGTTGGAGGACCGGCTGCGCACCCGCTTCGAGTGGGGCCTGATCAGCGACGTGCAGGCGCCGGACCTGGAGACGCGCATCGCGATCCTGCGCAAGAAGGCCGCGCAGGACGGGATGGACCTGCCGCCGGAGGTGCTCGAGTTCATCGCCACCAAGATCCAGAGCAACATCCGCGAGCTCGAGGGCGCCCTGATCCGCGTCACCGCGTTCGCCAGCCTGAACCGTCAGGTCGTCGAGATGCCGCTGGTCGAGATGGTGCTCAAGGACCTGATCAGCGAATCGGACACACCCGAGATCACCGCCGCGATGATCATGGCCGTCACCGCCGAGTACTTCGCCGTGACGATCGACGACCTGACCGGGACGTCCCGCAGTCGGGTCCTGGTCGGCGCACGGCAGATGGCCATGTACCTGTGCCGCGAACTGACCGACCTGTCCCTGCCGCGCATCGGCGAGAAGTTCGGCAACCGCGACCACACCACGGTCATGCACGCCGAGCGCAAGATCCGGGCGCAGATGGCCGAGAAGCTCACGGTCTACAACCAGATCGCCGAGCTGACCAGCCGCATCAAGATCCGCGCCCGCGCGTGATGAACGGCCGACCGGCGACTGTGGGCAGGGGTGTGGAGAACGGCGGTGGTCATGTGGACGCAGCGTGCACAGCCGCCGCCGTCCACCGCGCAGTTGGTGTCGGGCCGATGTTCTACCGTTGGTCGTCCACAGCCGACAGGCCTGCGAACGCTAGCCTGCGAACGGTTATCCCCAGTGTGCACAGCAGCGAAGACGATTGACGAAGATCTGTAATTCACAAGGCGAAAAACCCAGAGCACACACGACGTGGATTCTGGGGACGAGCACCGACCAGCACCGACACGAGTCAGACCTAGCATCACTACCCGTACCGACCCGGGGACGAACCACAAACCCTGGCGGACCGATGGAGGCACGATGAAATTCCGGGTTGAGCGCGACGCCATCGCCGATGCCGTTTCCTGGGCCGCGCGCAGCCTGTCCACCCGGCCCACCGTTCCCGTGCTGGCCGGCCTGCTGCTGACCGTCGACAACGATTCGCTGTCGGTGTCCGGGTTCGACCTGGAGGCCTCGACCGAGGTCGACCTGCCCGTCGCGGCCGCCGAGCCCGGCCAGGCGCTGGTCTCCGGCCGGCTCCTCGCCGACATCACCAAGGCGCTGCCGCCGCACCCGGTCGACGTCGCCGTTGACGGTTCCAGGCTGTCGATCGAGTGCGGCGCCGCCCGGTTCACGCTGCCGTGCATGCCGGTCGAGGACTACCCGAAGCTGCCGACCATGCCGAGCACGGCAGGTACCGTTGCCGCGGCCGAGTTCGCCACCGCGGTCGGTCAGGTCGCCGTTGCAGCCGGCCGCGATGACACGCTGCCGATGCTCACCGGCGTGCGGCTGGAAATCGACGGCGCCAAGCTGACCCTCGCCGCCACCGACCGCTATCGGCTGGCCGTTCGCGAACTCGCGTGGAGCCCGGACAACCCGTCCGCCGACGCGGTCCAGGTACTGGTCCCGGCGCGCACGCTCGCCGACGCTGCCAAGAGCCTGGCGCACAGTGACACCCTGACCGTTGCGCTCTCGGCGGGGGGCGCCGGCGAGGGCATCATCGGCTTCACCGGCACGACCGACGGCCGCGCCAGCCGCACCACGACCCGCCTGCTGGACGCGACGTTCCCGCCGTACCGCTCGCTGCTGCCGACCGAGTGGTCCAGCACCGCAGAGATCACCATCGCGCCGCTGGTCGAGGCGGTACGTCGCGTCGCCCTCGTCGCCGACCGCAACGCGCCGGTGCGGCTGGAATTCGCCGAGGGGTCGGTGGCGCTCAGCGCCGGCGGCGACGACGAGGGACGTGCCGAGGAGCAGCTCGAGGTCGGTTACGAGGGCGAGCCGATCACCACCGCGTTCAACCCGCAGTTCCTGCTGGACGGGCTCAACTCCCTCGTGGGTGGCACGGCCCGGATGCTCTTCACGTCCTCGAACAAGCCGGTGGTGCTGCGTCCGACGCCGGCCGGTGACGAGCACGTCTCGGCCGACAGCACCGAATACACGTACCTGATCATGCCGGTCCGGCTGCCCGGCTGATCCGCGCCGACCCCATGTACGTCCGGCACCTGGCCGTCCACGACTTCCGCAGCTGGGAGTCGCTGGACCTCGATCTCGAACCGGGCGTGTCCGTACTGGTCGGGGCGAACGGGCAGGGCAAGACGAACCTCGTCGAGGCGCTGGGCTACGTCGCCACGCTCGGCAGCCACCGGGTGTCGTCCGACGCGCCGCTGGTTCGAGCCGGACGGGACCGGGCCAGCATCCGCAGCGCGATCGTCTCGGACGGGCGCGAGCTGCGGGTCGAGCTGGAGATCACGCCGGGCCGTGCGAACAAGGCCAAGCTGAACGGGGCACCGGTGCCTCGGCCCCGGGAGATTCTGGGCGCGCTCCGCTGGGTGCTGTTCGCACCGGAGGATCTGGCGATCGTGCGTGGCGATCCGGGTGAGCGCCGCAGGTTCATGGACGAGCTCGCGGTCGCGCGATCGCCGCGGCTGGCCGGCGTGCGCGCCGACTACGAGCGGGTGCTCAAGCAGCGCGCGGCCCTGTTGAAGTCGTCCGGGGCGGCGCGGCGCAGCGGCAGTGGCAACGACCTGCGCACCCTGGACGTGTGGGACGGCCACCTCGCCGAGCACGGGGCGCAGCTGCTCGTCGGCCGGCTGGACGCGCTGCGGACGCTGCGGCCGCACGCCGCCGAGGCCTACGCGCGGGTGGCCCCGTCCTCCGCGGCGCTGACGCTCGGCTACAGCAGCGCGCTGACGGAGTCCCTGCCCGAGCTCACCGACCCCGATGCGGTGCCCGACGCCGCGGTGATCGAGGCCGCGCTGCTCGCCCAGCTGGCCCGGGTGCGTCCGTCCGAGCTGGAACGCGGCGTGAACCTGGTCGGCCCGCACCGTGACGACGTCGACCTGGGCCTGGGCGAGCTGCCGGTCCGCGGCTACGCCAGTCACGGCGAGGGCTGGTCGGTCGCACTGGCGCTGCGGCTGGGGAGCTACGAGCTGCTCCGGTCCGAGTTCGGACGCGGTGCCGAGCCGATCCTGGTGCTCGACGACGTGTTCGCCGAACTGGACGCCAGTCGCCGGGAGCAGTTGGCGCTCGTCGCCGGCAAGGCCGAGCAGGCGATCATCACCGCCGCGGTCGTCTCGGACGTGCCCGAGGAGCTGGGCGGTGCGCGCTTCGACGTGCATGCGGGAGCGGTGCGCCGTGTCCGATAAGCCCGTCCGGCGGGCCGAAGGCCCGGATTCCGCCGGATTCGAGACCCCGGTCACACCGTTATCCACAGGATACGGTGGACAACCTACTCAACCTGTGGACGAGGACCCGGTCCGTGCCGCGCTCGCCGGTGCCCGCAGCGTGGCCCGGACGGCAGCACGCGGCCGTCCAGCTCGCCGCGCCAAGCGCCGCAGCACCGAGGATCGCCCGTCCCGCGGCGGCTATTCCGGCCCTGCTCCGGACGCGACCGATCCCCAACGCGTCGGCGAGGTCCTGGCCGGTTACGTCGGCGAACGCGGCTGGCGCGCACCGCTCAACTCGGCGCGGGTGTTCTCGGACTGGGCCGCGATCGTGGGTGCGGACGTCGCCGCACACTGCACCCCGTCCTCGCTGCGCGACGGCGAACTCACCGTGCGGGCGGAGTCGACGGCCTGGGCCACCCAGCTACGCTTGCTGAGCGGAACGCTGCTGGCGCGGCTGGTCGCCGAGCTCGGTGCGGACGTCGTCCACAAGATCGCGATCACCGGGCCGACGGCGCCGAGCTGGAAGCACGGCGTGTTCTCGGTCCGGGGCGCGCGGGGGCCCCGCGACACCTACGGCTGAGCCTCGTGCGCCGGTGGGGCCGATCGCCTCATCGGGCGCAGGGCACCCCGCCAGTCCCATCCGTATATCTGGTCGCACGCGCTCGGTGTGCCGACGTTCAGCACGTCACTCAGGCGCGTTGAGAGCCAGTTCTGTCCTTGCCATGCGATAGACTTGAAGCAGAAATCATGGGGTTGGCGTCCTGCCGGCAACCTCCCGGAAAACCGGGGGTGCTCGCCGCAGACCGCGCCGCCCCACGTTCGTGTGTGAACTCGCATCCGCCCGGTGTCGACACCGGTAGAGAGGGACGTGGCGTGAGCAGTGCCGTAGCGAAGAACGACTACACCGGTAGTTCCATCACCGTCCTCGAGGGCCTGGAGGCGGTCCGCAAGCGGCCAGGCATGTACATCGGTTCCACATCCGAGCGCGGCCTGCACCACCTGGTGTGGGAGGTAGTGGACAACTCCGTCGACGAGGCACTAGCCGGGTACTGCGATCGGGTCGAGGTGACCCTGCTCGCCGACGGCGGCGTCCGGGTATCCGACAACGGCCGCGGCATGCCGGTCGACATGCACCCGACCCAGAAGCGGCCGACCGTCGAGGTCATCCTGACCGTGCTGCACGCCGGCGGAAAGTTCGACGGCAAGGCGTACGCGGTCTCCGGCGGCCTGCACGGTGTCGGCGTCTCGGTCGTGAACGCGCTCAGCAAGCGTCTCGAGGTGGACATCTACCGGGACGGCTATCACTGGAGCCAGCCGTACGTCGACCAGAAGCCGGCCGAGCCGCTCAAGAAGGGCGAGAAGAGCAGCAAGAAGGGTACGACGGTCACCTTCTGGGCCGACGACGCGATCTTCGAGACCACCGAGTACGACTTCGAGACGATCCGCCGGCGCCTGCAGGAGATGGCGTTCCTGAACAAGGGGCTGACCATCGTGCTGCGCGACGAGCGCACCGAGAAGATCGTCGACGAGGACGATGCGAAGGCCGACGCGCACAAGCCGGCTGCACCCAAGGAGATCACCTACCACTACGCGGGTGGCATCGCCGACTACATCAAGCACCTGAACGCGAGCAAGTCCTCGCTGCACAAGAGCGTCATCACCTTCGAGGCCGACGACCAGGACGCGCGCATGTCCGTCGAGGTCGCGATGCAGTGGAACGAGAGCTACTCGGAAAGTGTCCACACCTTCGCGAACACGATCGCGACCATCGAGGGCGGCACGCACGAAGAGGGCTTCCGTGCGGCGCTCACCACGGTCGTCAACAAGTGGGCCACCGACAAGAACATCCTCAAGAAGGCCGACGACAAGCTGACCGGCGACGACATCCGCGAGGGCCTCGCGGCGATCGTCTCGATCAAGCTGGCCGAACCGCAGTTCGAGGGCCAGACCAAGACCAAGCTAGGCAACTCCGAGGCGAAGTCGTTCGTGCAGAAGGTGTGCAACGAGTGGCTGGCCGACTGGTTCGAGCGCAACCCGAGCGAGGGCCGCACGATCATCACCAAGGCCTCGCAGGCGGCTCGCGCACGCAAGGCGGCTCAGCAGGCCCGCAAGCTGGCGCGCAAGAACGCGCTCGACACGATGGGCATGCCGGGCAAGCTGTCCGACTGCCGCTCCACCGATCCGGGTGAGAGCGAGCTCTACATCGTGGAGGGTGACTCGGCCGGCGGCTCGGCGAAGTCCTGCCGCGACTCGATGTTCCAGGCGATCTTGCCGATCCGCGGCAAGATCATCAACGTCGAGAAGGCGCGCATCGACCGGGTTCTGAAGAACACCGAGGTGCAGTCGATCATCACCGCGCTCGGCACCGGCATTCACGACGACTTCGACCTGACGAAGCTGCGGTACCACAAGCTGGTGCTGATGGCCGACGCCGACGTCGACGGCCAGCACATCACGACGCTGCTGTTGACGCTGCTGTTCCGGTTCATGCGTCCGCTGATCGAGAACAACCACGTCTACCTGGCCGCACCGCCGCTCTACAAGATCAAGTGGGCCAAGGGCGACCCGGACTACGCGTACTCCGACAAGGAGCGCGATGCGTTGATGCAGGCCGGCCAGGCCGCCGGGCGCAGGCTCAACAAAGACGAGCCGCTGCAGCGCTACAAGGGTCTCGGCGAGATGAACGCCAAGGAGTTGTGGGAGACCACGATGGACCCGGCCAACCGGATCCTGCGCCTGGTGACGCTCGACGACGCGGCGACGGCGGACGAGTTGTTCAGCGTGCTGATGGGTGAGGACGTCGAAGCACGTCGCTCGTTCATCATCCGCAACGCCAAAGACGTCAGGTTTTTGGATATCTAGTGCGCGTCTGGGTCGGATGTCACGGTGTCGGCTGGAACAGGACGGGTGCAGCGAAGGTGACCGACGAGAAGGTGACCACGACGCGATGAGCGCTTGCGCGAAGAGCCCGCGCGGCGCGGCGAAGCCTTGCGCCTTGGCCCGAGTGATCCGCCCTGTTCTTTGGGGCGGTCGCGAGGGACAAGCCGGCGCGGGAAAGAATTGCTTGCGAGATAAGGTGATTTGCTCATGACCGACATTACTGAGCCGCCGGGCTTCGATCGGATCCAGCCGGTCGACATCCAGACGGAGATGCAGCGCAGCTACATCGACTACGCGATGTCGGTGATTGTCGGCCGCGCGCTGCCGGACGTGCGTGACGGTCTCAAGCCGGTGCACCGCAAGATCCTCTACGGCATGTACGACTCGGGCTTCCGTCCCGATCGCAACTACGTCAAGTGTGGCCGCGTCGTCGGCGACGTGATGGGCAACTACCACCCGCACGGCGACACCGCGCTGTACGACGCGTTGGTGCGCATGGCGCAGCCGTGGTCGCTGCGCTACCCGATGATCGACCCGCAGGGCAACTTCGGCTCGCCCGGCAACGACCCGGCGGCCGCGTACCGGTACACCGAGTGCCGGCTGCAGAGCCTGGCCATGGAGATGCTGCGGGACATCGACAAGGACACCGTCGATTTCCAGCCGAACTACGCCGGCAACACCGTCGAACCGCTGATCCTGCCGGCACGCATCCCCAACTTGTTGGTGAACGGGTCCGAGGGCATCGCGGTCGGTATGGCCACGAAGATCCCGCCGCACAACCTGCGCGAGGTCGCCAGTGGCGTCGCGTGGGCGCTCGACCATCCGGACGCGACCGAGGAGGAACTGCTCGAGAAGCTGATCGAGCTGATTCCCGGCCCGGACTTCCCGACGCGCTCGCTGATCGTCGGACGGGAGGGCATTGAGGACGCCTACCGAACCGGTCGCGGGTCCGTGCGGATGCGCGCGGTCGTCACCGTCGAGGAGGACGGTAAGGGCCGCACGATCCTGGTCGCGACCGAGCTGCCGTACCAGGTGAATCCCGACAACCTCGTCGAGTCGATCGCCACGCTCGCGCGCGAAGGCAAGGTCGCGGGCATCGCCGATATCAACGACGAGTCGTCCGACCGTATCGGCATGCGCATCGTGGTCACGCTCAAGCGCGACGCGGTTGCCAAGGTGGTGCTGAACAACCTGTTCAAGCACACCCAGCTGCAGACCACGTTCGGCGCGAACATGCTGGCTATCGTCGACGGCGTGCCGCGCACGCTGCGGTTGGACCAGTTCATTTCGCACTACGTCGACCACCAGGTCGAGGTCATCGTCCGGCGCACCCGCTACCTGCTCAAGCAGGCCGAGGAGCGGGCGCACATCCTGCGCGCTCTGCTCAAGGCGTTGGACCAGCTCGACGCGGTCATCGCCTTGATCCGCAGCTCGCCGTCAGCCGATCAAGCGCGCACCGGCCTGATGGAGTTGCTCGAGATCGACGAGGTGCAGGCGGTCGCGATCCTCGACCTGCAGCTGCGCCGGCTCGCGGCGCTGGAGCGCCAGCGCATCATCGATGAGGCCGCCGAGATCGAGGCGAAGATCGCCGATTACAACGACATCCTGGCCAAGCCGGGACGCCAGCGGCAGATCATCCGCGACGAGCTCACCGAGATCGTCGACAAGTACGGCGACGAGCGACGGACGCGGCTGGTTCCCTACGACGGCGACGTGTCGATGGAGGATCTGATCGCGGACGAGGACGTCGTCGTCACCGTCACGCGCACCGGATATGCCAAGCGCACGAAGACGGACCTGTACCGCGCGCAGCGCCGCGGCGGCAAGGGCGTGATGGGCGCGGCGTTGAAGGCCGACGACATCGTCCAGCACTTCTTCGTCAGCTCCACCCACGACTGGATCCTGTTCTTCACCAACAAGGGCCGCGTCTACCGCACGAAGGCGTACGAGCTGCCGGAGGCGAACCGCAACGCCCGCGGCCAGCACGTGGCGAATCTGCTGGCGTTCCAGCCGGACGAGACCATCGCCGAGGTCATCGCGCTGAAGAACTACGAGGTCGCGCCTTACCTCGTCCTCGCGACCAAGCACGGCTTGGTGAAGAAGTCCAAGCTCACCGACTTCGACTCCAACCGGTCCGGCGGCATCGTCGCCATCAACCTGCGTGACGACGACGAGCTGATCGACGCCGCTCTCGTCTCTGCCGAGGACGACCTGTTGCTGGTGAGCCGCAAGGCCATGTCGATCCGCTTCCACGCCGACGACGAGGCGCTGCGACCGATGGGCCGCGCGACCTCCGGCGTCTTCGGGATGCGTTTCAACAACGGCGACGAACTGCTCGCGATGGAGGTCGTCCGCGACGACCTGAACGACGTAGAAATCTTGGTCGCAACTGAGGGTGGATACGCCAAGCGCACCAAAATCGAGGAGTATCCGGTACAGGGACGTGGCGGCAAGGGCGTCCTCACCGCGCGTATCGTCTCGACCCGAGGCGGGTTGGTCGGTGCCGTGGCGGTCAGTTCGAAGGATGAGATCTACGCGATCACGTCCGACGGGGTGGTCATCCGCACCAAGGCGGCGGAGGTTCGCCGGGCGCAGCGCCAGACCATGGGCGTGCGGCTGATGAACCTGCCCGACGACGTGTTCGTCGTCGCCGTCGCCCGCAATGCCGACGAACCGGACGAGCAGGAGTAGCCATGAGCACACCGAGCGGCGAGTTCGGGGCGACCACCATCTCGGGTGCGTCGCGCCCGGCCGGCGCGCCGGGTGTGGCGCCCGCCGCCTCCGGCGTGCCCACGGCGGCCGTCCCGCCGCTGGTCGGCGACCACACCGCCGCGCAGGCGCAGGCGCGCTCCGGAATGCCGGGCGCTGCTGGCCAGGCGGCTTCGTCCCGGCGGGCGCGTGGGCCGCGCCGGGCTCGGCTGCAGTTGCGGCACGTCAACCCGTGGACGGTCCTGAAGTTCTCGTGCGTGCTGTCGATCGCGCTGTTCTTCGTGTGGCTGATCGTCATCGGCGTGCTGTACGGCGTGCTGGACGCGGCGGGCGCGATCGGCAAGATCAACGACACGGTCACGACGATCAACGGCGACGGCTCCAAGCCACCGGTCACCGCTGGCATCGTGTTCGGCGGCGCGGCGATCATCGGCGTCATCAACGTCATCCTGTTCATCGCACTCAGCACGGTGGGCTCGGTGATCTACAACCTGTGTGCCGACCTGGTCGGCGGCGTCGAGCTCACGCTTTCCGAGGGCTGATCGGCAGTCGGTTCCCGGTTCACCATGCCGTCCGAGGGCGGTTTGGAGACCGGCGAAGACGCCCGGTAGTCTTCGCACTTGCGTCCGCAACCGCCGGATCCGGCGGCCGGGACGCGATCGCGGGCCTGTAGCTCAGTTGGTTAGAGCGCATCCCTGATAAGGATGAGGCCGGAGGTTCAAGTCCTCCCAGGCCCACCGCGAGACACGATCGACAGGAGGTCCGGGGTGCGCAAGGCGGTCCTGCTGCTGGTCGGCCTCGGTGCCGCGGCAGCGGCCACCCTGCGTCGGCGCAAGGCGCACGACAGCGCCGCGCTCTGGCACGAGGCGACCGCGGACAGCTCGCGCTGATCCACCGCCCGAGCGGATCCACCTCGGGGACGTAGCTCAATTGGCAGAGCACCGCCTTTGCAAGGCGGGGGTTAGGGGTTCGATTCCCCTCGTCTCCACAACTAGAAGCCCCGGATTTACTGACCTGCAGCGGTCTGACGGACGGCGTCAAGATCGACTACGTTGCTCGCAGGCACGGGCGAGCCGGCCGTCTCTCACAGCGGAGGCGAGGATTAGCGACGGGACGCCGTGGACCTTCCGTACCGTCGACCTCGAGCGGGTTGTAGTCAGCTCGCCGACCCACGCTTGAACGCCGCCGTGCGTCACGTCGGCCAGCCGGACGCTGCCCCAGCGCGGCTCGATGTGCTCGCGGTCTCGGCCTTGTAGTCCTGCGGCGTCACCGGGTTGCGTGCGGTTGCCTTCGCCTCCAGCTCCGGCCGGACTTCCTCGAACCGATACTCGGCGTAGGCGAGGAAAATCGGACCAAGGACGGCGTGGCGGTATTGAGCCGCTGTGAGCTTCGAGTTCGCTCGGAGCTCATCCGCTGCGTCCCACAAGGCCCGGCGTACAGCGGCCAGGTCGGTGCTCTTCCCCGGATGGTTGAGGACGCCGAGGCTATCGCCCTGAACTTTCCGCTTATTGCTAGGTTCCGCGCGGCGCGAAATCAAACGATTTCCGGAAATTCATTGATTCCGTCTGGGACGGAACGCTAGGATTTCCGGACTACGGTGGACGCGCAACCGGGAAGGAGGAGTTCGATGACCCCCAGTGCCCAGCCCCTGGCGAGCGAGGCGGACATCCTCTCCGCCGCCCTCGCCGCGTTGATAGAGCGCCTGCCGTCCGATTGGAAGGCGGACCTACAACGCGAGACAGCCGCCAGCCGCTACCGGGCCGACGCTGTCATGACGATCACCGCACCAGGCGGTACGCGAGCGAATCTGTACGCCGAAGTGAAGAGAAGCGTCGTCACCAGGGATCTGCCCGCAATGGTGGACCAGGCTCATGCCTACATCGACACTGCCGCCTCGTCGCAACGAGAGGGAGCCAAACCGCTCATTGTGGCGAGGTACCTGGCACCACCGCTGCAGCAGTGGCTCACCGATCGCGACATCCCCTACGCCGACGCGGCCGGAAACATCCGCGTCTCGCTCAGGAAGCCGGCGCTGTTCGTCCGCGATGTGGGCGCCCAGCGGGATCCGTGGCGTGGACCAGGACGCCCGAAAGGCAACCTGACCGGAGCTTCGGCAGCACGGGTCGTCCGTGCTCTGGTGGACTTCCGACCCCCGTACACGGTGCCGGGGCTGATGAGGCTGGCAGGCACTCCCAGCGGAAACACCTATCGCGCCGTCGGCTTCATCGAGGAGCAGGACCTCCTCACCCGCGCGGACGACGGCAAGATCACCGATGTGCGTTGGCGTTCGCTGCTGGAACGATGGTCGAAGGACTACAGCTTCTCCAAGCTCGCGGCTGGGAGTACGTACCTCGCCCCCCGCGGCTTGCCCGAGCTCATGCGGCGGCTCGCTGGCCTCAACGATGATGACGAAGCGGGGCGGTATGCGGTGACCGGATCGCTGGCCACGCCGAAGTGGGAAGCGTACGCACCGGCGAAGAACGCGATGATCTACGCGGACAAGCCCGACGAGTTTGCTGCGCGCGCCGACCTACGGCGGGTCGACGCGGGTGCGAACGTCCTGATCGCGCGCGCCGGGGACACCGCTTCTCTCGACCGCGCGCAACGACTGGACGGGACCGTGATCGTGGCGCCGAGTCAGGCAGCGGTCGACCTACTCACCGCGCCGGGTCGCGGTCCCGAGGAGGGCCGCGCACTGCTGGACTGGATGGAAAAGCATGAATCCGACTGGCGGCAGTGACGACGTGCTGGTCCGGGCGCGGTCGGTGCTGCTCGACGCACTGATCGCCCTCGACGCGCACCGCGACTCTGTCGTCGTGATCGGAGCCCAAGCCATCTACCTACATACCGGCAGCGCGCCCGTCGCGGTGGCCGAGGCGACGAAGGACAGCGACCTCGGCATCGACCTGCGCACGCTCGGTGACGACCCCCTCATCGAGGAGGCGATGACCCGCGCCGGGTTCCACCACGACACGCTGGCCGGGCAGCCCGGCTCGTGGCTCAGCCCGGGTGGCATTCCCGTCGACCTCATGGTTCCCGATGCAATCGCCGGGAAGGGCCGTCGCAGCGTCGAGGCGCCACCGCACGACAAGCGTGCCCTGCGTCGCGCGGTTGGGCTCGAGGCTGCGGTCGTCGACAACGCCGTGATGACCATTCGCGCGCTCGCGGCCGACGACGGCCGGGAGGTCGAAGCGCGAGTTGCAGGCCCGGCGGCGCTGCTGGTGGCCAAGCTGCACAAACTCGCCGAGCGACAAGAGACGCCTGACCGTCTCGTCGATAAGGACGCGTACGACATCTACCGGCTCCTCGTCGCAGTGCCCACGCAAGACCTGTCTGCGGCCCTCGTCCGATTGCTCGCGGACGCGCTCGCTGCTGACGTCACCCGCGCTGCGCTGGACTTCCTCGCCGACATGTTCGGAAACGCCGACGCCATCGGCTCTTTGATGGCGGGACGTGCCGAGGAGCTAGTCGGTGATCCCGCCGTGGTCGCAGCCGCGTGTGCCGCGCTCGCCAGCGATCTCCTCGCCGCGGTCGCTAGCTGAGCCGCGCGACCAAAACACCTCGAGCGATGACGTCACCCGGGCGCGTATGGCCACTCAGCCCCGCGGCCGGAGGCTGTCGATCGCTAGATCGAACAGGCGCGCGACCTGGTCCCGGTCGGTGGCCGCAGCAAGGATTCCGGCGAGCAGCGATCGCAGATCCGCGGGGTCGACGTCCGGTCGGAGCTCGCCGCTGGCTATGCCGGCCGACACGAGGGTGCCCAGGATCGACGAGATCTCGCGGCGGCTCGCATCCATGTCAAGCGTGCCGCGGCTGCGCAGCGTGGCGAGCGCCGAGACCATTCCACGCTTGGCGTCCGCCCAGTCGGCGAAAAGGTCCATCCAGGCCCGCAGCGCCGCCACGGGCGGGTGGCTAGCGAGCAGCGCGCCCGCGCCCACCCGAAGCTCGTCGACCTGGTCCCGATACACCGCCTCCACGAGCGCCTCCCTGTTCGGGAAGTGCCGGTAGAGCGTGCCGATGCCGACGCCGGCCGCGCGCGCGATCGCGTCCAGCGACACCGTCTCGCCCGCGGCGAATGCAGCCCGAGCGGCCCGGACGAGCTTCTCCCGGTTCTCGCGAGCGTCGGCACGCAGCCGAGGTTCCGATGACAAGCGGACGATCCTCCGTTTAGTATCGGGTTCCTAATCGGAGGAACCTCCGGATCATCGTAAGGGAGAAGCGCATGCCACAGCGGACCGCACTCGTCACCGGCGCCACCTCTGGAATCGGCCACAGCGGAGCCGAGCAGCTCATCGCCGCCGGCTGGGACGTCTGGGTCACCGGCAGGGACCCGGAGCGCACCGACAAGGTGGCTGCCGAACTTGGCGGGCGGGCGCTGCACCTGGACGTCACCGATCCGGCCAGCATCGCGGCCGCCGCGCAGCAGGTCGGCGAGCTCGACGCCCTGGTCAACAACGCCGGAATCCAGCCTGACTTCGACGTGCCGCTACTCGAGGTCGGCTTCCAGTTGCTGCAGCAGTCCTACACGACGAACGTCTTCGGCGTCGTCGCCGTGACGAACGCCCTCGTGCCGACGCTGCGCCGCTCGGTGGCGCCACGGATCGTGAACGTGTCCAGCGGCACCGCGTCCTTCGCCTGGAGCACGGGCCCGAACCCTCAGTTCGACTGGCAGGCCGCAGCCGGCAACGGCGGCAGGTACGCGGTCTACCGCTCGTCGAAGGCGGCGCTCAATGCGCTCACGCTCTACTACGCGCAGGTGCTGGCGCCGGAAGGCTTCAAGGTGAATGCGCTCGCGCCTGGCCGACGCGCCACCAACCTCAACCCCTCCGCCCTCGGCGGCGACCCCGCGATCGGTGCGGCAGGAATCGTCACCCTGGCCGAGCTCCCTGGCGACGGTCCGACGGGAAAGCTGTTCTCCTACGACGGAACCGTCGCGCCCTGGTAACCGCTGGCACGCTGTACCGGCGGATTCGCCGCGCTCCGGATCGAGGAATCCGTGATTTATCGCTTTAGGCGCTGCTATTGCGGACATTCAGGGACGGGCTTAGGTTTTCGGGCAGCACCACCCCAACGATCTTGGAGGTTGCATGTCCACATCCGGCTCCCCGGGCAACGTCGCCCGGCGCGGGATCGGCGCGCTCATCGTCTGCGCGTCCGCCACCGCTCTCGCCCTCGCCACCGCGCCGGCCGGCAGCGCCGCGCCGCCGCAGCAGGGCGAGATCTCCTTCCCGGGCTCGGTACCCGCATGGGCCACCGATTCCGCAGATGCCGGAGCGACACCGGCCGACACCACCGTCGAGGGCGAGGTGTACCTGCCGCTGCGTGACGAGCAAGGTGCACAGGCCCTGGCGACCGCAGTGTCCACACCGGGAGACCCCCAGTACGGGCAGTACCTGTCGGCCAAGGACTGGATCAAGGAGTTCTCCCCGACCAAGGCGGACTTCCAAGCCGTCGAGGACTACTTGACCTCGTCCGGCCTGACCATCTATGCCGAGCCGGCCAGCCGGCAGTACATCGTCTTCCGCGGTCCCGCTTCGACGGTCGGGCCCGCGTTCGGCACGACGTTGCACGAATACCACTACGCCGGCGGGCTGCAGCACGCGCCGGACAGCGTCCCGTCGCTGCCGGACTCGGTCGGCTCCAGGATCGCCGGCCTCAGCATCGACAGCAGCCGCGCACTGACCCGTCCGAGCCACGTCACGCCACTCGGCGAAGAGCCGACGGCTTCGGTGAAGTCCGGCAATGTGCACCGGCAGGCGCTCACCGCACTGCCGAAGTACACGTGCTCGAACTACTACGGCGAGAACACCGGCCCGACGCCGAAGGCCTACGGCAGCAAGGTGGCGCCGACGTTCCTGTGCGGGTACCTCCCCGACCAACTGCGCTCCGGCTACGACCTCAACAAGATGATCACGGCTGGCAACGACGGCACCGGACAGACCATCGCGATCATCGACGCCTACGCCTCGCCGAGCGTGCTGCAGGACACCAACGACTACATGCGCGCCGTCGGATCCCCGCTGCTGACGACGTTCAGCGAGATCAAGCCGGCGGAGTTCGTCGACACGGATCTGTGCCAGGGCGCGTCCGGGTGGCAGGGCGAGGAGACGCTCGACGTGGAGTCCGCGCACTCGATCGCACCCGGCGCGAACATCCTCTACGTCGGTGGCTTCAACTGCGGCGGCGGACTCGACATCGCGATGTCGAACATCCTCGACAACCAGCTCGCCAACATCGTCAGCAACAGCTATGGCAACTACGGCGAGGCAGTTCCCGACAGCGTGATCACCGGCGAGCAGAACATCCAGCTGCAGGCCGCGGCCGAGGGCATCGGGCTGTACTTCTCCAGCGGTGACTCGGGCGACGAGAGCATGAACCTCGGGTACACATCGCCGGACTTCCCGGCCAGCTCGCCGTTCGTCACGGCCGTCGGTGGCACGAGCAAGGCGATCGGAGCCAACGGCGCGACCGAGTTCAACACCGGCTGGGGCGACGTCCTCGACAAGATGGTGCTGAACAAGAACGGCAAGGTGACGTTCGCCGAACCGCTGCCCGGCACGTTGTGGGGAGGTGGCGCCGGTGGTGGCACCAGCGCGTTCTTCGCCCAGCCGGCGTACCAGCAGGGAGTCGTCCCCGACTCCCTCGCGGACTCGGTCGACGGCACTCCGTCGCGGGTGTCGCCGGACGTGGCCGCGCTGGCCGACCCGTACACCGGATTCCAGATCGCGCTGCGTCCGATCGACGACAGCACGTGCACGCCGAGCGGTGACTGCCAGGTCGGCGACCTGGAGTACGAGACCTACGGCGGGACGAGTCTGGCATCGCCGATCACGGCGGCCGAGATGGCACTCGTGCAGCAGGCCAGCGGACGGACGATCGGGTTCGCGAACCCGTTGCTGTACGCCGCCGCGAAGGCTGATTCGAGCACCTTCTCGGACGTGCCGGCGCAGTCGTCGCCCACCGCACTCGCGTACACCAGCGCGCACTCGGGCAACGACTACCTGGTCACGCTCGGGAATGACACATCGCTGCAGACCGCGGCCGGCTACGACGACGTGACCGGTCTCGGCGAGGTTTCCGTCCCGCGAGTTGCTGCGTACCTCGCGAAAACCTCAGCCTCGGCGGAGTAAGAACTGCACAAGGCGCGGCGTCACCGCAGGGGGGTGGCGCCGCGCCGCTGTGCGTCCCGGGCCCGGCCCTGAACCTGGCGCGAGTGGCGCAATAGGCCATCGAGTGGCGCGAAAAGGCGCGCCACTCGCGCCCCGATCGCGCCACTCGGCCGGGCCGTGCGCGGGCCAGTAGCCTGGTCGCATCATGGACCTGCTCGCGGTGTGGCTCGGCAAGCTCACCCTGATCGCGCTGCGACTGCTCGGCCGGCGTGGCAATGCGCTGCCGGGCCTGGTCGTCGAGAAGGTGTTCCCCCGATTCCTGGCGCGGGCGATGGCGCGGCTGCCCGAGGGCGTCGTCGTCGTCACCGGGACGAACGGCAAGACGACCACCACCAAGATGGTCGCGACGCTGCTGGCACAGGACCATCGCGTGCTCACCAATGACACCGGCAGCAACTTCGTACGTGGCGCGATCACCGCGACCGTCGAGCACGCGGACTGGCTCGGCAGGCTGCCGTACGACGTTGCGGTCTTCGAGCTGGACGAGGCGTGGGCGGTGCGGTTCGTCGCGCTCGTGCCGCCGAGACGCGCCCTGCTGCTCAACGTCATGCGCGACCAACTCGACCGATTCGGCGAGATTGACACGACCGCGCGGCTGCTCGGTGCCGTAGCGGCCGCGACCACCGGCCACGTGGTGCTCAACCGCGACGACGAACGCGTCGCGGCGCTGTCGGCCGACACCCACGCGGCGGTCAGCTACTACGGCGTCGCACCGTCCCTGCGGACGCTCTTTCCCAACGACGAGGAGCTCTACGGCGGCCCGGTGTTCGTCTCGGACAGGGACGCGGCCGTCGAGCTCGTCGCGCTGCCGTCCGCGGCCGACTCGCGCACGCGGTATCGCATCGGTACGGACGAGCGCGCCGTCGTGTTGAGCGCGGAAGGTGCACACAACGCGCAGAACGCGGCCGGCGCGGCGGCGCTCGCGGCAACGTTCGGGCTGGATGCCGGCCGGATCGCGGCCGGGCTCGAGCTCGTCCGTCCGGCGTTCGGTCGCGGCGAATCGTTCACCGTCGACGGCCGCCGCGTGGTCCTGCAGTTGGTCAAGAACCCGGCGGGCTTCCGGCAGAGCCTGCGCACCGTCGACCGTGCCGATCCGCCGGCCGCGATCGTCATCGCGATCAACGACGACTACGCGGACGGTCGCGACGTCTCGTGGTTGTGGGACGTCGACTTCACCGGCCTGGCCGGGCTCACGACCCGTATCAGCACCGCGGGCACGCGGGCGGCGGACATGGCCGTCCGGCTGCGTTACGACGACATCGCCGTCGCGGACGTCGAGCCGGAACTGGCCAAGGCGGTGCGCGACGGGGTCGCGGCCGTGCCGGCGGACGCGAGCGTGATCGTCTTCAGCACGTACACCGCCATGTGGTCGCTGCATGGCGCGCTTTCCACCTTTCAGCGGGGTAATTTCCCCGAATCCACGCCGCTGAAAGGTGGAAAGCGCTGATGAAGCTCGTGCACCTGTATCCGCGCGAGATGAACATCTACGGCGACACGGGCAACGTCCTGGTGCTGCGCCGTCGGCTGCAGTGGCGCGGCCTGCCCGTGGAGGTCGTGCCGGTCAGCGTCGGCGACCCGTTGCCGACCGACGCCGACATCCTGCTCGGCGGGGGTGGCCAGGACGCGGCCCAGGGCGATATCGGTGCCGATTTCGCCGCGCGCGCGACGGAGTTGCGCGCCATGGCGGATGACGGCGTGGTCATGCTCGCGATCTGCGGGACCTACCAGATGCTCGGCCACGAGTTCGTCACCCAGGATGGCCGGCGTATCGAGGGCACCGGCGTGCTGGACGTCGTCACGCACGGCCAGGCCGAGCGGTTGATCGGCAACAACACGGTGCAGACCCAGCACAGCGGATTGCTGGTCGGCTACGAGAACCACAGCGGCCTGACCGAACTCGGACCGGGCGTGCGTCCGCTGGGCGCGACGGCGACCGGGCGCGGCAACAACGGACGTGACCGCACCGAGGGCGCCGTGCGAGACAACGTGATCGGCACGTACCTGCACGGTCCGGTGCTCGCGAAGAGCCCGCGCTTCGCCGACGAACTGCTGCGCCGCGCGCTGGAGCGCCGTAGCCAGAGCACGGACCTCGAGCCGCTGGACGATTCCCTGCCCGAGCAGGCGGCCCGAGTCGCATCCGCGCGGCCGCGATGAAACGGTGAACCGCGTGCGCACCGGCTGGGTACTGCTGGTGGTGGCCGCCGTTGCGCCACTGGCCGGCTGCACGCCGTCGAGCGGCCCGCCCGCGCCGCCCGACGTCACGCATACCGCGACGCAGGTGATCACGCAGGCGCCGACGTTC
Source organism: Jatrophihabitantaceae bacterium (assembly GCA_035765515.1). Taxonomy (GTDB): domain Bacteria; phylum Actinomycetota; class Actinomycetes; order Mycobacteriales; family Jatrophihabitantaceae; genus DASRSS01. Next base: position 23,133 of record DASTXN010000118.1, on the reverse strand, counting down.
GTGCCCCGCCCGGCGCGCACCGTAAAGCCGCAGCCGCCGGGCTCACGGCTGCCTGCCGGCGAGGTCGAACGCCGCTGCCCGTACATCGCCTCGACGCCGGACGAGAATCCGAAGGTCAACGTCGCGGACATCGAGGGCGACCACGTTTACCGCACCACCGTGCTCACCAAGCTCAAGCCAGTCGGTTGCCGCTTCTACTTCTACGCGCCGCCGTTCGAGGCGATCGCGGACGTCGTGCCGCACACGTTCCGCACCGACCTGGACGCGCACAACGCGATGGTGCTGACCGCGACCAAAACCGGCACCCAAGCGATGGGCAAGCCGTCGATCCTCGCCGGCGTGGACGCCGTCCTGTACCGCACCAAGTTTTTCGGGCCGGACGGCCGTCGCGACTGGGCCTGCGTGTTCGCCAAGGGCAAGCTGATGGTCGTCGTGCACACCCAGCGCTCGGACACCTCGCTCAACGCGCTGCTGCTGGCCAAGGCGATCGCCCGGCGCATCTAGATGCGGGTTGGGAATCTTTCGGGCCTGGGCCCGGAGAAACCGCAGCACGAATGGCAGGATGGGGCGGTCACGTATCCACCAGCCCCGGGAGTTCTGCCGTGTCCGCCACTCAGGTCGCCGTCCTGCACACGAACAAGGGCGACATCCGCCTGAACCTGTTCGGCAACCATGCACCCAAGACGGTGCGCAACTTCGTCGAACTCGCCGAGGGCAGCAAGGAGTGGAAGCACCCCGGCACCGGCGAGAAGACCACGGCGCCGCTGTATGACGGCACGGTCTTCCACCGGGTGATCTCCGGCTTCATGATCCAGGGCGGCGACCCACTCGGGCAGGGTTTCGGCGGTCCGGGATACCAGTTCGGCGACGAGTTCCACCCGGAGCTGTCCTTCGACCGTCCGTACCTGCTGGCGATGGCCAACGCCGGACCGAACACGAACGGCTCGCAGTTCTTCATCACCGTGGGCGCGACGCCGCACCTGAACCGCCGGCACAGCATCTTCGGCGAGGTCGCGGACGCCGACAGCCGCAAGGTCGTCGACGCCATCGCGGCTGCTGCGACGGACCGCAACGACCGTCCGACCGAGGAGGTCGTGATCAACTCGGTGTCGATTGAGCCAGCCGGATAGCGCGCTCAGCGCACACTGTTATCGCCACCCGCACCGGGAGGCGCTGGTCCGCTGTACCCGGTGTGACCGTCCGATCTGCCCGGACTGCATGCGCGAGGCCCCGGTCGGCTTCCACTGCCCGGACGACGCCGCCCTGGGCCGGCGCAACACACCGCGCCAACGCAGCTCGATCGGCGCGCGGCTGCGAGACACGCATCCATACGTAACGATCACTCTCGTCGCGCTGAACGTGGCCGTCTACCTGGTCACCGCGGCGAAGTCGGCCGGCGGCCTGGACGACCCGCACACCGCGCCGCTGTTCCTGGACTGGCAGTTGCAGCCGGCGCAGGTCTATCAGCAGGACGAGTACTACCGGCTGCTCACGTCCGCGTTCCTGCACGTGAGCCTGCTGCACATCGGCGCGAACATGCTCGCGCTGGCAATCGTCGGACCCAGCCTGGAGCGGCTACTCGGCACCTGGCGGATGGTCACGGTGTACGTGCTGTCCGCGCTCGGCGGATCAGCCGCGATCTACGCCTTCGGCAGCCCGGACCAGCCGGTGGTGGGCGCGTCCGGCGCGATCTTCGGACTGTTCGCCGTGTGCCTGGTGATGGTCCGGCGGCTCGGCCTGGACGCGCCGTGGCTGATCGGTGTGATCGTGCTGAATTTCGTGTTCACCTTCTCGGTGCACGACATCTCCAAGCTCGCGCACGTCGGCGGTTTTGTGACGGGGGCGATCGCCGCCGTGTGCATCGCCGGCCTGCCGTCGCACCGCGGCCGGATCGCCACCCGCGTGCAGGCCTTCGGGCTCACCGGCGTGCTGGCGCTGGTCGTCCTGGTGATCGCACTCCGGACGGCCACCGGCGGCAGTTCCCTCTAGACGCTCGATGCGCTGAGCACCGCGTCCGGTCGCGCGGGTCAGCTTCGCGGGTCGAAGGCGCGGACGATCTCGGCGGCCTGCTCCGGGTCGGTGCCGAGCACCCGGCGGCTGAGCACGACCAGTCGGTCCCCGGCGTCGATCTCGAGTGCGACCGAGCGCAGGCCGTGTCGCATCCGGACGTCCGCCCGCACGGCCTGGACGTCCGTCCAGGCGAGCACCGCCGAGGAACCCGGGCCACGCACGCGCAATCCGGCCGCGTCGACGGACAGGCGCGGGCGCCAGAGCAGGTCGGCGGCGGCGTAGCAGGCGAGGACGAGCGCGGCGAGCACCAGTAGCACCGCCCCCGACCGGTCGGAGCTGACCGCGGCGAGGGCGGCGGCGATCGCGGCGAGGACCGCCGTCAGGGCCGTCAGCCGCGGGTCCGGGCGGAACACGGCGCGCGGCGCCCGGTCGGCGACGGGCGGGCCAGATTGGTTGTCCACAGGTTTGTCCCCACCTGGGGATGAGTTACACGCGTGTAATCACAGCCGTGGACAACGTTGTGGATTCGCGCTCAACGCCAGCGGACGGCCATGATCAGGCCGACCAGCATGACCCCGAAGCCGACCGCGAAGTTCCAGCCGCCGAGGCTCGCCATGAACCCGATGTGCGGGGAGGTGCCGCTGCTGGTCAGGTAGTAGACGACCAAGTACGCCAGGCCGATCAGCAGCACAACGCCCATCGCGATCGGGTACCAGCTCGGGCTGGGCGACAGCTGCCGGGCGGTCGGGTTCAGTGCCTCCGACCGCAGCGGGGCGTCGGCCTTCTTGCGAACCTTGGACTTGGGCACGGTGATTCTCCAGGTTCTCCAGCATCGATTCGTCAGCGTGCGGCATCCCGCGGCAGGTGCCCGACAGCTGGCGGACACACCGGCTAGCGTAGTCAACACCGCCGGATGAGGGGGAACGCACGTGCGTGCGACAGCGATCGGACGGCTCGCCCGGCGCGGGAGGAGCGGTCGTCCGCGGTCGGTATGGGGCGTGCTGGTGCCCGTGGTGTTCCTGCTCGCCGGCTTCGGTTTCGCCACGAGCGCGCACGACTCGCGCGGCACGAACCTGCGCGCGCCGGGCACCGCGAACCTGGCCGACCTGGTTGGTTCGGCCGAGGGCCAGGTCAAGCGCGCCGAGTCCCGGGTCAGCAGCCTGCAGCAGCAGGTGGCCGAGGCCGCCGCGCTTGCCGGAGCCGGCGACTCGCGTGTCGCGGCGGCGCAACGGCAGGTGCAGCCGCTGCTCGCGCCGGGCGGGCTCACCGCGGTGCACGGCCCCGGAATCGTGGTGATCCTCGACGACGCCGACGCGAACTCGACGGCCGCCGACGGGACACCCGACGCCGACGTCGACCCGAACCAGCTGGTGGTGCATCAGTCGGACCTGCAGGCGGTGGTCAACGCGCTGTGGGCCGGCGGCGCGGAGGCCATGACGATCGCCGGCCAGCGCGTCATCGCCACCAGCGCCGTGCGGTGCGTCGGGAACACCCTGCTGCTCAACGGCGACGTCTACTCGCCACCGTTCCGCGTCGCCGCCATCGGTCCGTACGGCGCGATGCTGCGGGCTTTGGGCGCCTCGCCCGGGGTCCGCCTGTTCCAGCAAGCCGCCGCGTACTACGGCCTCGGCTACACGACCGAGTCACAATCCGATCTGCGGCTGCCTGCCTACCGTGGCAGCATCAGCCTCGAATACGCGACGGCGGGAAGCCATTGATGAGTGACGGCACGGTTGCAGTCGGCGACGCACCGCCGCCGGCCGATCCGCCCGTCCCACCCTCCGGTGGCGGCGGTGGCGGCGGTGGCGGGCGGCATGGGCGCGAGCCCGACCCGCACCGCATCGGCGACCTGGTCCGGACGTTCGTGCGCGGCCTGGGCCAACTGCTCGTCACTGCCGGCGTGATCGTGCTGCTGTTCGTCGTCTACGAGGTGTACGTCACCAACTGGTTCGCGCACCGCGAGCAGCACAAGGTGCATCAGGCGCTCGAGCAGGAGTGGAGCAAGGGCGAACTCACCCTGCCCGAAAGCGGCCTCGCCGCCCTGGACGGTCACGGCATCGCCAACCTGTACATCCCGCGCTTCGGACAGGACTACGCCTGGACGATCGTGGAGGGCACCAACGACTCGGACCTGGAGAAGGGACCCGGTCATTACGTCGGGACGCAGCTGCCGGGTCACAAGGGCGACTTCGCGCTCGCCGGACACCGCGTCGGCAAGGGCGAACCGTTCCTCAACCTGGACAAGCTGCGCGCCGGGGACTCGGTCGTCGTCGAGACGCAGACGACCTGGTACGTCTACTGCGTGATCGGCGCGGGAACCGATCACGCGGCGTGTGATCCGTCCGCTGCCGGTGCGAGCCTGTCGAACACCTATGCCGACCCGTCCGGGACGAAGGTGCCTGGCCGCGAGATCGTCTCGCCCGGTGACGGCGACGTGATCCTGCCCGTGCCGAGCGACCCGGCGGTCCCTGCCCAGCAGGCGATCACCCGGTACCTGACGATGACCACCTGCCATCCCAAGTTCACCGCGGCCAAGCGCATGGTCGTTCACGCCGTGCTCGGCCGGACGATCCCGAAGCAGGCGACCGGGAACGGGCGGTACGACAACGCGATCCCCGCGCAGATCAAGGCGCTGTACACGGAGGTCGGTAACTGATGTACGTCTGGCTGTGGCGTCACCTGCCGGGCGGGCTCGCGCTCAAGATGGTGCAGGTGCTGGTGCTGTTCCTCGCGGTTGTCGCGCTCCTGATGTTCGTGATCTTCCCGTGGATCGAACCGCACCTGCCGATCAACAACGTGACGGTGCCCGGCCAATGAGCAGCGCGCGCATCCTCGTCGTCGACAACTACGACAGCTTCGTCTACAACCTGGTCCAGTACCTCGGTCAGCTCGGCGCCGAGGTGGACGTCCGCCGCAACGACGCGGTGGCGCCGGCGGAACTGGATGCGCTGGGCGTCGACGGCGTGCTGATCTCTCCCGGCCCGGGGACGCCCGCCGACGCCGGTGCATCGATGGGATTCGTCGAAGCGTGCGCCGAACGTGAGCTGCCGCTGTTCGGTGTGTGCCTCGGCCACCAGGCGATCGGCGCGGTCTTCGGCTCGCCCGTGGTGCGCGCCCCGGAGTTGCTGCACGGCAAGACCAGCGAGGTGCTGCACAACGGTGCCGGTGTGCTGGCGGGGTTGCCCTCCCCGTTCATCGCAACGCGGTACCACTCGCTCGCCGTCGAGGAGGATGCGTTGGCGCCGGAGATCGAGGTGACGGCGCGCACCGCGTCCGGTGTGGTGATGGCGCTGCGGCATCGCACCCTGCCGATCGACGGGGTGCAGTTCCACCCCGAATCCGTGCTGACGCAGGGCGGTCACCGGATGGTCGCCAACTGGTTGCGCCGCTGCGGTGCAACGATGGACGAAGCCCGGGTCGCCGAGCTGGTCGCCGGGGTCGAGACGATGCGGGCCACCGCGTTCGCCGGCGTATGACGTCGCAGCCGGAGGCGGGCTACGTCGACGTCGGTGGAATGCGCGTCTGGCACGAGGTGTCCGGCTCCGGGGACCCGGTCGTGCTGCTGCACGGCGGCTTTGCGGCAGCGTCTTCGTTCGCCGCGCAGACGCCGGCGCTGATCGAGGCCGGGTTCCGCGTTCACGTGCCCGAGCGCCGCGGGCACGGGCACACCCCGGATGTCGACGGGCCGTTCAGCTACGCGGCGATGGCCGAGGACACCGTCGCCTATCTCGATCAGATCGTCGGCCGTCCCGCGCACCTGGTGGGCTGGAGCGACGGTGCGGTCGTCGCGTTGCTGGTCGCGCTGCAGCGCCCCGACCTCGTCCGTCGTCAGGTGTTGATCGGCCAGTACTACAACTTCTCCGGACGCGTGCCGGACTCGCAGCTGGACGCGTTCCTCGCGTCCCCCGAAGCGATCGGCTTCCTGCGACAGGGCTACGACCCGATCTCGCCGGACGGGCCGGAGCACTTCGAGGTCGTCCACGCGAAGCTGATGGCGATGTTCGAGCGTGAGCCGCAGCTCGATCTGGCCGACCTGGCCGCGGTCAGCGCGCCGACACTCGTCGTGCAGGGCGATCGCGACGAGGTCACCGTCGAGCACTCGCTCGCGGTGGTGGCGGCCGTGCCGGATGCACGGCTGGCCGTGCTGCCCGGAACACACGCGCTGCCGCTCGAGTCCCCGGGCCTGTTCAACCCGCTGCTGATCTCGTTCCTGCTCGGCGACACCCCACAACCGTTGTGGAGTGCGGCCGAGTGAGGGTATGGCTTTCGATATGACTTACGTCGAGGTCGGCAACGCCTATGACCGGGATACGTCGTACATCACCACGCGGATCACGCGCGCCGGCCAGGGCAATGGGGGAGACTATCCGGTCGAGCCGGGCCGCTACCGCCTGGTCGTGAGCCGGGCCTGCCCGTGGGCGAACCGGTCGATCATCGTGCGCCGGTTGCTGGGCCTGGAACCCGTGCTGTCCATGGGCATCTGCGGCCCGACGCACGACCAGCGCAGCTGGACGTTCGACCTCGACCCGGGGGGCCGTGATCCCGTCCTCGGCATCGAACGGTTGCAGGAGGCGTACTTCAAACGCTTCCCCGACTACCCGAAGGGAATCACCGTCCCGGCGATCGTCGACATCCCGACCGGCGCGGTCGTCACCAACGACTTCGCGCAGATCACGCTGGACCTCTCGACGCAGTGGACCGAGTTCCATCGCGACGGCGCGCCGCAGCTGTACCCCGAGGCGCTGCGTGACGAGATCGACGAGGTGAACGCGCGCGTCTACCGCGACGTGAACAATGCCGTGTATGAGTGCGGCTTCGCCGGTTCGCAGCAGGCATACGACGAGGCGTACCACCGGCTGTTCGCGGCGCTCGACTGGTTGTCCGAGCGGCTGGCGGGCCAACGCTTCCTGGTCGGCGACACCATTACCGAGGCGGACGTGCGGCTGTTCACCACGCTGGCCCGCTTCGACGCCGTCTACCACGGGCACTTCAAGTGCAACCGGCAGAAGCTGTCCGAGCTGCCGGTGCTCTGGGCGTACGCGCGAGACCTGTTCCAGACGCCCGGCTTCGGCGACACGACCGACTTCCTGCACATCAAGCAGCACTACTACTTGGTGCACAAGGACGTGAACCCGACCGGCATCCTGCCCGACGGCCCGGACCTGTCGAACTGGCTGACGGCGCACGGGCGCGAATCGCTCGGCGGGCGGCCGTTCGGCGACGGCACGCCGCCCGGGCCGGTGGCGGCCGGCGAGGAGGTTCCGTTCGAGCACACGGCCGCCGCCATGACCGGCTGAACCCCCCGCCATCTCCGCGCTACCGCAGGGCGATTGCGCCGATTGGGGACTTTGTCATTGCGGGCGCCGAATGTCCCCGACTTCGAGTAGCCTCGCCCCACACGGAGGTGAGGTGAGGGATGACCGAGATCGTTCCATTTCGCGCTCCCGCGCCGGAGAACGATCAGGTCGCGCCGCCGGAGCCGGCGCAGCAAGCCCAAGGCCACGACCGGCCGGCACCGCGACGTTTCGTTCCGCCGGTCTCGAGCCGTCCGTCCCGCCCCGGGCAGATCTTCGCGACGCTGCCACCGCGTGTGCGTGCCGGGCTCGCTGCACTTCCGCCGGCCGTGCAGCGCTGGCTGGGAAAGCTGGCTCCGGAGGTCCAGCAAGCCCTGGCGGACATGGACGAGCCGGTGCAGCTGCAGATCGTCCAGGCGCTCAGCGACGTCTCCGCGCAGCATCAACAACGCCGACAGCTCACCAACCGGCCGGCGAGCGGGCCACCAGCGGCCGCCGCCAAGACGCCTCCCATCACGGTGGCGATGGCCCGGGAATTCGCCGACTTCCTACTGGGTCACACAGGACCGCCCGTCTGGATCGCCAAGGCCAAGATCGAGACCCCGGCGTCGGCCGACCGCGCCCTGGTGCCGTACAACCCGGAGCAACAGGAAGCGCAGCGTGAGGCACAACTGCTCGCCGCCATGGGCGAGCGCCGCAAGACAGGACTGGAGTCCGAACTAGCCGATCTGCGCAAGCAGCGTCCGGTCAGCGACAGCAACGACAAGCAGGTCAAGGCACGGAACGACCACCTCGACGAACATCTCTCGTCGCGGGGCGATACGCGCCGTGTCGGCTTCCCCGTCCTCGCTGAACGCCGCCGCCGCGAACAGCGTCAGGAGTTCGAGCAACTGCGGGCCGGTCACGCGAGCGCCAGCAAGGGCGCAGACAGCGGCGCAGGCAAGAGCGACGCCACGGGCACGGGCGTGGGCCTTGCCAGCGAGCCCGTTGACACCGGATCCCTGACAGCCCAGCTGACGACGCGCCGCGGGACGATCTCCGCCGCGATGCAGGCCGTGAACTCGCAACTCAAGCGTCGCGATACGACGGCCTATCTCGCCGCGGCGCGCAAGCACCCGGAGGATCCCGCCGGCGAGCAGGCAGCCGCGTTCGACCGCGCCATCGAGAGGAACGACTGGCTCACCGCCGACCGGGTACTCAAGGCGCTGGTCGCGCAGGCGTCTGCCGCGATGGCTCAGGCGAACGCGACGCTTGCCGAGCGCAAGGCGGACCGGGAGAACGCGGGGTCGAAGAACCTTCCCTGTCACCGCCCGCCGGGGCTGCGACCTGCGCGGCTTGCCGCCGAGAGCGACCACAAGGACCTCGACTGGATCGGGCTGAGGGAGTCGCTCCGCCTGTACCTGGAGCAGGTGGATCTCGCCCTCGGCGCCCGGGCGCGATTCGAGGCGATCCAGAACAGGATCCCCAACATTACCGACGGCCAGCTGAGCGCGAACCTCGCCAAGTTCGTGGAGGAGCACCAGAAGCTGCCGTGGGAGAAGGTGGTGTCGTCGGCTCATCAGGACAAGTACTCGTTGCTGCACCTGGAGAACTCGCTGGACCAGTACCAGGACGCGCAGAGCCGCAAGGAGATCGAGGCCAAGAAGAAGGGCATGAACGCCCAGACCCGACGGGCCCTCGAGATCTACGAAGACATGAAGAAGCAGTATCAGCAGTGGGACGGAACGATGCGGAACCGCGGTGCGTGGTGGGGCTCGAACCGGCCGGGCGACAGAACCGGAGCCAGGACGATCGACACCGCGCTGCTACCGATCATCAAGGGCTGGGCCGAGCGGGCCGGTTGGGAGCAGAAGGAGAGCCGATCGGCCGGGATCTCGTACCACCGGGGCCGCGGCGGGATCGACTTCATCTACCACTCCCGGGACTCGGAGTGAGCACGGCGCAGTCCAGGATTCAGGGCTTGCTCCACAGCAGTTCGTCCACCGGGCGCCGTTCCCGGGACGGCGCGGCGGCATCGACGTCCCCCGAGGCCGCCGGCACGCGTCCGATCGCGGACATGCTGGTGACCTCCCAGTGGGCCGGTAGCGCGAATTCGGCGTTTAGGCCTGCCCGGTCGAACGCGCGGAACTGCCGGACGTGCAGGCCGAGCGCGCGGGCCTGGACGGTCATGTGCGCGACGGCCTGGCCGAGGTCGTAGAGCGCGAACTCCGAGTAGTCCCAGTCGGTGTCCTCGACGAACCGGTGGCACAGGTTCGCCACCAGCAGGCTCGCGGTCGGCGCCCACGCCGCAGCGCTGCCGGCCAGGTGCGCAACCAGGCGCCGATGCGTCTCGTCGCCACGCCGGCCGACGACGAACGACCACGGCTGCGAATTGCCTGCCGACGGCGCCCACCGGGCTGCCTCGAGGAGCAGTTCGACGTCGTCCGGCGAGAGTTCGTGCGATGCGTCAAACACGGTGGGGCTCCACCGGCTCGCGAGCAGCGGGTGCAGTAGAGCCGTCGCTTCCTGATCGGACACGGACAAAGCCTGTCATGCACGGCCGACACCGCTCGGCTTGCACCTCACGTTGCGTGAGGTTGCACAGTGGTCGCGTGAACGACATCGGGTACTCGATCGGCGACGTGGCCGCGCTGGCGCACGTGTCCGTCCGCACGCTGCACCACTACGACGAGATCGGACTGCTGAGCCCGAGCGATCGCACGGCCGCCGGGCACCGCCGCTACAGCACGTCCGACCTCGACCGGCTGCACCAGATCCTGGTCTACCGGCAGCTCGACTTCGGACTGGACGCGATCGCGGCGATGCTCGCCGATCCGGGTACCGGCACCGACGCACACCTGCGCAACCAACACGCCATGTTGCGTAACCGCATGGACCGCGACCGGCGACTGCTGGCCGCGCTGGAGAACGAGATGGAGGCCCGCGCCATGGGCATGTCACTGACCCCTGAGGAGCAGTTCGAGCTGTTCGGCACCGACAAGGTCGGTGGCGAATGGCACGAGGAGGCAGAGCAGCGCTGGGGCGACACCGACGCCTGGCGCGAGTCCCAGCGCCGGACCGCGGCCTACTCCAAGCAGGACTGGGAGCAGCTCAAGGCCGAGTCCGACGCGGGACTGCGCGCCTACGCCGACGCGATGGCCTCCGGCGTCCCCGCGGACGGCTCGCAGGCCATGGAGCTGGCCGAGCAGAACCGCCTGTTCATCTGCCGCTGGTTCTACGACTGCAGCCACGACATGCACCGCTCGCTGGCCGCGATGTACGTGGGCGACGAACGCTTCCGCGCCACCTACGATGCGGTCGCGCCCGGCCTCGCCGCGTACGTCCACGACGCCGTCATCGCGAACGCTGCCGCGCACGGCGCGTGAGCGGTTCAGTGCCAGTTGCTGATCTGCACGTCGCGCGGATGCGGTGCGCCGGTACCAGTCTCGACCAGCGCCTTCAGGCTCATCAGGAAGATCGCCCACTTGGTGCTGCAGTGGTTCATGAACTCGACCGGTTCGCGCCAACCGGCGTGCGCGAACAGCACGATCGTCCAGTCCCCGTCCTGGCTCAGGTCGAACGTGATCGTCGTGCCGATCCACTCCTCCGGACCGCCCACGACCTCCCATTCCACCCGCGTCTGCGGTTGCACGTCGACGACCTTGATGTCGAAGCCGCCGAGGTCGCCGAAGCGGAACTCCAGCACGCCGTCGCCGGTCGTGTCGCTCGTCCACCAGCCGGCCAGACCTTCGACGGTCGTGAGCGCGGCGTAGACCTTCTCCCGCGGCGCAAGAATTCCCACCCGGTGCAGGATGTCCACCATCTGTCTCTCCTTCACTTGTTCGTGTTCTTTGCCTGTTGGACGGCCTCGGCGAGGCGCTTGATCCGGCGCAGGCGCGCGTCCCATGTCGCGCCGACCGCGTTCAGTTGCGCGACCGCGCGCGCAAGTTGCTTCTCGTCCACCTGGTAGCGCCGCTCCCGGCCGGCAGGTTCGGACCGGACGAGCCCGACCCGGTCGAGCAGCGCGAGGTGCTTCGTCACGGCCTGCCTTGTGACCGGCAGCTGTGCGCTCAGCGTTGTCGCCGTTCCGCGACCGTCGACGAGCAGCAGGTCGACCATCCGGCGACGGGTCGGATCACCGATCGCGGACCACAGCTCGTCGTCCACGACGGTGTTCATTGCTCGCTCCGCGCTGTGCTCATCGCGTGGCGGCGAGGCGGCCGGCGAGCGCGGCCAGCCGCGGCAGGTAGAAGTCCCAGCCGTGCACGTGGTCGTTGTACTGCGCCTCCAGCACGCCGGCCTCCCAGCCTCGCTCCCGAAAGCCCTGTTCACTGAAGCGCAGCGTGGTGCCGTCCCCGGCCGGGAGGAGGTCGAAGGTGACCAGCATCGAGTTGCCTGTCGCCGCGATCTCGTCCTCGCCGTGTGTCCAGCGGAACGCGAACCGGCGCGGCGGGTCGGTCTCGACAACCGTGAACCAGGTGCGGTGATGTTCGACGCCGTCCTCGTTCCGCCAGGACAGCTCGCCGACGCCGGTCCAGTCGCTGTCGGTGTGCAGGTCCCACCACTCACGGATGTACTCCGGCGTGCTGATCACCTCGAACACCACCTCGGGCGTGGCGTCGATCTGCAGCTCGCGCTCGATGCTGCCGTACTCCATGTCCCGTCTCCTTATCGCAACCATTGGTTGCACAACAAGTTAGCTCATGGCTGCGCGTTATGCAACCATCGGTTGCTATAGGTCGGTGCGTCTTACGATCACCGCATGCCCGCGAACCGCGTTGCTTGCCGCGCCCGCGTACTGGTCCCGATCGCGCTCGTGGCGCTGGTTGCCGCCGCGTGCTCGTCCGGGACGCCCAGCACACCGCGCACTTCTGGCTCCAGCGGCCCTGCGGCGAACGCACAGATCATCCCGAGCACGCCGACGGGTCAGACCACGGTTCAGCAGCCGCCGAAGCGCGTGCCGAACACGACCGGCATCTCCGGCGTCCTCGCCTGGGACACCCAGGGCTGGCCCGGCGACGGCACGGACCATCCTGGCGCGCTGGAGCACGATCACGTGGACGGTCCGGTGAACTACACGATCACCCCGCCGGTCGGCGGTCCGCACAACGGGATCTGGATGAACGCGGGCGTGTACACAGCGCCCATCCCGCCCGAGCGGGCCGTCCACAACATGGAGCACGGCGCGGTGTGGATCACCTACGACCCACGCCTGCCGACGTCGCAGGTCGACGCGCTCACCGCTTTCGTCACGAAGCAGTCGATGATCCCCGAGTCGCAGCAGGCCGACGGAATCGCGAACGACGCCAACCGCTTCATCGATCTCAGCCCGTGGCCGACGGACACACTGCCGAGCAAGATCGTGCTGAGCGCGTGGGGCCACCAACTGCGTGTCACTTCACCTGGCGACCCGCGCATGCAGCAGTTTGTCGACACGTTCCGGCACAGCCCGAAGTACTCGCCCGAGTACGGGGCCGCAGTTGACGGCATCCCGATCCAGACCGGTGGGCGTCCGGCGCTGGACGGCAGCCGCCAGCCGAACCCACCGGGCACCGCGTCCGGCCAGGGCATGCACTAGCTGCCGGCACGCATCCCGCCCAACTCGCGGAAAATTACGGCCGACCCTCGCGATCGCGCTGCGCACCGGCTTCCTCTCCTGACCGACCGTTTCCGTCGGACCCCCGCCCTAGCCTGGCGATCCGTCCCGATTCGACGGGGTTTGGGGGAACCTGATGTGCAAGGACGATCCGCGCTGTTCGGCGCCGGACAGTGACGATCCAGTGGTGCAGCAGCAGTGGCGCGATCAGAGCGACGCCTGGCTGCGCGAGACGATCCGCAAGCATGGCTGGGCGGTACAGTCCGTGCTCGGTAACCACCGCAAGCGATACCCGGACTTCTCCTACACGGTGGGCCTGTGGGGATTCGGCCACCCGGAGCTGCTCGTCATCGGCCTGGCCGCGGACGTCGCGGGCTGGCTGCTCAATCAGCTCGGCCAGCTCGTCCGCGCCGGGGAATCACTGCGCGCGGGCCAGAGCGTCTATTGCCCGAACCTTCGCGGTGGGAGCGACCTGCAGCTGCGCCGGGTGCCGAACCCGCACGAGATCTTGTTCGTCGCCCAGAACGTCTACAGCGGACCCGGCCTGCGAAAAGTGCCGGCGCTGCAGGTCTGCTATCCCGACTCCTACGGGCGCTACCCGTGGGAGCCGGGCTATGCCGACACCCGCTGGTTGCAGCCGCCGCCGGGCAGGTTCGCCGCCTGACGCTCCTCGTCAGGCGGCCTTGCTGTCGCTGCCCAGCTCGGCCTCGATCTCCTCCAGGCTGCGGTCCTTCGTCTCCGGAACGCGGAACGCGAAGAACACCACGGCGAGCACGCCGAAGCCTGCGTACAACCAGAACGTGCCCGGCTTGCCGATCCCCGAGACGAAGGAGAGGAAGAAGTACGAGACCAGGAAGTTGAAGAACCAGTTCGCGACGGTGCACACGCTCATCGCCTTGCTACGGATGCCCAGCGGGAAGATCTCGGAGATCATCAGCCAGAACACCGGGCCGAGTCCCACCGCGAACGAGGCGATGAACGCGATCAGCGCGACCAGGCCGACCCAGCCGGCGTCATGCTGCAGCGTGCCCGACTCGAAGTAGATGCCGAGCAGGACCAGCGACGCCGTCGCGCCGACCGTCCCGACCAGCAGCAGCAGTCGCCGTCCGACCCGGTCCAACAGCAGGATCGCGACGACGGTGAACACCACGTTGGTGATGCCGACGAACAGCGCCTCGCCGATGGACTTGTCCGCGCTGATGCCGGTGTACTTCAAGATCGTGGCCGAGTAGTAGATGACGGTGTTCACGCCGATCAGCTGCTGAAACACCGCCAGGCCCAGCCCGACGATCAGCAGCGGACGGATCCGGCCACCGGCCAGGCGCCGCACGGACGTGCTGCGATGCTGCTCGACCACGTCGCGGATCTCGTCGACCTCCTCGTCGACCTCGTCCTCGCTACGGCTCTGCTCGAGCACCGCACGGGCTTCGTCCTCGCGGCCGGCCTGCATCAGCCAGCGCGGCGTGTGCGGCACGAACAGCATGCCGATCGCCAGCGCCAGACCGGGTAGGGCACCGAGTCCGAGCATCCAGCGCCAGTTGTCCGCGGCGTCCTTGAACAGGAAGTTGACCACGTACGCGATCAGGATTCCGCTGGTGATCATCAGCTGGTTGAACGACACCGTCCCGCCGCGGATCCGCGGCGGCGTGTTCTCCGAGATGTACATCGGCGAGACGAACGACGCGGTGCCGACCGCGAATCCGAGCACGGCGCGGGCCGCGATCAGCCAGGCGACGTCCTGCGCGAGTGCCGAGGCGATGGCCGCGATGACGTAGATGCAGCCGGAGGCGAACTTCGTCCACTTGCGGCTGTACCGGTCCGCGGCGTAACCGGAGATGATCGCGCCGCCGACCGCGCCGAGCAGCAACGACCCGACCACCCACTGCTGCGCCAACTTGGACGCGTGCAGATCCGGACCGATGTAGAGCAGCGCCCCGGAGATCACGCCGGTGTCGTATCCGAAAAGAAATCCGCCGAGGGCGGCGATGACCGAGATCCGGATGACGAAGCGGTTGTGTCCGCGCACCAGTTCGCGAGCAAAGCCTGCCATCGATCCGCTCCGTCCTGCCCGACGCACGCACCGGCCGGCGCTGCGCGGACGCGGAAGCTCTACCCGCACACGTCCGCGCATTCACGTCCGCTCTGTTCGGCGGAGCGCGCGCCGAGGTCTTCGTGCTCGATAGGTTGCTCGATAGGTTCTTCGCTATGGATGCCCGCGAGCTCGCTGCGCGCCTGCTGGACGCACAGGTCGACTACGTTCTGTCCGAGCTGACCGGCGAACGGCTGGCCGCGGTCGTCGAGCGCGACATCGACGACCTGCTCGGCCTTGCGGCGCGGTTGACCGTGGCCGAGGTTGTCGAGCCCGACGCGGTGAAGCGGGCCGGTCGACTGCTGGTCGATCGGGTGGGCGACAGCCCGCTCGTCGAGGACATGGCCGGCGCGCTGTCGGACGCGATGTACGACCTGGCCGCGAGCGACGAGTTCCGGCTCGGCGCCGTCGTAGCACGTGAGCCGGTTTCTGCTTTGCTGGCCAAGCTGTTGAGCATGCGGCAGCTGCAGGATCGCGCGCTCGATCGGATGACGGAGAGCCCGCTGGTGGCGACCGTGGCGTCCAAGTTCGTGACCAAGATCGTCTCGGACTTCCTGCAGCAGAACCGGGCGCGTGCCGAGAAGCTGCCGGGCATGTCGTCGCTGCTGTCGATCGGCACGAGCGCGGCGAACAGGGTGCGCAGCCCGTTCGACCGGCACCTGGACCAGTTGCTCGGCGACGCGGCGGGCAAGAGCGCCCAGTACGCGTTGCGCCGTACCAACAACGCGATCCGCGAGCTGATCCATGACGCGCCGTTGCAGGAGGCCGCGCTCGAGTTGTGGGATCTGCACGCGGACGAGCCGATCGGCGAACTGCGCGCGTACCTGTCGCGCCAGGACCTGCGCGACCTCGTGCTGATCGTCCGCCGCCTGCTCGTCCAGGCCCGCACCAGCGACTATGCCGGGCACGTGCTGGACGCCGGGGTCGACGTGTTCTTCGAACGGTACGGCGCGCGCGACATCGCCTCAGTGCTCGGTGAACTCGGCCTGGACCGCGACATCCTGCGCGAGCAGGCGCTGCGGTTCGCCCGCCCTGCCATCGACGCGGCGGCCGCGGACGGAACGCTGGCCGAACTGGTGCGCGCGCGCCTCGAACCGTTCTTCGTGTCTCCACCGATACTCGACCTGCTGCAGTCCTGACGGCTCGCTTTCCCCACGGTGTGACCAGATTCAGGGCCGAAATCTGGTCGGACCAGGGGGAAGGCGGCCGAAATGCCGCCGTAGTGTGGTGGACATGAGCAGCACCTCCACGCCCGCCTCCGTACCGGCCAGCGGAAGCAGGCCGCAGCGCGGGCCGTTCGCCTGGGTGGGCGCCTTCACCGGCTTCTATCCCGCCACCGCCACCGACCTGGTCGGGCTCGATCCGGTCGCCCGGTTCCTGTACGCGGCCCGCAGCGTGATCCTGGTGATTTCGGCTCAGGCGGCCGCGATCGCCGGCCTGCTCGCCGCGACCGACCGGCGTTTCCAGGTGGTGCCGTTCGTCCTTGCGTTCGTCGGTTACGTGGTGCTGCACGCGATCAGCAACCTGTCCAACGACTACTTCGGCTACAAGCGCGGCCACGACACCGCCGACTCGCCGCGCCGGCGCTACACGCTGCACCCGGTCGCGAGCGGCGCGTTCACGATGCGCTTCCTGGCGACGGGGCTGAGCGTGCTCGCCGTCGTCGCTGCCGGCATCGGTTGCTACTTCATCGCGCTGCGCGGCTGGGGTGCCGTCGTGCTGACGGTCGCCGGCGCCGTCCTGCTGTACGCCTACGACGCTGCACCGCGGGCGCTGAAGGAACTCGGCCTCGGCGAGGTCGCCGCGTTCTGCGTGTGGGGGCCGCTGATGATCGGTGGCGGCTACTACGTCATCACCGGTCACTGGTCCGGCCTGGCGTTTCTCGCGTCGGTCCCGTACGGGCTGGGTGTCGCGTCCATCCTGATCGGCAAGCACATCGACCAGCGTGGCTTCGACTCCTCGCAGGACCAGCGGACGCTTCCCGTCCTGCTCGGCGAGGCGGGCGCGCGCCGGCTGAACCTCTCGGTCGTCGTGCTGATGTACGTGACCGCCGCGATCGGGGTAGCCGTCGGCGCGCTCACCCCGTTCATCGCGGTCGTCCTCGTTGCGGCACCGCGAGCGCTGCGCGCGCTGCAGGTGATGTCACGCCCGACGCCCGCCGAACCGCCGGCCGGGTACGTCGGCTGGCCGCTCTGGTATCACCGCGTCTGCCTGGTGCACAACCGCGCCTTCGGTTGGCTGTTCATCCTCGGCCTGGCCGGCGGCGCGATCTGGCCCGGCTCGGTCGTCGGCAAGTAGGGCAACCGGCTTGCAGCGACCGGCACGCTTGTCAGCATGAACCTTCCCGACCCCGAACAGTTCGCCGCCGAGTGGGCCGCCGCATGGAACCGGCGCGACGTTCCGGCCGTCCTGGCGCACTTCGCGGACACGGCGACGTTCAGCTCGCCTGTCGCGTCCCAGCTGATCGACGGTAGCGACGGAGTGCTGCGCGGCAAGGCCGCGATCGGCGCGTACTGGACGTCCGCGTTGGAACGCATCCCCGACCTGCACTTCGACGTGCTCGGCGTCTACGCCGGGGTCGACACACTGGTGATCAACTACCGCAACCAGCGCGGCGGCCTCGTGAACGAGGTGCTCACGTTTGCCGACGGCCTCGTCGTCTCCGGTCACGGCACCTACGCCGCGCGCAACGACAACCTCGCCGGCGCAACGGGCTGAAACTCACGCGACAGCGCAGAGTCTGAGGCCATAGCGTGTGCGCGTGCACTCGATCCCGGAGTTTCTCCTTCTCGCGGTCGTCGTCACGATGACGCCGGGGCCGGCGACAGCGCTCGTGCTGCGCGTCGCTGCGCGGGACGGACGGCGTGCCGCGATGGGGACAGTGGTCGGCAACAGCCTCGGCATCTTCATGTGGGCGTGCCTGTCCGCACTCGGCGTCTCGTCGCTGATCCTCGCCTCGCAGGTCGCGTACGACGTGCTGCGGATCGCCGGCGCCTGCGTGCTTTTGTACCTGGGTGTGCGCTCGCTGCTGCGTCGCAGCGAGCACGCCGGCATCGATCCAGTACCACCGTCGCGCGGACGCATCGGCTGGCGCACCGGCCTGATCACCGCGGCCGCCAACCCGAAGCTCGCGGTGTTCTTCATCGCGCTGTTCCCGCAGTTCCTCAAGGCCGGCACCACCGTCCTGCCGGTCGCCCTGCTGATGGCCGTCGTGATCGTCTGCTGCGACCTGATCTGGTTCGGCACGCTGATCTGGGCGGTCGACCGCGCGACGACCGTGCTCCGCCCGCGCGTCCGCCGCGCGATGGAGCGCGTGACCGGCGGTGTGATGATCGGGCTCGGGGTCAGTCTCGCGGCCGAGGCAGCGGGAGCGGCTCGGTGATCACCACCGCGTCCGTGGTGGGCGTGCTCAGCGTCGCGCTCGCGATGGTTCTGATCCCCGGGCCGAACATGCTGTACCTCGTTTCCCGGACGATCACCCAGGGCCGCCGCGCCGGATTGGTCTCCCTCGGCGGCGTGCTGCTCGGCTTCGGCGTCTACCTCACCGCTACGAACCTGGGCATGTCGGCGGTGTTCGTCGCCGTGCCGGAGCTGTACGTGGCGGTGAAGCTTGCCGGTGCCGCCTACCTCGCCTGGCTCGCGATCAACACGCTGCGTCCCGGTGGCACCTCCGTCTTCGAGCCGAAGCCCATGGAGCCGGACTCGCCCCGGCGGCTGTTCGGCATGGGACTGTTCACCGCGCTGCTCAATCCCAAGATCGCCGTCATGTACCTGTCACTGATCCCGCAGTTCGAACACCCCGCGGCCGGGCATCTGCTGCTGCAGGGCTTCACGCTGGGCGGCCTGCAGATCGCGGTGTCGCTCACCGTCAACTTCCTGATCGTGCTTGCCGCGGCCGCGATCGCGGCGTTCTTCGCCGGACGGCCATTGTGGCTGCGCGTGCAGCGTTACGTGATGGGCACCGTCCTCGGCGCGCTGGCACTCAAGCTCGCGACCGACCACGCGCGCCCCGTCACCACCTGATCACGTCCCGTACGGGCGGATCTGGTAATCCCCGCGAGTGCGTGCGACCACTGTGCCGTCCTCGCCGACGACCTCGGCAACGAGCTCGAACGGCACCTTGCCGTTGACCGTGGCGGCGCGGATGCGCGCGATCTCCGCGTCATCCAGTTCCGCCGAGGCCGAGAGCGGTCCCTTGCCCGGTGCGAGGAACTCGATGTTCATGCTGCGCACCAGCGGGTAGTGCGTGCTGACGTCGAACGTCGCGTAGTGCAGCGCGCCCCCGAGCACCTCGGCCAGCGTGAAGATGACGCCGGCGTACACGACACCGAAGTGGTTTCCGTTGCCCTCGAACGGAACCGAGGCCCGGACGTAGCCCGCGCGCAGTTCGACGAATGTGACGCCCATCTGGTGCGCACGGGGAATCGTCTGCTCCAGCAGCTGGTTCATCATGGCGAGCGCATCCGGCGCGCCGGCGGGATCGGCCATCGCCGCATGCTATCGGCCCGTGGACCGTCCCGGTAACCGCGGCGCAACATGGCCGAAACACCACGCCGTTACCGTCCCGCGAATGCCCATCGACGCCGGTGACACCGCGTGGCTGATGCTCTGTACGGCGCTCGTGCTGTTCATGGCGCCCGGGCTGGCGTTCTTCTACGGCGGCATGGTGCGCAGCAAGCACGTGTTGTCGATGCTGGCGCAGAACTTCGCGGTGATCGCTGTCGTCAGCGTGGTGTGGGTGGTCGTCGGCTACACACTCGCCTTCGGTCCGGATGTCGGCGGCGGGCTGCTCGGCGGGCTGCACTTCGCCGGGTTCGCCAACCCGAACGACGCGGTGCCGGGCCTACACCTGCACGTGCCACCGATTGCGTACGCCACCTTTCAGATGATGTTCGCCGTGCTCACCACCGCGTTGCTGACCGGCGCGGGCGCGGACCGCATGCGCTTCTCGGGATTCCTCGCGTTCGCGGGGCTGTGGGTGCTGCTGGTGTACGCGCCGCTCGCGCATTGGGTCTTCTCGCCGGTGGGTTGGCTGGCCAGGCGGGGCCTGCTCGACTTCGCCGGCGGCACCGTCGTCGAGATCAACGCGGGCGCGTCGGCCCTTGCCCTGGTACTGGTGCTGGGTAAGCGCCGGGGCTGGCCGCACGACGCGATGGCGCCGCACTCGCTGCCGCTGACCCTGCTGGGTGCGGGCATCCTGTGGTTCGGCTGGTTCGGCTTCAACGCCGGTTCCGCGCTGTCCGCCGGGGACCTCGCCGCGCAGGCGCTGGTCAGCACGCACCTGGCCGCGTGCGGCGGACTGCTCGGCTGGGCCGCCCTCGAGTGGCGCGCCACCGGCCACGCGACCACGCTCGGGGCCGCGTCCGGAGCCATCGCCGGACTGGTCGCGATCACCCCGGCCGCGGGCTACGTCAACAGCGGCGCCGCGATCGTGATCGGCCTGCTCGCCGGAGCCGCCGGTCTGTACGCGGTCCGGCTGAAGTTCCGGCACGGCTACGACGACTCCCTGGACGTCGTCGGCGTCCACGGCGTGTGTGGGGTGGTCGGGACGCTCGCCGTCGGGCTGTTCGCGACGCACACGGTCAACCCGGCCGGCCGCGGCCTGTTCGACGGCGGCGGGCTGCACCTGCTCGGCACCCAGGCGCTCGGCGTGGTCGTCGCGGCCGGGTACGCGTTCGCCGTCACCGCGCTGATCGCGCTCGTGGTGCAGAAGACGATCGGGCTGCGGGTGGCCGATCATATGGAGCTACAGGGCCTGGACCGGGCCGTGCACGCCGAGACCGCCTACGAACACGGCGGCGGTTTCGGCTCGAGCAACAGGAGCTTCTAGGCCATGCAGCTGATCACCGCGATCATCAAGCCGTTCATGCTCGACCAGGTCCGTCCCGCGCTCGAGCAACTCGGCGTGTACGGCATGACCGTCACCGAGGTTTCCGGCTTCGGCCGGCAGAAGGGCCACACCGAGATATACCGGGGCGCCGAGTACCAGGTCAGCTTCAACCCCAAGCTCCGGCTGGAGATGGTGGTCGACGATCTGCAGGTCGACGCGGTGCTGGACGCGCTGGTGTCCTCCGCGCGTACCGGATCGATCGGCGACGGCAAGATCTGGACGACACCGGTGGGCGCACTGGTCCGCGTCCGGACCGGTGAGCGCGGCACGGACGCCCTCTAACCGTTTGGGTAGTGGGCCTCGCGCAGGGCGGCTGCCATCGTCCGCCGGTAGCGCCGCGCCGAGCGCATCGACGAGTAGATCGAGCCGTGAATGTGGCCACGGGCGCGCACCATCTCGACCGGCACGCCCGCCTCGCGTAGCCGCAGCGCGTACGCCTCGCCCTCGTCGCGCAGCGGATCGAACTCCGCGGTCAGCACGAACGTCGGCGGCAGGCCGGACAGGTCGCCGGCGAACAGCGGGGACGCGTACGGGTCCCGGCGCTGCGCCTCGTCCGGCACGTAGTGCTCGTAGCCGCGGCGCAACCACGCCCGCGACAGCAGGTACCCGGACGCGAAGTGCTCGATCGACGGCATGCTCATGGTCAAGTCGAGCACCGGCGTCTCGAGCAGCTGGAAGCGCAGGGCCGGCCCGCCCCGGTCACGGGCCATCAGCGTGACCGCCGCGGCCACCGCGCCTCCGGCGGACGCGCCGCCGATCGACAGCCGGTCGCCGTCGACGTCCAGATCGTTGGCATGAGCGGCGACCCACTCCAGCACTGCGTACATGTCCTCCGCTGCGGTCGGCCAGCGGTGTTCGGGGGCCAGCCGGTAGCCGACGCTGAACACGGCGCACCGCGCGTCGCGCGCGTACTCGCCGCACAGCCCGTCCAGCTCGCCGATGCTGCCGGCGAAGAACGCGCCGCCGTGAGCAAAGACGTGGGCGGGCAGCGGGCCGGCGCCCTTCGGTCGATAGACGCGCACCGGGATGGTGCCGCCGCGGACCTCGAGCATCCGGTCGGTCGCGGTGACGCGACGGGGCGGGCGACGCCCGGCCGCAGCGGCGGCGGCGCGCACGTCTTCGACGGACGGCACGCCGTGGCGGCGCTCGCGCCGATCGGCCAGCCAGCAGCCCAGCCAGATGCGTGGGTAGCGCGGCACTCGATTCCCCTCCCTGAGTCGCAGCGTATCGAGCGGAGCGGTTCGTGCGAGGATCGGCGGCCGTGAGCAGCACACGCCCGGAGCCGGCCCTGGCCGAGCCGGTCACCCGGGTTCCGCGCGAGTGGACGGTGCGGTTCGGGCTGCTGTGGTTCGGCTATTGGACGGCCTATCTCGCGCCGGTGCAGTTGGTGCTGCCGAACCAGTTCGACGCCCTCGATCACGCGCACAAGGTCCGCGACTTCGGACTGGTCAGCGGGCTCACCGGCATCGCCGCGATTCTCACGCTGCCGCTGTTCGGCGCGCTGTGTGACCGCACCCGCTCACGGTTCGGGCGGCGCCGCGTCTGGATGGCCGGCGGCACAGCGGTGTTCGCCGCCGGGCTACTGCTCACCGGCGCGCAGAACGCGTGGTGGACGGTCGGGCTCGCGTGGCTGCTCGCCACCCTCGGCCTGAACGCGGCCACGGCGGGCGCGACCGCAGCGATCGCCGACGAGGTGCCGGACGAGCAGCGCGGGATGATCTCGTCCGCGATCTACGGCCCGCAGGCGGTTGGCATCCTCGTCGGCGTGGCGGCGCTGACAGCGTTGAACAACAACGGGATTCTCGGCTACGGCGTGCTCGCCGCCGTGCTGCTGCTGACCGCGGCGCCGTTCGTCGTCCGCTACCGCGACGTCACGGCCGGTGTTCGACCGCTGCCGCTGTCCGTTCGCTCGCTCGCCGACTCGATGTGGATCGACCCGCGGTCGCATCCGGACTTCGCGTGGGCATTCGGTGGCCGGCTGCTGGTCAATCTCGGCAACGCGTTCGGGACCACGTACCTGCTGTACTTCCTGCAGGACGATCTCAAGCTGTCCGATCCCGACACCGGGCTGCTGGTCCTCACGCTTGTCTATCTGGTGTTCACGCTGACGGCGACGGTGCTCGGCGGCGTCCGCTCCGACCGCAGCGGCCGGCGCCGTCCGTACGTGGCGATCGCCGCGGTACTGCAGGCGATCGCGTCGTTTCTGCTGACGTTCTTCCCGTCGTTCGGGGTTGCGCTGGTGGCGGCGGCGTTCCTGGGTGCCGGTTACGGGGCG
>DASTXN010000117.1:0-14036 GCA_035765515.1 Jatrophihabitantaceae bacterium | reverse complement strand
GAGGCCAAGACGGTCTGGCGCGCGGTGTGCACCGAGGTGGACGTCCCCGGTCACCTGCACTGATTCACCTCGGCGTGTCGCGCGCACCTAGCAGTCCTCGAACAGGTGTTCGGCTAGGCTGTCCACAGCGGCCACGGTCGTCCACAACCTCGCGAGTCGTCCCGAAGTTGTCGGTGCCCCGGCCTACCGTCGCCACCAACAGATGCAGATCCGGACCAGAACGCAGAGGTGTCTTCGATGGCAGCAGGCTTCGACAAGGGCAAGGCGCTCGACGTCGCCATGGCGCAGATCGAGAAGCAGCACGGCAAGGGCGCGGTCATGCGCCTGGGTGATCGCACCGCCGCGCCGATCTCGGTGATCCCCACCGGCTCGATCGCGCTCGACGTCGCGCTCGGCATCGGCGGTCTGCCGCGCGGGCGCGTGGTCGAGATCTACGGGCCGGAGAGCTCGGGCAAGACGACGGTCGCGCTGCACGCGGTCGCGAACGCGCAGGCCGCCGGCGGTGTCGCGGCCTTCATCGACGCCGAGCACGCGCTCGACCCGGACTACGCGAAGGCGCTCGGTGTCGACACCGACGCGCTGCTGGTCAGCCAGCCGGACACCGGCGAGCAGGCGCTGGAGATCATGGACATGCTTATCCGCTCCGGTGCGCTCGACATTGTGGTCGTCGACTCGGTGGCCGCGCTCGTGCCCCGCGCCGAGATCGAGGGCGAGATGGGCGACAGCCACGTCGGCCTGCAGGCCCGGCTGATGAGCCAGGCGCTGCGCAAGATCACCGGTGCGCTGAACAACTCCGGCACCACCGCGATCTTCATCAACCAGTTGCGCGAGAAGATCGGCGTCATGTTCGGCTCGCCCGAGACGACCACGGGTGGCAAGGCGCTGAAGTTCTACGCGTCGGTCCGGCTGGACGTGCGCCGCATCGAGACGCTCAAGGACGGCGGCGACGCGGTCGGCAACCGCACCCGGGTGAAGGTCGTCAAGAACAAGGTGGCGCCGCCGTTCAAGCAGGCCGAGTTCGACATCGTGTACGGCCAGGGCATCAGCCGTGAGGGCTCGCTGATCGACGTCGGCGTCGAGCAGGGCCTGATCAAGAAGTCCGGCGCCTGGTACACGTACGACAGCGACCAGCTCGGCCAGGGCAAGGAGAACGTCCGCAACTTCCTGCGTGACAACCCCGACCTGGCCGATGAGCTGGAGAAGAAGATCAAGGAGAAGTTGGGTATCGGGGCGCAGCTCGACACCGACGTCCCGATCGACATGGCTCCGGTCGACTTCTAGAGCGGTGCCGGCGGACTTCCCCCCGGAGGACGAGGCAGCGCTCGGCCCTCCCGGGGACCCGGAATCGGTCGCGCGCACGATCTGCCTGCGGCTGCTCGACCGGCGCGCCCGCAGCCGGGCCGAACTGGCCGACGCCCTGCGCAAGCGGGGCGTGCCGGACGACGCGGCCGGGACGGTGCTGGACCGGTTCGCCGAGGTCGGCCTGATCGACGACGCCGCGCTCGCCGGCACGCTCGCGGCCGCGCAGCATCGCGAACGCGGGCTGGCGGGGCGCGCCGTTGCGGTCAAGCTGCGGCAGCGCGGCATCGCCGAGCCCCAGGTGCGGGCCGCGATCGAATCGATCGACCGCGACAGCGAGTACGCGGCCGCGCAGGCCCTGGTGGCCAAGAAGCTGCGCTCGCTCGGCGGACTGGAGCCGCAGGTGCAGGCGCGGCGCTTGGTCGGCCTGCTGGGGCGGCGCGGCTACGCACCGGGCCTGGCCCACGATGTAGTGCGGGCCGCGCTCGCCGACGCCGAGTTGACGGACAGCGGGCCTCCCGAAGCGGACGGTCCCGATTTCTGATCGCCGCGATGTTGAGCGCCGCGATGATGAGTAATCGGACATAGCGGCGACGGCTACTTGATTTGTGGCATCGGCGTTCCTAACCTCGCTAGTACCAGGAACAACGCACCAATCGCTCCCGCCGGCCGCACGCGCGCACCGAATTTCGGCGCACGTCAGGCCGGCGGCGAGTCCTTTCGATAGCACTGACGGCAGCTGGCGACAAGAAGGGACGAGAATCCGGCGGGCCCCGGCGGCGACGCGCACGCGCGAGCGTGCTCGTCCGGACCGACCATCCCGCCGTACGGCCGCATCCGCGTTTCCTGGCGGGTGTGCGACACGGCGATGCCGCACACCCAGCACGGTGCCAGGGCGGTCCGATCACGGACCGGCCCGCAATCGGCACCGTGTCCACGCCACGGCGACGGGAGACGGCGATGAACGGGGTCGGATACGCAGCGATCGGCGCCGTCTTCGTCCTGGGGCTGCTCTTCATCCAGGCGTACAGCCGCCGCAACGCCGCCGCGCCGGGCCGGCACAGCGACGCCGGCGCATCCGCAGCGGCCGATGTCGCCGCCGCCGAGAGCGAGGCCGAGGCCGTCCGGCTGCGGGCCGCCACCGAGGCCGACGCCCTGCGACGCGCCGCCCGGACCGAGGCCGAAGCCACCCGCCGGGCGGCGCACTCCGAGCTCGAGTCGGCCCGCGCCGAGGCCGAGGCCGCCAAGGCGCGGGCGACCCGCGAACTCGACGCCCGAGCGGGCGCGCTCGAGGACGAGGCCGCAGCCGTGGCACGCTCGGCACGCCAGCTGGACGTCCGACGCGAGGAGCTGGATGCCCGGCGCGCGGAGCTGGACTCCGTCGAGACGGCGCTGACCGCGCGGGCCGAGGAACTGGACGCCCGCGAGCAGGCGCTTGCCGACAAGGCCGTCGAGCTGACCGGGCGCGAGGAGCGGCTCGACGCCCGGGAGCACGAGCACACCCGCGAGCTGGAACGTCTCGCCGGGCTGACCGCGGAGCAGGCCAAGGCCGAGCTGCTCAGCGGCGTCGAGGCGACCGCGCGTCGGGACGCCGCCGTGCTCGTCCGCTCCATCGAGAACGAGGCGCGCGCCGAGGGTTCCGAACGGGCTCGCGCGATCGTCGTCGAGGCGGTGCAGCGGGTGGCCAGCGAGCAGACCAGCGAGACCGTCGTCAGCGTGCTGCACCTGCCGAGCGACGAGATGAAGGGCCGCATCATCGGCCGCGAAGGCCGGAACATCCGGGCCTTCGAGTCGACCACCGGCGTGAACGTGATCATCGACGACACGCCCGAGGCGGTGCTGCTGTCGTGCTTCGACCCGGTGCGGCGCGAGATCGGCCGGCTCACCCTGGACCGCCTGATCCTCGACGGACGGATCCACCCGCACCGCATCGAGGAGGCGTACGAGCAGAGCAAGGCCGAGGTCGACGAACTGTGCGTGCGTGCGGCACGTGACGCGCTCGCCGACGTCGGCGTGCACGACCTGGACGAGCGGCTCGTGCCCACCATCGGACGGCTCAAGTACCGCACCAGCTACGGGCAGAACGTCTTGGGCCACCTCGTCGAGACCGCGCACATCGCCGGTGTGATGGCCGCTGAGCTGGGAATCGAGCCGACGCTGATCAAGCGCTGCGCGTTCCTGCACGACATCGGCAAGGCGCTGACCCACGAGGTCGAGGGCAGCCACGCGATCATCGGCGCGGACCTGCTGCGCAGGTACGGCGAGGACGAGGCCGTCGCGCACGCCGTCGAGGCGCACCACAACGAGGTGCAGCCACGCACCATCGAGGCCGTCCTCACCCAGGCCGCGGACACCTGCTCGGCGGCCCGCCCCGGTGCCCGTCGCGAATCGTTGGAGAACTACGTCAAGCGGTTGGCCCGCATCGAGGAGATCGCCAACGCCAAGGAGGGCGTGGAGAAGGTGTTCGCGATGCAGTCCGGGCGCGAGGTGCGGGTCATGGTGCAGCCGTCCGAGGTCGACGACCTGGCCGCCTCGGTCATCGCCCGCGAGATCGCCAAGCAGATCGAGGACGAGCTCACCTACCCGGGCCAGATCCGGGTGACCGTCGTCCGCGAGTCGCGCGCCACCGAGATCGCCCACTGACCGGTTAGTCGAGCCGGTACAGCGCGGACAGGTCCTCCGGCTCGCACTCGATACCGCGGACGCCCACCAGCCGGAAGCCGTTCTTCTCCAGCACCCGCCGCGACGCCGTGTTCGCCACGTCCACCGCGACCAGCACCGGCGCGGACGGCTCGGCGATCCGGGCCTGACCGAGCAGCACGCCGATCAGCTCGGTGCCGAGTCCGCGTCCTACCGCGTCGGGCACGCCGATCGCGTAGTCGATGCCGAGATCGCCGGGACGGGCGGCGAACTGTGACGACTGCGGGTACTCGCTCCAGCGGTACCACTGGCACCAGCCGACCGGACCGCCCTGAGCCACCGCGATGAGCGCGACGGTCGGCTCGATCCCCTCGATGCAGCGACGGTAGCCGTCGATCTCGGTGTCCGGGTCCTCGCGCCACCAGCGCGCCACGTGCGGCTCGCGCAACCAGCCGGCGATCAGGGCCAGGTCGTCCTCGACCATCGGCCGCAGCCCGATGCGCGCCGCGGTCACAGCGCCGGCCGGATCCGGTCGACCACCTCGTGCGTGTCCGGGCAGCGCAGCACGACCTCGTCCGCCTCTGCATCGACGTCGGACGGATGCCGGTGACCCGGCAGGCAGCCGGGGAACGCGGCGCTCCAGAACCGGGAGGATTCGCTGCTGTATTCGGAGAGCACGTCGATCATCCTGGCCAGTGCCCGGGACGATGTCATCCTCGCGTCGACGCCGATGCCGAAGGCACGATGCCCGTCGATGAGCGGCCAGATCGTCCAGGCGGCCGAATCGAACCGGTAGGGATCGGTGCCACCGCGCGGCTCGATGTCGATCGCCAGTCCCGGGTCGAGCAGGTCGACGGCCTGCCGGGCCAGCACGGCGACCTCGGGATCGCTGAGTGTCATCGCGTCCGCGCCCAGTCGTCGCGCAGCAGCCCCATAAGCACCTCGTCCTCGTAGCGCCCGCGCACCCAGCAATGTTCGCGGCGGCGGCCCTCCTCGACGAAGCCGACGTTGCGGTAGCAGCCGATTGCGGCGGCGTTGGACGCGATCGCGACCAGATGCAGCCGGCGCAGGTTGCGGCGCTCGAAGCCGAACTGGACAACCTGCCGCAGCGCGGCAGTGCCGTAACCCTTCCCGCGTGCGTCGGGCTCCAGCGCCATGCCGACCTCGGCGGTACGTGCGAGCGGGTCCTCGTCGAAGAGATCGATCCGGCCGATTGCGCGGTAGTCGACGCAGATCATGAACCGGATGCCGGCGGACTCGGTGCTGTCGAGGCGGTGCCGGTACGCCTCGCGCGTCAGTGGTGCCGGTGCTGCCGGGCCGCGCTCCTCCCAGGAGTCCAGGTCGGCGGCGATCGCGTACAGCGTGTCGAAGTCCTCGTCGGTCTGGGCGCGCAGCGTCACGGCGTCGGGTCGCATGCGGTCCAGTGCAGCACATCCCGGCCCGTATCCTCGACTGCGTTATGACCAGCGCGCGCAGCTATCAGATCCGCACCTACGGGTGCCAGATGAACGTCCACGACTCCGAGCGGCTCGCGGGCCTGCTCGAGGACGCCGGCTACGTGCGCGCAGCGGACGGCGCCTCCGCCGACCTGGTCGTGTTCAACACGTGCGCAGTGCGCGAGAACGCCGACAACCGGCTTTACGGGAACCTCGGCCACCTGTACCCGGCCAAGGCGGCGAACCCGGACATGCAGATCGCGGTCGGCGGCTGCCTGGCGCAGAAGGACCGCGGCACGATCGTCGAGAAGGCGCCGTGGGTGGACGTCGTGTTCGGCACCCACAACCTGGCTGCGCTCCCGGTCCTGCTCGAGCGCGCTCGCCACAACCGCGAGGCGCAGGTCGAGATCGTCGAGGCGCTCGAGAACTTCCCGTCCGACCTGCCGACGCGCCGCGAATCGCCTTTCAGCGCATGGGTTTCCGTCTCGGTCGGCTGCGACAACACCTGCACGTTCTGCATCGTGCCGTCGCTGCGCGGGACGGAGACCGACCGCCGGCCGGGTGACGTCCTGGCCGAGATCCGCGCGCTCGTGGAGCAGGGCGTCGTCGAGATCACGCTGCTCGGGCAGAACGTGAACTCCTACGGGCGTTCCTTCGGTGACCGGTTCGCGTTCGGCAAGCTGCTGCGCGCGTGCGGCGAGATCGACGGGCTCGAGCGGGTGCGCTTCACCAGCCCGCACCCGCGCGACTTCACCGACGACGTCATCGCCGCGATGGCCGAGACGCCGAACGTGATGCCGCAGCTGCACATGCCGATGCAGTCCGGCTCGGACGCGGTCTTGCGCGCGATGCGCCGTTCGTACCGGCGTGAGCGGTACCTCGGCATCATCGACAAGGTCCGCGCCGCGATGCCAAACGCCGCGATCACTACGGACATCATCGTCGGCTTCCCGGGCGAGAGCGAAGCCGACTTCGAGCAGACGCTGGACGCCGTCCGTGCCGTGCGCTTCGCCAGCGCGTTCACGTTCCAGTACTCCAAGCGCCCCGGCACACCGGCGGCCGCGATGGACGGCCAGGTGCCACAGCAGGTGGTGACCGAGCGCTACGACCGCTTGATCGAACTGCAGGAATCGATCTCGCTGGCCAGTGCGCAGGCGCTCGTCGGCACCGAGGTCGAGGTGCTGGTCAGCCGCGGCGAGGGGCGAAAGGACGGCGCGACGGGTCGCGTCTCCGGCCGTGCGCGCGACGGGCGCCTGGTGCACGTCGCGGCCGGCGGCACTGGCATTGCGGCCGGCGGCACTGACATTGCGGCCGGCGGCACTGACATTGTGGCCGGCGGCACTGACATTGCGGCGGGCGCCGTTGGCGTCGCGCCGGGGGACGTGGTCACGTCGACGGTCACGCAGGCGGCGCCGCACCACCTGATCGCGGACGCGGGCATCACCGCGCACCGCCGCTGGCGCGGGACGAACGCCGCCAGCACGAACGGGGCCGGCATCCACCCGAGCGGCAACCGGCAGCCGCAACTGCTCACGATCACCCCGCGAGTGGGCAGTTAGCGCGCGAGTGGGCGTCTATGGCTGCCCACTCGACGCGTACGTGCCCACTCGAGGAGCTCAGTGGCGGCCGGGCGTGGTGTCCAGGGATGTCGGCGCCGACGGACGCAGCGCCGGGACGAACGCCCCGAGCAGGCCGCGCACCACGGCCCGCGTGCAGTCCAGGTAGTCGAAGGCGTCACGCCATAGCGTGATCTGCCCGTCCTGCACGTCGAACCGGCCGGCGACCCAGAACTGCATGCGCACCGGACCGCCGCAGATGACGTCGGTGCGTTCGGTCAGCACGACCGGCCCGGTCGCGGTGATTGCGTGCAGGTATACCTCGAACGAGAAGCGCGGGCCTCCCAGCGCCGACAGCGCGCGCACCACGCGGCGGCGGCCGTGGATCGTGGGCAGGCCCACGTTCGAGTAGACGACGTCGTCGGCCAGCAACACACCGGCGCCGGAGACGTCCCCGTCGGCGAGCCGAGCCAGGAACGTCTCGACCACGGCCTGCGGGTTCAACGCGTTGGTGCCCGCGGCGGGTGTGGCGACCGGTAGCAGTCCAGAGGGCATGCGCCCGATCGTAGGACCTACTCGGGGATCAGCGCGCGCCGTTGTGCGACGTCGGCCTCGGCCTTGGCGATCCGCGCCGCGTCACCGGACTGGCGCGCCCGTTCGAGCTTCGCCTCCGCCTCGGCGAGCCGCTCGCGCAGCGCGGTCAGGAACGGGTTCGACTCGACACTGCCACGGCGCCACTCGGCGTCGACGGCGTCGCGCACCCGCTGCTCGGCCGCGCGCATCCGGTCGTCGACCCGGCGCATGGCGTCGCGCGGCACGTGCCCGATCTCGTCGAAGCGCGCCTGCAGGTCGCGGATCGCGCTCTGGGCCGCCTTCGGGTCGCTGACGTCGACCGCCTCGGCCTCGGCGATGATGGCTTCCTTCTGCTTCTGGTTCTCGACCTGCTCGGCGTCGCGCTCGGCGAACACCTCGGAACGCCGTGCGAAGAACGCGTCCTGCGCGGCCCGGAACCGGGCCCACAGCGCGTCCTCGACGTCGCGGGCGGCGCGCCCGGCGGCCTTCCACTCGGTCATCAGCTCGCGCATCGCGTCGGCCGTCTGCTTCCAGTCCGAGGAGCCGGACAGCTCCTCGGCGCGGGCGATCAGCTTCTCCTTGGCGTGCCTGACCGTGTCGCGCTCGGCGTCCAGCTTGGCGAAGTGCTGGCCGCGGCGCCGGCCGAACGCGTCGCGCGCTGCCGAGAACTGCTTCCACAGCGCATCGTCGGTCTTGCGGTCGATGCCCTTGATCTGCTTCCACTCGTCGACGATCGCGCGCAGCCGGTCGCCGGACGCCTTCCACGACGTTGCGGACTCTGCGATCTGCTCGGCCTCGGCGACCAGCTTCTCCTTCGCCGCGACGGCATCGGCGCGGGCCTGCTGACGGGCCGCGGCGCGCTCGCCGGCCTTGGTCTCGGCGGCGGCGAGCAGGGCGTCGAGGCGGGCCTGCAAACCGGCGAGATCACCGATCGCGGCAACGGTCGGCAGCTGCTCGCGCAGCGCGACGGCGTGCGTACGGGTAGCGGCCGGGTCGCCGGCGCCGGACTCCAGCCGCTGCTCGAGCAGGGTTACCTCGGTGGCGAGATCCTCGTAGCGGCGGGTGTAGAACGCCAGCCCGGCTTCGGCGTCGCCCGCCTGCCACGACCCGATCTCGCGTTCGCCGTCGGCTGTCTTGACGTAGACGGTGCCGTCCGCGTCGATCCGTCCCCACTCGCTCATGACGTGCATTGAACACGATGCAGCGAGTGGGCAGCACGGCCGAGGGCACGAAAGATAGCCTCAGCAGGTGATCTCCGGCGTTGCGTTCTGCCCGCAGCCGCCCCTGCTGGTGCCCGAGGTGGCCTCCGGCGCGGCGGCCGAGCTGGACTCGTTGCGCGACGCCTGCCGGGCCGCGATCAGCACGGTGTGTGCCGGCCGCCAGCCCGTCCTGATCGGCTCCGGGCCGCGTTCGCAGGCGCATTCGCCGCTGGCCCGCGGGTCGCTGGCCGGTTTCGGCGTCCCGGGCGAGCTCCATCTCGGCGCGCCCACCTGTGGTGGGGAACTGGAGCTGCCGCCGGCGCTGACGGTCGGCGCCTGGCTGGTCCGTGACGCGCTCGGCCCCCGCAGCGGTGCGCGCGGGTTCTCGGTGGCGCCCGACTTCGCATCCAGCGCGGCCGCCGTCGAGCTGTTGACGCTGGCCGAGTCCTCGGACGTGGCCCTGGTCGTTCTCGGTGACGGCAGCGCCCGCCGCAGCACCGGAGCGCCCGGTTACCTGGACGAGCGCGCCGCCGGCTTCGACGCGGCGGTCGCCGACGCACTGCTCAGCGGCGACGGGCGCGAGCTGGAGAAGCTGGACGGCGACCTGGCGAACGAGCTGCTCGCCGGCGGCGTCCCGGCCTGGCACGCGGCGGCGGCCGTGTTGCCCGAACGGACCTACGCGGCGCACCTGAGCTATGACGAGGCGCCGTACGGCGTCGGCTACTTCGTCGCGACGTGGACGCTGCCGTCACTGCAGCCCGCACCTGCCGTGGCCCCGAGCCGGTGACGGAACCGAACGCGGGCAGGGTCATCGCGGTCGTCGGGCCGACAGCGACCGGCAAGTCCGATCTCGCCGTCGCGATCGCCCGGCACATCGGCGGCGAGATCGTGAACGCGGACTCGATGCAGCTCTATGAAGGTATGGACATCGGCACCGCCAAGCTGGCCCCGTCCGAGCGCGGCGGCGTCGTGCACCACCTGCTGGACGTCTGGCCCATCACCAAGTCGGCGTCCGTGTCGGAGTACCAGGCGATGGCGCGCGCGACGATCGCCGACATCCACGCCCGCGGTCGCGTGCCGGTGCTGGTCGGTGGCTCCGGCCTGTACGTGCGCGGCGCGCTGGACCGCCTGGAGTTCCCGGGCGAGTCGGCACCCGTGCGCGCACGGCTGTACGACGAGCTGGCCGAGCACGGTCCGGAGCACCTGCACGCTCGCCTCGCCCAGGTCGACCCCGCGGCGGCGGCCGCGATCCTGCCGAGCAACGGCCGCCGCATCGCCCGCGCGCTGGAAGTCATCGAGATCACCGGCCGTCCGTTCGTGGCCACCATGCCGGGCTTCGAGTCGATCTACGACACCACTTACCTCGGCCTGGATCGCAGCGACCTGGACGAACGCGTCGAGTTACGCGTGCACAAGATGATGGAGCTCGGCCTGCTGGACGAGGTCCGCGCGCTGCTGCCCTACGGCCTGCGCGACAGCCCGACCGCCGGCAAGGCGCTCGGCTACCAGCAACTGCTCGCCTGCATGGATCCGGACGATCCGCGCGGCGCGGTGATCGGCGACCTGGCCGAGGCCGTCCAGGTGACGATCCGGCAGACGCTGCGTTTCGTGCGCCGCCAGCGCCGCTGGTTCCGCCGCGACCCCCGGATCCGCTGGCTCGACGGCGCGAGCGGCGACCTGATCTCGACCGCGACGCACGCCTTGGCGCATACCCTGTAGGCGTGCGCGTGCTGAAGGGTCACGGAACCGAGAACGACTTCGTCGTCGTTCCGGACCTGGACGGCGCCCTGACCCTGACACCCGAGCTGGTCCGCGCGCTGTGCGACCGTCACGCGGGTATCGGTGCCGACGGCGTGCTGCGGGTCGTCCGCTCGGCGAAGGACCCGGACGCGGAGAGGTACGCCGACGACGCCGAGTTCTTCATGGACTACCGCAACGCCGACGGTTCGATCGCAGAGATGTGCGGCAACGGTGTGAGGGTGTTCATGCGCTACCTGCAACGGGTATCACTCGTTGGACTAGACGCGGCGGTGGCGACACGCGGCGGGGTCATGCGTGTGCGGGCCGACATCGGCGGCGACATCTCCGTCGAGATGGGCCAGCCCCGGATCCTTGCCGACCGGCCGGTCGCCACCGTCGCCCAACATCCGGACGCGCCGCCGTTCACCGCGGCAGGCACCGCGGTGCTGATGCCCAATCCGCACGTCGTGGTTCCGGTGGCGTCCGAGGCCGAACTGGCCGCGCTCGACCTGGCCCGTCCGCCCCGTGTCGAGCCGCCGCTGCCGGAAGGGCAGAACGTCGAGTTCGTGGTCCGGCGCGGCCCCCGGCACCTCGTCATGCGGGTCCACGAGCGCGGCGTCGGTGAGACCCGCTCCTGCGGCACCGGCATCTGCGCGGTCGTCGCCGCGGCCGCGTCCGCCGACGGCTGCGGTGCCGACGGCGAGCCCTGGCGGGTGGACGTGCCTGGCGGCACCTGCACGGTGACCTGGAAGGGGGACGGCCGCATCGAGCTGGCCGGGCCAGCGGTGCTGCTGGCCGAGATCGACGTCGACGACGCGTGGCTGGCGGCCTCGGCCGGGGCAGCGTCCGCGTCCGCGGCGGAATAATCGCGGCGCGCGAGCTGTCACTATTGGTATCGATGACTGATTTCAACGCCGAGTTCGACGACGCCCACTTCGACGGCATCGACTTCGAACTGCAAGAGCGCCAAGCGCTGCGCCGCGTCGCGGGCCTGTCGACCGAACTCACCGATATCACCGAGGTCGAGTACCGACAGCTGCGCCTGGAGCGCGTGGTGCTCGTCGGCGTGTGGACGTCCGGCAGCCTGGCCGAAGCCGAGAACTCGCTGGCCGAACTCGCCCGCCTCGCCGAGACCGCCGGGTCCCAGGTGCTCGCCGGGCTGATCCAGCGCCGCGAGCGGCCCGATCCGGCCACCTACATCGGGTCGGGCAAGGCCAAGGAACTGCGCGACGTCGTGCTCGCCGAGGGCGCCGACACCGTGATCTGCGACGGCGAGCTCGCGCCCGGCCAGCTGCGCCAGCTCGAAGAGGTCGTCAAGGTCAAGGTCGTCGACCGCACCGCGCTGATCCTGGACATCTTCGCCCAGCACGCCCGCTCCAAGGAGGGCAAGGCGCAGGTCGAACTGGCCCAGTTGCAGTACCTGCTGCCCCGCCTGCGCGGTTGGGGCGAGTCGCTGTCACGCCAGGTCGGCGGACGCGCCGCCGGCGGCCTGGGCATCGGCGGCCGCGGCCCCGGTGAGACCAAGATCGAGATCGACCGGCGGCGGATCAACTCGCGGATGGCCAAGCTGCGCCGCGAGCTCGCCGGCATGAAGACTGCCCGCGACGTGAAGCGGTCCCGGCGCGTGCAGCACCGCATCCCGGGTGTCGCGCTGGCCGGCTACACCAACGCCGGCAAGTCCTCGCTGCTCAACCGGCTCACCGGCGCCGGGGTGCTCGTCGAGAACGCGCTGTTCGCCACGCTGGATCCGACCGTGCGCCGCTGCCAGGCCTCCGACGGCCGCCCGTACACGCTCGCGGACACCGTCGGGTTCGTCCGGCACCTGCCCACCCAGCTGGTCGAGGCGTTCCGCTCGACGCTGGAGGAGGTCGCCGACGCGGACCTGATCCTGCACGTCGTGGACGCCTCCGATGCCGATCCCGAGGAGCAGATCCGCGCCGTCCGCACCGTCCTGGCCGAGATCGACGCGCTCGGCGTGCCCGAGCAGTTGGTGTTCAACAAGGTGGACAGCGCCGACCCCGAAGTGCTGCTGCGGCTGCGCCGGCTCGCCCCAGATGCGGTGTTCGTGTCCGCGCACACCGGCGAGGGGATCGACGTGCTGCGGGACGTGATCGAGCGGCGGCTACCACGTCCGGACGTCGAGGTGGACGTGTTGCTGCCGTACACCCGGGGCGACCTGCTCGCGCGGGTGCACCGGAGCGCCGAGGTGCTCGGCACCGAGCACACCGCCGAGGGAACGGTGCTGCGCGCCCGCGTGGATCCGTCCCTCGCCGCCGCGCTGAGCCCGTTCGCCCGCACCGCTGGCGTACGCTAGGAAGCCGACCGGCGGCAGCGCAGACCCTGCGCCGGTTCCGCGGCGCAAGACGGGAGCCATGCACATGGGTTGGGACGCCCCCTGGCACTGGGTGGTACTCGCCATCCTCGTGATCGCCCTGTTCGGCTACAAGAAGCTGCCGGACGCGTCGCGGTCTCTCGGCCGCTCGCTGCGGATCTTCAAGACCGAGCTCAAGGGCATGACGCAGGACGACCAGGCGCGCGAGAACGCCCACGAGATCGCGCCGGCCGCCGCTCAGCCCCCCGTCCAGCAGGCGCCCGTGCAGCAGGCACCGGTCGAGCTCGGCAAGCCCGCCGAACAGGCGTCCGCGGCCACCGAGCCGCCCGCACCCCAGGGCTGAGGCGCGAGCGGCCGCAGGCCGTCAGATCTTGCGCAGCACGCTCACGACCCGGCCGAGGATCGTCGCCTCGTCCGCGGGGATGGGGGAGTAGGCCGGGTTGTGCGGCAGCAGCCACGCGTGCCCGTCGCGCCGCTGCAGCGTCTTGACGGTTGCCTCGCCGTCGATCATGGCGGCCACTATCGTGCCGTTGTCGGCATCGGACTGCTGACGGACGACCACCCAGTCGCCGTCGGAGATGGCCGCCTCGATCATCGAGTCACCGGTGACCCGCAGCAGGAACAGGCTGCCGCTGCTCGCGTCGCCCACCAGTTCCTTCGGTAGCGGGAACACGTCCTCGATCATCTGCTCGGCGAGGATCGGACCGCCGGCCGCGATGCGGCCCACGACGGGGACGAAAACCGGGGCCGCTCCGCGCGGGGCGTCCTGGGCGATCGCCAGCGCGCGCCGGGCCGCCTTCGGCTTGCCGCCGCCGCGCACGTCGACCGCGCGTGGACGGTTGGGGTCGCGCCGCAGGAAGCCCTTGCGCTCGAGCATCGCCAGCTGGTGCGCCACGCTCGAGGTGGACGCCAGCCCGGCCGACTCGCAGATCTCGCGGATGCTCGGCGGGTAGCCGCGCCGCTCGACCGAGTCGCGGATGACGTCCAGGATCGCCTGCTGGCGCCGGGTCAGGCCGGTGACCGGGTCGGGGAGTTCGGTGACCTTGGGGCGGCCCGGCTTGCGCTTCTCCGGCAGGGGCGTCGCGGCGGTCGTCTTCGCGGCGCGCGAGGTGGTTTTGCGAGGGGTTTTCTTCTCGGGCATGGCACTGCTCTCCTGCCGGTGCGAGACGTCGGTACGTCCCGTCACGTTAGCGGATTAGCGCGGCTGTTCCAAACACGTGTTCGAGCAACACGCCGGTCCGAGATGGAAATTGTCAGAGGC
>DASTXN010000116.1:0-38313 GCA_035765515.1 Jatrophihabitantaceae bacterium | reverse complement strand
CTGCTGGCTGATGCGGAACACGACGAACTCGGCGGGCTTGACCGGCGCGATGCCGACCTCGACCACGAGCTTGCCCTCGTCGATGGACTCCGGCGGGTTCGTCTCCGCGTCGCACTTGACGTAGAACGCCTGGTCCGCGCTTGCCCCGAACAGGGCGCCCGCCGACCACAGTCCACGCAGGAAACCGTTCAGGGTGCGCTTCACGCCCTCCCACAGGTTGACGTCGTTGGGCTCGAAGACGGCGTACTGGGTGCCTTCGAGGATCGTCGTCTCGATCATGTTGAACAGGCGCCGGACGTTGATGTAGCGCCAGTCGGTGTCGGACGACAGGGTGCGGGCGCCCCAGATGCGGATGCCGCGCGTGCCGAACGGGCGGATGCAGTTGATCCCGATCGGGTTCAGCAGCGACTGCTCGTTCTGGCTGACCGAGCGCTCGATGTCGAGGACGCCGCGGATGGTGTCGTTGGCAGGTGCCTTCCAGACGCCGCGGGACTCGTCCGTCCGCGCCCACACGCCGGCGATGTGGCCGGACGGCGGGATGAGCATCTCGCTGTTGCCATTGACGCCGATCGGGTTGTCCACCTTGATCCACGGGTAGTAGAGCGCGGCGAACGCGGAGTCGTACATCGCGACGTCGCTGCGCCAGTCCTTGATCTGCTGCGGGCTCATGCCGGGAGGCGCGTCGAGGATCGCCATCCGATTGCCGTTCTGCTCGCAGTGCGAGATGAGCGCCGTCTGCACGGACTTCCAGAGATTGAGGTCGACCTTCCCGTCGGCGCCGGTCGCGGCCGTGATCAGGTCGGGCACGACCACCATGGTGACGTCGCTGGCGACCGACAGGCCGTTGATGCCGTTGCGTGCGGACTCCGAGCCGGCAAACTTGCGGCCGGTGACCGGTACCGGCACCGGCGCGGCCTTCTGCAGGGCGTAACGGCCCGGACGGAGCACCTCCAGCTGACTGGCCAGGTCCACGCCCTTGTCCAGCGCGACGTCGACCTTGATCTTGGTCGAGGTCTTGTTGACGACGGTCTTGACGTTGCGCTCGCCGGCGGCGAAGTCCAGGTTCGGGAAGCTCTCGACCGGCTCACCGGCGAGTAGCACGGTGAGGGTGAACGGGGCGGGGCCGTCAGCCGCGGCCTCGCCGGCGTCCTCGGTGGCGATCTCGACCGTGATGTCGGCGTCCGGGTCGACGCTCTCGATCTTCAGCGGCGAACCGAGCGCGCGGTCCGCCGCGGGCAGCTCGGTGCGCGCCGGCTGGCCGGCCGGCTCGGAGTTCGGGACGCGGCAGATGTACGCAATGCTGCCGCCGTTGGCGAAGTAGCCGTAGACCGAAAGCGGGAGCATGCAGCCGGGCGCGAAGCCGCCGTAGAGGTTCTCGAACTGCGACCAGCTGGTGACCAGGCGGGGCGCGAGGCCCTGCGGGTCGTTCGGGTCATCGCCCGGCGCCCGCTCGGTGAACCCGACGAAGGCGGCCACCGCGGTAGGAGCGGCCGAAAGTACCTTTTGTGACGAAGGAACCTCTTCGACGTAGACCCCAGGAGCTGTGTAAGTAGGCATGGGGGATCGTTCCGATCTGTGAGGGGCTAAGCATTTGTGACAACCGCGTGTGGTCGACGCGAGCAGGCTATACCCCGGAGATCGACTTGGTTAGAGCCTTGCGCGAATAACTTTTGCCGGCTCCTCCTCGCCGTCCGAGCAACCACCACAAACCCGACGGAATCCCCATATGACTCGGTGCGAGGTCACTCCGCCGTCGTGCGTACCGTCCCCGGGAAGGTCAGGCTGATGACGCCGCCATAGGCGCACGTGCACGTCGATCCGCTGCTCAGCGCCGGCTTGCCGCCGACCATGGTGCGCGGCGAGCCCGGAACCCACGGCGCCACCACCGCAGGGACGCAGGGCATCGGCGTCAGCACTCCCAGCGCCGCACTTGTCGCTGCCGCGACCGTCGGGTTCGCCAACGAGGTGCACATGCCGAACGGCGGGACGTTCACACCCGTGATCGTGCTGGTGATGTCGGCGACCGGACGTCCCTCGACCATGACGCGGGACGCGGGCAACGCCTGCAGCGCCGCGGGCGCCATGCCGAAGCTGCACATCATCATCGCGCCGGTCACCGCACACGCGCCCATCGCACACGACCTCTCGCGTTACTTCTTCGAGCCCTTCACCGACCCGGTCAGAGTGCCACCTGTCGTGGTGACGAAACAGATCACGTTGCGGTCGTCGTCGGACTGCCAGCTGCGCGCTGACGGCAGCAGGTACGTGAAGAACAGGCTGGAGTCCAGGTAGTCGACCCCGACGTACTTGGTGAACCGCTGCGCGCACGCGCCCTGCGCGAATGCGGACAACGCGTCACTTCCCGGGTAGGCGCCGGACGAGCTGCTCGCGTCCGCCGTGCCCGTCCCGCCGGACGAAGCGGTGTAGGGAACGAGGGCGTACGCCTCGCGGGTGTGCGGCTCGGAACAGGGCGTGTCCTTGAGCGAGCTCAGTTCGGCCTGCACGCTCTTCGGTGTCTGGAAGCATTGGCCGGGCCGCACCGAGAACACCGACTCGGATTTGGCTCCGGAACCGCCGCCGCCGAACCAACTGCAACCGACGCACGACAGCGCGAGCAGGCCGACCGCCATTCCGACGGCAGCATGCCGAACCCGGGCGAGACCCACCTCGATCGTCCCTTCGCGCTTCGGCCTTTCCCGGCAGGGTAACCGCCGTGTGAAGCGGTTGGGTCCGCGACGGCTACAAGTACAAGCCCGTGTTGGCGTCGTTGCGCTCGGCCGCGACGGCATGCAGGTCGCGCTCGCGCAGCAGCAGGTACTGGTCGCCGGCGATCTCGACCTCGTGATGATCGTCCGGGCTGAACAGCACCCGGTCGCCGACCTCGACCGCGCGCACGTGGTTGCCCACAGCCAGCACCTCGGCCCAGATCAGTCGCTTCGCCACGGCCGCGGTGGCCGGGATCAGAATGCCGCCGGACGAACGCCGCTCACCCTCATCGCGGGGCTCGCGCACCAGCACCCGGTCGTGCAGCATCTTGATGGGGAGGCGATCCGTGCTCACGCGGCTGCTCACACGGTGCAGATTACGGCCCCGTCCCGAGCGGCCCGCAGCTGCCGTGTGCCAGCGCTCCCTCGGATGCGTCGTGCATTTCGCCCAAGTAGTAGACGTTAAGCTGCCGCTACATCTCGATTCGGTGTCGATGGGGTTTACAAGGTGATCGAGTGGGGACCACGATGCTCGGCGGTGGTAAGACCGGACAAGCAGGGCACCCCTCGACCTCGGATCGGTCCGACGTCTGGGTTGTCGATGACGACAAGCAGGGGAGCGAGAACGAATGAGAATGCGTCGTGCAGTACTGGGGATCGCGGGCCTGACAACGGCCGCGCTCACCCTTGCCGCGTGTAGTTCGAGTGGCGGCGGCGGGAACAACGGCACGGGCAACGGCCCGAACAGCCAGAGCGCCAGTCCCGGCAAGACCGGCGGCACCGTGAAGGTCGTCGAGGGCACCTTCCCCGACAGCCTCGACCCGGACTTCTCGTACACGACGCAGGGCCTCGAGGCGACCGACATGGTCTACATCCCGCTGCTGACGTACGCGGCCAAGGAGGGCACCGCCGGTACCCAGCTCATCCCGGGACTGGCAACTGCGCTGCCGACCGTGTCGTCCGACGGGCTGACGTACTCCATGACGATGCGCTCGGGCATCAAGTACAGCGACGGCACGCCGGTCCAGGCTGCGGACTTCACGCACGCGATCGAGCGCTCGATCAAGATCAGCTGGGGTGGTAGCTCGTTCTTCACCGGCTACATCAAGGGTGCGGCTGACTACGCCGCGGGCAAGGCCAAGTCGATCAGCGGCATTCAGGCCGACAACAGCACCGGCAAGATCACGATCACGCTGAGCCAGCCGTACGGCGCGTTCGACAACCTGCTGGCGTTCGAGTCCGCGGCGCCGATCCCGTCCAGCACGCCGATGAAGGTGCTGTCCAACACTCCGCCGCTCGGCGACGGTCCCTACAAGTTCGGCAAGATCGTCCCGAACGGCTCGTACCAACTGCTGCGCAACGCGGACTTCGCCAGCTTCAAGATCCCTGGCATCCCGACCGGGTACGCCGACGAGGTCGACGTGTCGGTGAACAGCAACACCACGGCCGAGGCGCAGGCGGTGCTGAACAACCAGGCCGACGTCTTCGACGCAGGTGACACGATCCCGGCGCAGGTGCTGCCGCAGGTCATGACGCAGGCGAAGGACCGCTACCAGAAGACGCCGCTGGCCTCGACGTACTACTTCTTCATGAACACCCGTGTCGCGCCGTTCAACAACAAGGCGGCCCGCACCGCGGTCAACATGGCGATGGACCGGCCGGCGCTGGCCAAGCTGTCCAGCGGCGCGCTGACCCCGGGCTGCAACTTCCTGCCGCCGACGATCGCCGGTCACGCCGACGGTCCGTGCTCCTTCGGTGACCCGACCCAGTCGCCGTCGGCCGCTACGGTGGCCAAGGCCAAGCAGATGATCAAGAACGCCGGGCTTGCCGGCACCAAGGTCACAGTGTGGAGCGAGACGCGTCAGCCGCGGCAGAACTTCTGCCTGTACCTGAACGACCTGCTCAAGACGCTGGGCTTCAAGTCATCGATGAAGGTCGTCGCGGACGCGACCTACTTCCAGACCATCGGCAACGAGTCGCTCAACCCGCAGATCGGTTTCGCGGACTGGTCGCAGGACTTCCCGAACCCCTCGGACTTCTATCTGCTGCTGTCGAAGGCCGGCATTCAGCGGACGAACAACGAGAACTTCGGTGACGTCGACGACCCGCAGATCGAGAGCCAGCTCGCGACGCTGGAGAAGGACCCGGCCAGCCAGCTCTCCGCCGATGCCGCGAAGTGGCAGGCGCTCGACAAGTACGTCGCCGACCAGAGCTACGTCGCTGTGTACGGCTACCAGACCGCGCCGAAGTTCCTGTCCAACCGGGTCAACTTCAGCGGGGCCGTCTTCAATCCGGTCGACTACATCCTCTTCTCGACGGTGTCGCTGAAGTAGGACGTCCATGGTCGACCACGCGGCTTCCGTGGTCTCCTCCTCCATCGAGGAGGAGACCACCGGAAGCGGCGACAGTCCGCTGCGGCTTGCCCTGCATCGGCTGCGCCACAACAAAATTGCGCTGTTCTTCGGCGTGATCTTCCTGCTGGTGGTGATCGTCTGTCTGCTCGCGCCGGTCTACGCCAACGACATCGCGCACACCGGCCCGGACGCGAACCACATCAGCGAGGTCATCAACCTCAACGGGAAGCCGACGCCCGTCGTCAGCACGATCGGTCTGCCCATCGGCCCGACGTATCACTCGAAGTTCTTCTTCGGTGCGGACCAGAACGGCCGTGACATCGCAGTGCGCCTGCTGTACGGCGGACGCAACTCGCTGGCGATCGGGTTCATGGCCACGATCGTCACGATGATCGGTGCGCTGCTGTTCGGCGTCACGGCCGGCTTCTTCCGCGGTTGGACGGACACGATCCTTTCTCGGCTGCTCGACCTGATCTGGGCCTACCCGGCACTGCTGCTCGCCGCAGCGCTGGGGGTGAGCCTCGCCGTCGGCGGGGTGAACCTCGGCTTCGCGCACCTGTCGGGCAGCTCGATCTTCATCCCGTCCATGGTGATCGGGGTGGTCTACATCCCGTACGTCGCCAGACCGATCCGCGGCGAGGTGCTCACGCTGCGCGAGAGGGAGTTCGTGGACGCCGCGCGCATCCTCGGCTACAACCGCGCTCGGATCATCTTCTCGGAGATCCTGCCCAACCTGTCCGCGTCCATCCTGCCGGTGTTCTTCGCGCTGCAGGTCGCCCAGTCGATCGTGCTCGAGGCAGCGCTGTCCTTCCTCGGCGCCGGCGTCCAGCCCCCGAGCGCGTCGTGGGGCACGATGCTCTCGGACGGTTCGGAGCTGATCTCCGTCTCACCCCACCTGGTCCTCGTGCCCGGCATCATGCTGATCATCGCCGCGCTGTCGGTGAACGTCTTCGGCGACGGGCTCAGGCAGGCCTTCGACCCGCGATCATCCCGGCACTGAGGCGACATGTACTTATTGATCTTCGCGCTCAAACGGCTCGCCGCAGCGATCGTCGTGCTGTTCGCGGTCAGCGTGCTGACGTTCCTGATCTTCTTCGCGATCCCGAACGGCAACCCTGCGCTACGGCTGGCCGGGCGCACGGCGACTCCCGCCGACATCCACAACGTCGAGGTCGCCTACGGGTTCAACAAGCCGATCTACGTGCAGTACGTGCGGACGATGAAGCAAATCTTCACCGGCCAGATCCAGTCGTACACGCAGCACCTTTCGGTGTTCTCGCAGATCAAGCGCGGGCTGCCGGCGACACTCTCGGTGGCGATCGGCGCGGCCATCGTCTGGATGTTGATCGGAATCGCTCTCGGAGTGATCGGTGCGCTGCGCGCCGGCAAGGCAACCGACGTCGCGGTCAGCACGGTGAGCTTCCTCGGGATCTCGTCGCCGTCGTTCGTCGTCGGCTTCATCCTGCTGGACTTGTTCGTCTACAAGACGCACATCTTCCCGCAGGTCGGGTACGTGCCCATCACCAAGGACCCGGTTAGCTGGTTCACGCACATGATCCTGCCGTGGTTCTCGATGGCGTTCCTCTACATCGGGATCTACGCCCAGGTGCTCAGATCGAGCGTGCTCGACGCCATGACGACCGACGCCGTGCGCACCGCGCGGGCCAAGGGGCTGTCGCCGACCAAGGTGATGATCAAGCACGTGCTGCGAGTGTCGTTGATCCCGATCGTGTCGCTCTGGGGACTCGACTTCGCCGGTGCGCTCGCGGGCACTACGCTGGTCATCGAGGTGGTCTTCAACCTGCAGGGCGTCGGGCAGTACGCCTACCAGGCGATCGGTGCGCTCGACGTGCCGCCAATTCTGGTGATCACCATCCTGGGCGCCTTCTTCGTGGTGCTGATGAACGCGATCGTGGACATCCTCTACGCCGTGCTCGACCCGCGGATCCGGGCAGGCAAGGGATGACCGGCGTCGAGCAGATGGTGAGCTTTTCGAGCTCCGAGGAACTGCTGCGCGTCGAGCACCTCAAGGTCGACTTCCGCACCGAAGGCGGCGTCGTGCACGCCGTCGACGACGTGTCGTACTCGCTGCGCCGCGGCGAGGTGCTCGCCGTCGTAGGCGAATCCGGATCGGGAAAGTCCGTGAGCGCGATGACGCTGATGGGCCTGACCCGGGCGCGGAACGCGGACATCAGCGGCACCGCGACTCTCTCCGACGGCACCGAGCTGATCGCGGCGAGTGAGCGGCAGCTGCGCCGGATCCGGGGCAGGCGCATCTCGATGATCTTCCAGGATCCGATGAGCGCGCTGACGCCGGTGTACCGGGTGGGCGACCAGATCGCCGAACAGATCCGTACCCACGAGCGGGTATCCAGGTCTGCTGCCCACGACCGGGCCGTCGAACTGCTGCGGCGGGTCGGTATCCCGAA
Organism: Jatrophihabitantaceae bacterium; assembly: GCA_035765515.1. Lineage (GTDB taxonomy): Bacteria > Actinomycetota > Actinomycetes > Mycobacteriales > Jatrophihabitantaceae > DASRSS01. The sequence goes on along the minus strand of DASTXN010000116.1, from coordinate 30,825 downwards.
GCCCGCCGATCGCGCCCGCGCGTACCCACACGAGTTCTCCGGCGGCATGCGCCAGCGCGTGATGATCGCGATGGCGCTGTCCTGCTCGCCGGAGATCCTCATCGCCGACGAACCCACGACCGCGCTGGACGTGACGATCCAGGCGCAGATCCTCAACGAGATCGAGGAGCTGCGCATCGAGACGGGCGTCGGCGTCATGCTGATCACGCACGACTTGGGCGTGGTGGCCGAGGTCGCCGACCGGGTCGTCGTCATGTACGCGGGTCGGGTGGTCGAACAGGCAGACCTGCGCGAGCTGTTCAAGGACCCGATGCATCCGTACACGTGGGGGTTGCTCGGATCGATCCCTCGCATCGACCGCGATCGTCCGCACCGGCTGCCAACCATCGCCGGGTCACCGCCGTCGCTGCTCGACCCGCCGAAGGGCTGCCACTTCATCACGCGGTGCCCGCACCGGATGCCGCGGTGCACCAACGAGCCCGATCTCGTTGCCACCAGCGGCGTGCCCAGCCACCTCGACCGGTGCGTGCTCACGCTCGAGCAGAAGCGCGACCTGCGGATCGTCGACGGTGCCATCGGGCTGCCCGCGGAACTACCTGCCCTTCCCACCAATGAGGAGAGCGCGTGAGTGCCTCGACCGAGCCCACGGCCGACACCGGCGCACCACTGCTCGAGTTCGACCACGTGTCGGTGCGGTTCCCCGTCCGGTCCGGCGCGGTCGGACGGGTCATCGGCCAGGTCCACGCCGTCGACGACGTGACCCTCACGCTGCGCGAGGGCGAGACGCTCGGGCTCGTCGGCGAATCGGGCTGTGGCAAGACGACGCTGGCGCGGACGATGGTGCGGCTGACCCCGGCCACCGAGGGCACGCTCCGGTACCGGGGCCAGGATGTCACCGCGATCAGCGGCAAGCAGCTGCGCGGGTTCCGCCGCAACGTCCAGATGGTCTTCCAGGATCCGCAGGCCTCGCTCAACCCGCGCAAGCGCGTCGGGCAGATCGTCGGCGCCGGTCTGCAGCTGCGCAAGGGCGATCCGCACGCGCGCACTACCAGCGTTCGCGAACTGCTCACCCAGGTCGGGCTGCAGCGCGAGCACGCGAACCGGTACCCGCACGAGTTCTCCGGCGGTCAGCGTCAGCGCATCGGCATCGCACGCGCGCTCGCGGCCGACCCGACCTTGATCGTGCTCGACGAGCCGGTGTCCGCGCTGGACGTGTCGGTTCAGGCGCAGGTCGTCAACCTGCTCGACGATCTGCAGGACAACCTCGGCCTGAGCTACGTCTTCGTGGCGCACGACTTGAGCGTGGTGCGGCACGTGTCCGACCGCATCGCGGTGATGTACCTGGGCAAGATCGTCGAGGTCTCCCCGGCAGAGGCGCTGTACGCCCGGCCCAAGCATCCGTACACGGTCAGCCTGCTGGACGCCGTCCCGATCCCGGACCCGGACGCCCGCACGGACCGCCGCAAGGTCGCGCCGGGCGAGCTGCCCAATCCGATCGACCCCCCTGCCGGTTGCCGCTTCCACACGCGCTGCCGGTTCGCCACCGACATCTGCCGCGAGATCGAACCGCCGCTGGCCGAGTTCGCCGACGGGCATCTGGCCGCCTGCCACCACCCGCTCAACGTCACCGACGCCGAACTGGCGAACGCCACGCGCTCGGACACCAGCCCCAAGTCCTCCGGCGCGGAGCTGACGCTGAGCCCGGCCGAGCCCCACGCCGTCGAGTAAAGGCCAGGCCGCGAGGCCGTCCGCGATGCGCGTGTGTGGCGACGCAGCTTCCGTCGGCACGGCGTGTTGTCCTGCTGTGCCGCCACGCACGGCGGGTAGGCGAATTCCGCGGGCCGATAACCTAGTTCCGTGATCGACCTGAAGCTGCTGCGTGACGACCCCGACCGGGCTCGCGCCTCCCAGCGGGCTCGCGGCGCGGACCCGTCGCTCGTGGACGCGTTGCTCGCCGCCGACGACGCGCGCCGAGCCGCGGTGTCCCGCGCCGACACCCTGCGTGCGGAACAGAAGACGGTCAGCAAGTCCGTCGCGTCCGCCTCTCCGGAGGAGCGCCCGGCCGTGCTCGCGCGCGCGAAGGAACTGTCCGCGCAGGTGAAGGACGCCGAGGCCGATCAGGCAGCGGCGGACGCGGCGCTGCGCGAGGCGCAGCTGGCGATCGCGAACATCGTGGAGGACGGCGTACCGCCCGGCGGCGAGGACGACTTCGTCACGCTCGCCACGGTCGGCACCGTGCCGACCGTGGACGCGCCGCGCGACCACACTGAGATCGGCGAGGCGCTGCGCGCTATCGACACCGCACGTGGGGCAAAGGTGTCCGGCGCACGCTTCTACTTCCTCACCGGCATCGGCGCACAACTCGAGCTGGCGCTGGTGAACCTGGCGATGGAGCAGGCGAGCGCTGCCGGGTTCGTACCGGTCATCGCGCCGGCACTGGTCAAGCCCGAGACGATGGAGGGCACCGGCTTCCTCGGCGCGCACGCGTCGGAGGTCTATCGGCTCGCCGACGACGACCTGTACCTGGTCGGGACGTCCGAGGTCGCGCTGGCCGGCTATCACTCCGACGAGATCCTCGACCGCGACGAATTGCCTTTGCGATACGCGGGATTCTCTTCGTGTTTTCGCCGCGAGGCCGGCTCGTACGGCAAGGACACCAAAGGCATCATCCGGGTGCACTGGTTCGACAAGGTGGAGATGTTCTCGTACGTCCCCGCTGAGGACGCGCGCGAGGAACATCAGCGGCTGCTCGCCTGGGAGCGCGAGTTCCTCGACAAGCTCGAGCTCGCGTACCGGGTGATCGACGTGGCGGCCGGCGACCTGGGCTCGTCCGCCGCGCGCAAGTACGACTGCGAGGCGTGGTTCCCGTCGCAGGGCGCCTACCGAGAGCTGACGTCCACCTCGAACTGCACGACGTTCCAGGCGCGCCGGCTGAACATCCGTACGCGCGGTCAGAACGGGAACGAGCCCGTCGCCACGCTCAACGGCACGCTGTGCGCGATCGCCCGCACGATCGCCTGCCTGCTCGACCACCACCAGCAGCCGGACGGTTCCGTGTACGTGCCCGCCGCGCTGCGCCCCTGGCTCGGTGGCCGGGAGCTGCTCACCCCGTGACGGTTCGGCTGCTCGCGACCGACCTGGACGGCACGCTGCTGCGCAGTGACGGGACGGTGTCCGACCGGACCCGCGCCGCGTTGCGGGCCGCGTCCGACGCCGGGCTGCTCGTCACGTTCGTCACGGGGCGGCCGCCGCGCTGGCTGGACGAGGTGATCGAGACGACCGGGCACCTGGGCGTTGCCGTGGGCGCGAACGGTGCCGTCCTGTACGACATGGCGGACGAGACGATCCTGCAGGCGCATTACGTGCAGCCGGACACGATGGCGCACATCTGCACGGCGCTGCGCGCCGAGTTCCCCGACGTGCAGTTCGCCGCCGAGCGCGGTGACCGGTTCGCGGCCGAGCCGGGCTACGTCCACGACTGGGCGATCAACCCGCGCACGGATCGTCGCGGCGAGCCGATGCCGCCGCCGCTCGTCGGTGCGCTGGACGAGGTGATCGCGCAGCCGGCGGTCAAGCTGCTGGCCAAGGACCGCGGCGCCGACGCCGACGACTTCCTCGAGCGCGCCGAGTCCCTGGTGGGTTCCGTAGCGAGCCTGACGCACTCATCCTCGTTCGGGCTGCTGGAGATCGGCGCGTTCGGCGTGACGAAGGCGAGCGGTCTGGCCGAGCTCGCCTCGTCGCACGACATCTCGGCGGACGAGGTCGTCGCAGTCGGCGACATGCCCAACGACGTGCCGATGCTGCACTGGGCCGGGCGCGCCTACGCCGTCGCGAACGCGCACGCCGCGGTGCGCGAGGTCGCCGACGAGCTGCTGGCCAGCAACGACGACGACGCCGTGGCCGCCCTGATCGAGTCCCTGCTCTAGCAGCCCCGTGCGGCCCGCTTTCCCCATGGTGCGACCAATTTCAGGCCCGAAATCTGGTCAGAGCGTGGGGAAAGGCGGCTGAGCAGAGCGGAGCGCCGCGCGGTGGATCTTGCCGCTGTTGGTCTTCGGCAGCGTGTCGGCGAAGCGGATCACGCGCGGGTACTTGTACGGCGCCGTCTCGGCCTTGACGAAGTCCTGCAGCTCGCGCGCCAGTTCGTCCGACGGGTCGAATCCGTCGCGCAGCACCACAACCGCGGCCACGACCTCGCCCCGGTCGGGATCAGGCACCCCGATCACGGCCGACTCGCGCACTGCCGGATGGCCGAGCAGCACCGACTCGACCTCGGCCGGCCCGATCCGGTAGCCCGCAGAGACGATCACGTCGTCGACCCGCGCCTGGAAGTAGAGCCAGCCATCCTCGTCCTGGCGCACCTGGTCACCGGTGTGCCAGAGCCCGTCCGGCGACGGTTCGGCGGGCGGGGTGTAGCCGAGGAAGAAGGACGGCACGGTGGCCGCGTCCACGCACAGCTCGCCGTCGACGATCCGCACGCGCACACCCGGCAGTGGACGCCCCATCGAGCCGGGCGGGGCCTGCTCGCCCGGACGGACGCCCGCGATGTGTCCGGTCTCGGTCTGCCCGTAGCCGTCCGCTATCGACAGGCCGGTCTGCGTGCGCCACACCTCGTGGGCAGGCACGCCCATCGCCTCGCCCGCGGTGACCGCGCGGCGCAGCGACGGCAGCTCGCCGATCGGCCCGTGCGTCGCGATCAGGCGGTACTCGGTCGGCGCCATGCACAGCACGTTCACGTTCTCCGCGCGGATCGTTGCCAGCCGCTCGACCGGGTCGAACCGGCGGTCCTGCAGCAGGGCGACCGCTCCGCACAGCCACGGCGCGAGGAACGTGTTGCGCGTCGACTTCGACCAGCCGGGTGCAGCCGTCGACCACACCAGCTCGCCCGCTTCGGCGGCGAGCCAGTTGCGCGCCTGCAGGTGCTGGCCGGCGATGTAGCGCTGCCCGTGGGTGACCAGCTTCGGTTCGCCGCTCGTCCCGGACGTGAACAGCACGAACGCCGGGTCGGTGGCTGCCAGTTCGGCGAACTCGGGCGCGGGGTGACCGGTCAGCAGCGATCCGTCCGGCACCGAGAGCACCGGGCACGGCGGCTGTGCCGTGTCGACGACGCCGCGGTTGCGCTCGTCGCAGACGATCAGGACGGGACGGGCGCGCTCCACGCGCAGCGCGATGTCCTTCGCGCGCAGCTGCTCGCTGCACGGCAGCAGCACGGCGCCGATGCGCAGGCACGCCAACATGAGCAGCGGGTACTCGATCGTGTTGCCCACGAGCGTGAGCACGACCGATCCGCGTTGCACGCCGCGCGCCACCAGCGCGCCGGCCAGCGAGCCGGACGCGGCGAGCAGCTCGCCGAACGTCCACTCCCGGCGGGCGCCGTCGCGCGCGAGCGTGATCAGCGCGCGGTCACCGGCGGGCCGGGACGCGACCAGCTCGCGCACCGGGTTCCACCGTTGGCCCTGCAGCAGGCGGACACTCCCGGCAACCGCCTGCTGCGGCGCCAAGTCGGTCACAGGTATTGGCCGGTGCCGCCGCGCTCGTCGCCGTCCTCACCGGGCTGACCGAACTGGGCGCCCGGCGGCACGATCATCTGGCCACCCGGCCCGACGACCACGTGCCGCTCGCCCGCACCCGCCGGCAGGGCCCGTCCGCGCATCTGCTCGAGCTGCGCGCGTGCCGCCATCTGCTGCGCGAACAGCGCCGTCTGGATGCCGTGGAACAGGCCCTCGAGCCAGCCGACCAGCTGCGCTTGCGCGATCCGCAGTTCCGCCTCGGACGGCGTCTCCGAACCGAACGGCAGGCTGAGCCGGTTCAGCTCCTCGCGCAGCTCCGGCGACAGGCCGTCTTCCAGCTCGTGGATCGACGACTCGTGGATCTCCCGCAGTCGCTGCCGCCCGGCCTCGTCCAGGGGCGCGGCGCGGACCTCCTCCAGCAGCTGCTTGATCATCGTGCCGATCCGCATCACTTTGGCCGGCTGCTCGACCATGCTGGCGGGGTCGCTCTCGGTGTCCTCGGAGTCTTCGGCGGCAACCAGCTCGGCGGCCTGCGCGTTCGCGGCGTTCACGTCTTGGGGATGCATTTCGTCCGTCACGCCTTCCAAACTAGTCGTCAGACCTTCAGCAGCACTTTGCCGATGTGCTCGCTGGACTCTACGAGGCGGTGCGCGTCCGCGGCGTCGGCCAGGTCGAACGTCCGGTCGATGATCGGACGGACCTCGCCGGACTCGACCAGCGGCCACACCGCGTGCTGCGTCTCGGCGACGATCGCCGCCTTCTGCGCGAGCGGACGGGCCCGCAACCCTGCCGCGTGGACGGTCGCCCGCTTGGCGAGCAGCGCCCCCAGATCGAGGTCGCCCTTGCGGCCGCCCTGCAGCCCGAGCACGATCAGCCGCCCGCCCACGGCGAGCGACTTCATGTTCCGCTGCAGGTACGACCCGCCGATGTTGTCCAGGACGACGTCGACGCCCGTGCCGCCGCTCTCGGCCTGCACCCGGTCGTCGAACAGTTCCTGCCGGTAGTTGATCGTCACCTCGGCGCCGAGCTCACGGCAGAACTCCAACTTGCGTGCGGTGCCGGCGGTGGTGAAGACGGTGGCGCCGCGGTGCTTGGCGAGCTGGATGGCCATCGTCCCGATGCCGCTGGAGCCGCCGTGGACGAGGAATCGCTCGCCGGGCTGCAACCGCCCTGCCTCGGTGCCGAAGACCATGGACCAAACCGTGCAGCTGACCTCGGGAAGCGCGGCCGCGTCGACCAGGTCGAGGTTCTTCGGCACCTGCATGAGCTGGCCCGCCGGGACGGCGACCTGCTCCGCGTACCCGCCACCGGCCAGCAGTGCGCACACCTGGTCGCCGACCTGCCAGCCGGTGACGCCCTCGCCGAGCGCGGCGATGGTGCCCGAGCACTCCAGCCCCGGATACGGCGCCGCGCCCGGCGGAGGCGGGTAGTTGCCCTGGCGCTGCAGGAGATCCGCGCGGTTGACGGCTGTGGCGGCGACGTTCAGCACCACCTCGCCGGTCGCCGGTTCGGGAGCGGGAACCTCCTGCGCCTGCAGGACCTCTGGTCCGCCGGGTTCGGTGATGACGACAGCACGCATACGTCCGACCGTATCCTGCGCCGGCGCGGCGGCCCGTACCGATGCGACGGCAATGCTGAGAGGGGCCACCACCTGCTGGTGATGGCCCCTCTCAGTGCGTTACAGCCGCCGCTTTGCTAGCTGCTCAGGCGGTGGAGGAACGCGGCCATGGCCTGCCGCGAGACCGCCCGGGCCGGCCCGAAGGTTCCGTCCGTGTAGCCGGTGCTGATGGCTTGGGCCTTCAGCCACGTGATGTCGCCGCAGAAGGTGCTTGCCACCGCGACGTCGGTGAACGGAGCGCTGGTGCAGGTTGGGTCGGCCTTGCCGGGGTTCTGCATCCGGTACAGGAAGGCAGCCATCGCCTGCCGCGAGATCGATCGGGTCGGCCCGAAGGTCCCGTCCGTGTAGCCGGTGGTGATGGCCTGAGCCTTCAGCCACGCGATGTCGCCGCAGAACTGCGAGCTCGCGGCCACGTCGGGGAACGGGCTGGTGGCACAGGTGTTCACCTTGACAGCGAACGCCCATGTCGACGCGTGGGAGGACAGGACGGTCAGCGTAGTCACTCCGCCGGCCGTCGTGCTCGAGGAGACGCATGGGTCGGGGTCGGCCGTCGTCGCATTCGGTGTTGCGCACGCAGGAATCGCGGTCCCGTCCCGGAAGACGGTCAGCAGCGACGGGTCGGCGCCAGCGGGCAGGCTTGCGTCGTCGATCTTGAAGGACAACTGCAGCGGGTCGGACGCGGTGGCGCTCGGTGCGGTGATGACGAAGCTGTGTCCGAGCATCGTGTAGCCGGGCTCTGCGGTGCCGGTCCCACTCGGGGTGAACGTCACCGTGCCGCCGTTCGGGCTGGTGACGCTGGCAACGACCGGGGTAGCCGAGGAGGGCGCGCTGCCGCTCGACGAGGCTGTGCCACCTGCCGGGACCGTCGTCGTCACCGTGCCCGAGCCGCCGCCACCGCTCGGTGGGCAGCCCGTGTCGGTGACATTGACGATGCCGCTATCAGCCGGTTGATCGAGGTTCGTGGTCCAGGCGCCGGTGACGGCGTTGCACTGCAGCGCCACGGTCAGCGTTCCGGCCGGGTCGCCGTCGCCGAGCTTGATCGCGGCCGACGGGGTGTTGGAGTTGTCTCCGTCGAGCGTGTTCGCCGAGATCGTCACGTCGAGCGAACCCGCGTGCAGATTAGTGCCGCCATCGCCGTAGGCCGCGGCGAAGATCCCGAACGTGCCAGGGCTGGCCGAACCGGTGTAGCCGGAGGTGTACGACACGGTGTTGCCGCTCGCCGAGTCACCCTGCATGGACCAGTTCGCGTAATCGGTGCCGTACGCGCCGGCGTCGAATACCACTCCCGCCTGCACGTCGGTGATCGTGTTGTTCGTGACTGCGGTGTTGCTGCTGTTGAAGACCAGGATGCCGGTGGCCTGAGTGTCCGTGCCGGTGTAGAGCAGGTTCTTGACGGTGTTCCCGCTGACCGTGGCCGCTGCGCCGAACGCCACCTCGATGCCGTTCTCGGCGACGGTGCCGTTGGGCCCAGTGCCGGTCACGGTGTTGCCGCTCACGGTGGCGCTCGCGCCATCACCGCCCGTGTCGTAGCTCCCCACCGAAATGCCGGTCTTGGTGAAGCCGCTGACGGTGTTGCCCGAGATGCTTGCCGTCGTGCCTGGCTCGGAAAGGATGCCGAAGTGGCCACCGGTGATCGTGAGACCGGAGATGGAGGCGGTGACCCCCGCCCCGGTGATGTCGATGGTGGGGTCAGTGTCAGTCGACGCCGTGATGGTCGGGTTGCCGTCGCCGACGATCGTCAGATTTTTGTCGACGGTGACGTTCTCCGTATAGGTGCCGCTGCAGACTTCGATGGTGTCGCCCGCCGTGGCCGCGCCTACTGCGGCTTCAACGGTCGCGTATTGCGCAGCGGTACACGAACCTCCGGCACCGCCGCCAGTACCGTTCACGTAAAGCGTCGATGTGGTTGCGCTGGCGGAGGTTGCCGCCAGCGGCATCACTGCCAGCGCGAGGCCTGTGGCTAGGGCAGCCCCCGACGCCAGCACTCGGCGACGTCGGCTCCTCCCCATCTCGGTGCCTTCCGAATTACGACGATCTGATAGCACTTGAAACGATCTCCCCTCCGATCGCGCACGACTATCCGGCCATCCGGACTAACGGGCCAAGATCAGCACGAAGGTGATCTCTTGCTAGCACGGTTCGTGATCAACTCACAAGGGCATACCGGCGTGTAAGCCGAAGATCGATATGGCCCCAGAGGCTTCGCTGCAGCCTGCGTTGGCACCGGGTTGGGGTGTCCGACCCGAGCCGAGTGCGCACCTGTCCCGCGGGCGACGGGTCTGGGATCTCAGACAAGCTGCGCCGGTAGTGGCCGCCGCGACGACCCGCGCGGCACAGTGGCCACATGCAGCAGCGCATCACCGTGGGCACCGGACCGCTCACGGAGGACGACGTGGTCGCCGTGGCCCGCGGCGGCGCCGGCGTCGAACTCGATGCTGCCGCCCTGGATGCGATCACGACTGCGCGCGCACTGGTCGATGCGCTGGCCGACGACGTCCGTCCGCACTACGGCATCTCCACCGGCTTCGGTGCGCTCGCCACGAAACACATCCCGGCCGAGCAACGCGCCCTGTTGCAGCAGTCTCTGGTCCGCTCGCACGCGGCAGGCTCTGGCCCCGAGGTCGAGCGTGAAGTCACCCGTGCGCTGATCTTGCTGCGGCTTTCGACGCTCGCGACCGGCCGCACCGGAGTCCGCCCGCAAACGGCGCAGGCGCTGACCGCCTTGCTGGACAAGGGAATCACGCCCGTCGTGCGCGAATTCGGCTCACTGGGCTGCTCCGGCGACCTGGCCCCGCTCGCACACGTCGCGTTGGCGCTGCTCGGCGAGGGCGAGGTGCGCGACGCGGCAGGCGAGCTGATGCCCGCGGCCGATGCACTGAAGGCCGCCGGGCTGGAACCGGTCACCCTTGCCGAGAAGGAGGGCCTCGCGCTCATCAACGGCACCGACGGCATGCTCGGCCAACTGCTGCTCGCCTGCCACGACCTCGACCTGCTGCTGCGCACGTCCGACCTGACCGCTGCGATGAGCGTGGAGGCGATGCTGGGCACCGACCGGGTGTTCGCCGCGGACCTGCAGGCGCTGCGGCCGCAGCCCGGCCAGGCGGTCGCCGCCGCGAACATGCGCGCGCTGCTGGCCGGCTCGCCGATCATCGCCTCGCACGCCGACCCCGCGGACTGCCCGTACGTGCAGGACGCCTACTCGATGCGCTGCGCCCCGCAGGTCGCCGGCGCCGCGAGGGACACGCTCGCGCATGCGCGATCGGTCGCGGGATTCGAGCTCGCGAGCGCCGTCGACAACCCGGTGCTGCTGTTCCCCGAGACCGGCTCGGCCGGGGCCGGTCGCGTGGAGTCCAACGGCAACTTCCACGGCGCACCCGTCGCCTATGTCCTGGACTTCCTGGCCATCCCGGCCGCCGACGTCGCGAGCATGAGCGAGCGGCGCACCGACCGGATGCTGGACGTGGCCCGCAGCCGCGGCCTGCCGCCGTTCCTCGCGGACGATCCCGGCGTCGACTCCGGGCACATGATCGCGCAGTACACGCAGGCCGCGCTGGTGTCCGAGCTCAAGCGGCTGGCGGTCCCCGCGAGTGTCGACTCGATCCCGTCCAGCGCGATGCAGGAGGATCACGTGAGCATGGGCTGGTCGGCCGCCCGCAAGCTGCGCCGCTCCGTGGACGCGCTCACTCGCGTGCTCGCGATCGAGCTGCTGACGGCCGCCCGCGCTCTCGACCTGCGCGCACCGCTGCGGCCCGGCCCGGTTACGGGCGCCGTCGTCACCGCGCTGCGCGAACACGTCGCCGGGCCCGGACCCGACCGCCACCTGTCCCCGGAGATCGAGTCGGCCGTTGAGTTCGTCCGCTCCGGGCAGGCCGTCGCCGCCGCGAACTCCGCACTCGATGACCCACTCACCTGACCGCTTCCACCTTTCAGCGGTGCTTTCGCGGCCTGCGGGCCCCGCTGAAAGGTGGAAAGCGGAAAGATTCACTGCGAAAGGGAAGTGATCATGGTCAGCGCACCCCGAGGTACCGAGCTCACCGCGCGCGGCTGGCAGACCGAGGCGCCGCTTCGGATGCTGCAGAACAACCTCGATCCCGAGGTGGCCGAGCACCCTGAAGAGCTGGTCGTCTACGGCGGCACCGGAAAGGCCGCGCGCGACTGGCCGAGCTTCCACGCGATCACCCGCACCCTACAGGACCTCCAGCTGGACGAGACGCTGCTGGTGCAGAGCGGTAAGCCGGTCGGCGTCATGCGCACGCACGAGTGGGCCCCGCGCGTACTGATCGCCAACTCGAACCTGGTCGGCGACTGGGCCAACTGGGAGGAGTTCCGCCGCCTCGAGCAGCTCGGCCTGATCATGTACGGGCAGATGACGGCCGGCTCGTGGATCTACATCGGCACGCAGGGCATCCTGCAGGGCACCTACGAGACGTTCGCCGCGGTCGCCGCGAAGCGCTACCAGGGCACATTGGCCGGGACGATCACGCTGACCGCCGGCCTCGGCGGGATGGGTGGCGCGCAGCCGCTCGCGGTGACGATGAACGACGGCGTCGCGATCTGCATCGATGTGGACGGGTCCCGCATCAAGCGACGCATCGAGCACCGCTACCTGGACGTGCAGGCCGACAATCTGCAGCACGCGCTCGACCTCGCCGTCGAGGCACGTGATGCACGAAAGCCTTTGTCCATCGGGCTGTTGGGCAACGCGGCGTCACTGGTCCCGCAGCTGCTCGCCAACGATGCGCCGATCGACATCGTCACCGACCAGACCTCCGCGCACGACCCGCTGAGCTACCTGCCGATCGGCGTCGAGTTCGACGACTGGCACGACTACGCCCGACGCAAGCCCGAGGAGTTCACCGGGCGGGCTCGTGCATCCATGGCGCGGCACGTCGAGGCGATGGTCGGCTTCCAGGACAAGGGCGCCGAGGTCTTCGACTACGGCAACTCGATCCGCGGCGAGGCCAAGCTGGCCGGCTACAACCGGGCGTTCGACTTCCCGGGCTTCGTGCCGGCCTACATCCGCCCGCTGTTCTGCGAGGGCAAGGGCCCGTTCCGATGGGCGGCGCTGTCCGGTGACCCGAAGGACATCGCCCGTACCGACAAGGCGATCCTCGACCTGTTCCCGGAGAACGAGTCGCTCGCGCGCTGGATCACGATGGCGCAGGAGCGGGTGCACTTCCAGGGCCTGCCCGCACGCATCTGCTGGCTCGGCTACGGCGAGCGTGACCGCGCCGGGCTGGAGTTCAACACGCTGGTGGCGAACGGCGAGATCTCAGCGCCGATCGTCATCGGACGCGATCACCTGGACTGCGGTTCGGTCGCATCCCCCTATCGGGAAACGGAGTCCATGCTGGACGGTTCGGACGCGATCGCCGACTGGCCGCTGCTGAACGCGATGGTCAACGTGGCCAGCGGCGCGTCCTGGGTGTCGATCCACCACGGCGGCGGCGTCGGGATGGGCCGGTCGATCCACGCCGGCCAGGTGAGCGTTGCCGACGGCACGGAGTTGGCCGCCCAGAAGCTCGAGCGCGTGCTCACCAACGACCCTGGCATGGGCGTGATCCGGCACGTGGACGCCGGCTACGACCGCGCCGCCGAGGTCGCAGCGGAGCGCAACGTGCGTATCCCGATGCAGGAAGGCTGACTGCGGCAGCGACTGTCCGGCGCGCGCGCCTCAGCCGGAGGCGCTGAACGCGCCGGTTGCCAGCAGGCGCTTGGCGAAGTACGGCTCGAGGGTGCGCGTCATCGACAGGCTCAGGTGGTTGTTGTCGCGATAGCCGATCACCTTGCCCACCGCGCCCGGGCATACCGTCGGCGTGCACAGCAGGTCGTTCACGTTGACGACCGGCAGGGCGTCGCCCATCACGGCCTTCGCCGCGTCGATGGACGTCTTGTGCTGCTGCAGCGCCTCGTCGGCCGGGGTGCTGCACTTCGCGATCGAGCCGTTGCGCTTCGCCAGGCAGTCCGGGACGTCGAATCCCAGGTTGGGCGTCTCGTGGATCGCGACCACGTTGATGCTGTGCTGGAGCAGGGTGCGGAAGTACGGCACCATGCCCTTGCCGACGAGCGCGCGGCCGACGGCGTCCGACTGCGGGTGGTCGACCGTTCCGGACGCGGCCCGTTCGCTGGCGATGACGACGTCGGGCTTGATCGTCGTCAGCAGTTGGTGCAGCACCGCCTGGCCCCAGTCGTGGCACGCGGTGTACGGCTTGCCACGCAGCACCATCATCGCCGATGTCCAGCGGCACTTCGCGTGTGTTTCGCCGATGAGCTTCCAGCCTTGCTGCTTGGCCATCGTGATCAGCACGTTGGACCACATCGAGGCATGGGAGTCGCCGACGAGCACCACGGTGGCCTTCGGGTGCGCGGGCGCGTAAAGGGTGCACGGTGTCGGCGTGGACTTGGTGTAGCCGACCTCGCAGCCGTTGTGGTTCAGCAACGTGATGTCGTTGTGCGCCTCCGCGATCGGCGGATCGAGGCTGGAGACGGGCGCGTTGGCGTACGGATCGCTGGTGCTGGAACCGGCGAGGACGGCCGCCCCCGGGTGACTGGGGGTGAGCCTGCCGTTCCACGGGCCGGGTTCACCGGCGATGAACAACGTCGCCAGCACCGCCGGCACGATCACCGCGCACGCGGTCGCGAGGGATACGCCCGGGCTGCGGACGACGATCTTGGCGCGGCGCACCTTGTCCTCGACGAGGACCTTCGTCAGCCAGGACAGCAGCACGGACAGCAGAACGATCGCCGGCCCGTCCAGATAGCCGATCGAGCCGCCGTGGTACGCCAGCCAGAGCACGATGATCGGCCAGTGCCACAGGTACAGCGAGTAGGAGATGTCGCCGACGAACACGAACAGCCGCGACGCGGTGAACGGCGCGGTGCCGAACCGCGCGGCGCCCGAGCCGCAGGCGATCATGGCGACCGCGCCGAGCGTCGGGACGATCGCCACCCAGCCGGGGAAGGCGGTCGTGCCCGACATCGTGACCGCCGACGCGACGATGGCGGCGAGGCCGATCCAGGCGAGCACGCCGGCCCGTTCGACGCGGCGGATGAGCGCGGCGGGCAGCAGCGCGAGCACGCCGCCCAGCCCGAGTTCCCACATCCGGGTCGGCGTGATGAAGTACGCGGCGGCCGGATCACTGTTCGTCTTGAGCACCGAATAGGTCAGCGACGAGATCACGACGGCGACCGCCAGCACGAGCAGGCAGGCGCGTCCCAGGCGGCGCGAGCGCTCGCTGCTCACCGGCGTCTTCGACCGGTGCACCACTAGCGCTACCACGGCGGCCGAGATGAGGAACAGCAGCGGCCAGACCAGGTAGAACTGCTCCTCGACCGACAGCGACCAGAAGTGCTCGACGGGCGTGGCGGCCTGGCCCTGCGTCAGGTAGTTGACCGCGTTGTGGGCGAGCGTCCAGTTCTGGAAGTACAGCGCGCTGGCCCGGATCTGCTTGGCGGCTGCGTCCAGCTGGGTGCTCGGCAGCCACGCGCGCGACAGCAACCAGGTCACCGTCAGCACGAGCGCGGCCGCGGGCAGCAGGCGCCGGGCGCGCCGGCCGTAGAAGTCGAGCAGCTTGACCCGGTGCCCCCGGTCGAATCCGCGGGCCAGGTGGCCGGTGATCAGGTAGCCGGAGATGACGAAGAACACGTCCACGCCGACGTAGCCGCCGGACAGCTTCGACGGGTACAGGTGGTAGAAGACGACCAGCCCGACCGCGATCGCACGCAGGCCCTGTACGTCGGGCCGAAAGCCGTGCTCCGCCTCCGGGCGGCCGATGGCGGCAGCCTGCTCAGCGGTCAGGTGCTGTTGCTGCGGTCGAGGTGTCGACGCCGGAACGCGGGCATGCTTCGCCCGGTGTGCGGTCGCGTCCGCCACTTATCGGCCTCCAGCCCTCAGGAGTCGGGTGTCACTGTTCGGTAGGACTCGCCCCCGGCAAGCGCACTGCCCGAAATCCATAGTCGCAAACCTAGCTTGCTTTCAAGGGCAGGCTCACGCTGGCTCTGGCCGGTTACTCAGCCGGATTTGTCTCTCCGGCCACTGTTACCCGAGCACGGCCGACGGCTACCGGACCACGGCCCAGTCGAACGGGTGGTCGGAGTAGAACCGGTTCGTGCAGCCCGGAATCGACCGTGCACGCCGGGAAAGTCCGGCGCCGACGCCGTACAGGCTCTCGCACCGGTTGAACCCGCGCGAACTGCTGAAACGGTGGCGGAAATCACGGGCGTTCAGGTAGTGCGAGACCATCCGTCCGGCGGACGTCACACCGCCGCTGTACCGCTTGTACGTGACGTCCCGTCCGCGGGTGATCGTCCCTCGGCGGGTGAAGATGTGGTCGATGCCTACCCCGACCGAGTCGTGATAACCGGCGGCCCGGGCGGCGCGGTAGAGCGGCGTGTACTCGTGCCGGGAGTTGCAGGCCGGCGAGCCCAGCCGGTGCGCCGCGTGCACGCAGACGTGCTCGTTGAAGTCACCGGCGAGGATGGCCCTGGCGTGCGGGTAGAAGTGGTGCAGTCGCCGCGTCAGCCGGCTGAACCAGAGCCCTTCGCGGAACCCGGCGTGCTGGTGGCGGCCCAACTGCGGGCGCAGGAACGGGTACGGCACGAAGTGCACGCTGGCCACCGCGTACGCCCGCCGGGAACGCTTCGCGACGAACCGGAACATGACGGCCTGGCGCGATTCCCACATGCCGGCCTGGCACTCGACCCCGGCGCGACGGCACGAGTGCGAGGACCACACCTGCCGGTGCGGGTAGGCGAACGTCAGCACGTGTGCCGAGGTCGGCCGGCGCAGCGTGCGGCTGTTGTACAGGACGGCGGTGGCGCGGGTCAGCAACGCGTGGCGGCGGGTCTCTCCGCGCACGATGGCGCCGCGGCCGCGGGCCGGCCCGAGCCCGTGCAGGCCGGCGATGACGTACTTGCGGTGCAGCGCCCTGCTCAGCCGCGTGCGCACCGCGCGGGCGGTCGCCGCGTCCACCTCCTGCAGGAAGACGAGGTCCGGCGTGTGCACCGGAGCACCCATCGCACGCTCGGCGCCCAGCACCCGCGCAACGCGCTGGACGAAGTTGTTCAGGTCGTGGTGGTCGCGGTTGTCCGGGACGGACAGGTACTCCTCGACGTTGGCGTCCAGGACCGTCAGGTGCCCGGCGGGCGTCGTCCCGAGCCGGAGCGCGAGCGCCGAACCGGTCGGAGCCGAGGCGAGCGGCGCCGCGTCGCTCGGTGCCGTCACGGCCTGCGCCGCCATGATCGAAGCGCAGACCGCGGTGGCCGCCACGCAGGTGCGGAGGATGCGGGGGAGGGCTGCAGAAAACATCGCCGGACAGATCGACCGGAAGCGCTTGCACGTGAATCCAGCCCGGGATCGCGACCGCTTCGTTACCGACTCCGCTTCCGGCTGCTGCGCAGCCGAACGCTGAAAGCCCGTCGCCGCCTAGTCCAGAACCGCCCAGTCCAGCCGGTGGTCGGAGTAGTACCGGTGCCTGCATCCCGCGATCGCGTCCGCGAAGGCGGGGCTCGCCCGTCCCGCGTTGTAGGCCGCGTTGCAGCGGTTGAACGCCGCGCCGTCGCTGAATCGGCTCGCGAAGTCCGCGTCGTCGAGGTACTCCGCGGCCGTCCGGACCCGTCCGTGGGCCGTCGTGCCGTAGCGCTTGTAGGTGGTGTCCTTGCCGGACGCGACCGCCGCGGCCGTGGTGAAGACGTGGTCGATGCCCGAGTCGATCAGCACCTGGTAGCCGGGACGGGACAGGGCGGCGCGCAGCATCGGCGTGTACTGGTCGGCCTGGTCGCACTCCTGCTGCCCGGGCAGCGCGCCGGCGGCGTCGCACAGCCGGGTGTTGTAGTCACCGGCCAGGATCTGCGTCGCGTCCGGGTAGGCGGCCGTTATCGCGGTCTGCAGTTGGTTGATCCACTGCGCTTCCCGAAAGCCCGGCTGCTGCGCGGCCGTCAGTTGCGGACGCAGGAACGCGGCCGGCACGAAGTGCACGCTGGCCACGGCGTATTGGCGCCCGGTGGCCTTGGCGGTGAACTCGAACAGCGCGGACTGACGCGACTCCCACAGGTCCGCGGTGCACGCGATGGTGCTCGCCGCGCACTGCCGCTTGGTCCACATCTGCCGCTTCGGGTAGCTGAACGTGATCAACGGCGCGGCGCCCGGCGCGTCCATCGTCGCCGTGTTGTAGAGGACGGCCGTGGCGCGCGTGAACAGGGCATGCCGCGCACTGCGGTGCAGTACTACGGCTCCGTCACCGCGCGCGGGCCCGGTTTCCCGCGTGCCCGCGACGACATAGCTGGCCGAGAAGACGTGCGACAGCCGGATGGCGACGGCGCGCGCGGTTGAGGCGTCCACCTCCTGCAGGAACACCAGGTCGGGCGTCTGGACGGGCACGTCGGCGGCCTGCTGCGCGTCGAGAACCAGCTTCGCGCGGTGGGCGAAGTTGCTCAGGTCCTGCCGCTGCAGGTTGTCCTTGGCGTTCAGGTATTCGGCGACGTTGGCGTCGATGATGGTGAGCTGGCCGACCGCGGGCACCGGTCCGGCTCCGGGCGGTGGCGGCGGCGCGGTGCTCGCGAGCGGTGTCGCGCTTGCGGCAGCGGGCAGGCCCAGGCCGACGGCGGCCGCGGCGACCACGGCGGCGGCGATGTTCAGCAGGCGAGTTGCGCGCTTCATCTATGGCGGACCAATCGGGCGAACAGTGAAGATCGCGAGACTACCGTGGGATCATCGCGGGGTGAACGACCGCGACGATCGGGTCGATGCCGGCGAGGAACTGCTCGGCCAGCCGGCTGCGTCCGGACGCCGTCGAATCGCTGTTGCGGGCGCGGCCGTCCTGGTGATCGGCGGCGTGATCACCGGCCTGGTAACGCGCGGCGATGGCGCCCACCACGGGGCGCAGCCGTCGCCCCGTCCGAGCACGGTGCAGGGTCACAGCACGTCTCCGGCGCCGTCAACCGTCGATAACCGTCCGGTCGTGCGGACGGTCGCATTGCCGGACGTCGGGCCGGTGCAGCTGTTCGTCCGCGCCGGCGACGCCGTGGCCCATCTCGACTTCGCTGCCGGCACCGTGACCACCACGACGATTCCCGCGCTGCGCAGTACGGGGCCGGTGACGTTCGGCGTTACCGAGACGGGCGCGTTCGTGCGCCCGATGGACGCGGTCCCCGGTTACTTCGTGCCCGACGGCGGCCCGCCACGCGAGCTGACCGGGGTGTTGGCGAACACGGCCGTGCTGCCCGGGCCCGACTCGGAGAGTGTCTGGATCGAGGAATTCAGAGACAACACGCTGCAGGGTATGCGCGAGGTCTACGTGCCGACCTCCGCAGTGACCTCGAGGTCGCTGCCGCTCCCGGCGGGAGTCGGGCGGGTCTGGGGACCGCCCCAAGCGGACGGTTCCGGCTACGTCCTGGTGTACGGCCAGCACGGCACCTTCGATCTGCGGCCCGACGGTGCGCACCGGCTGCCGTCCGTGCTGCTGCACGCCACGGTGCTGGCATCGGGCGACGATCGCCTGCTCATGGCAACCTGCTCGTCCCCGCGCTTGCAGCGCTGCCCGGTCTGGCTCGTGCACCTGCCGGACGGCCGCCGCTCCCGCGTCGGTAGCGCGCTCGCCGTGTCGGGGCAGCTCGCCGGGGTGATCGCCCCGGACGCGCGCACCGCTCTGGTCTATCAGCCGGGCACGCCCGGACAGCTCGCCGCGCGGGTGCTCGACCTGGGCACCGGGCGGATGCTCGGCGCGCCGGTGCCGATCGACTCCGACGTCCAGCCCGGCTCGGCTGTCTATACCGCCGACGGGCGGTGGGTGTTCCTGGTGAGCGCCAAGGACTCCCTGGCCGCGATGGACGCTCGCACCGGCGCGGTGCAGCGCATCGACGCCGGGCTGTCCGTCGTTTACCAGCTCGCCGTGCGTAGCTGATCGAGGGGCGCAGCGTGACGCGACCCGGCGAAGGACCTCAGCGCGAGGAGCTGCTGGCACCCGCGCGCGTGCCGCGCCGCACCCGGCTGTGGGTCGCGACGGTCGCCCTGCTCGCCGCAGGTGCCCTCGGTGCCGGGCTCGTCGACCGGTACGGCGGAGGGCACCACGACGCGGTGCCGAGTGAGCCCAGCAGCAGTCACGCGCCGCGCCCGCCCGCACCGTCCACCGCGGTGGACGGACCGATCGTCCGGACGGTTGCGCTGCCGGACATCGGGGACGTGCAGTTGTTCGTCCGCGCGGAAGGCGCCGTCGCCGAGGTGAACTTCGCGGCCGGCTGGATCCGCTCGACCCCCGTGCCGACGCTGCAGGTGACCGGCGCGGTGACGTTCGGTGTCACTACGAGCGGGGCGTTCGTCCGTCCGGCCGCGGGCGCGCCCGGTTACTTCGTGCCCGACAGCGGACCGACCCGGCTGCTGGGCGGCGCGCTGACCGATGCGACCGTGCTGCCCGGGCCGGATCCGGACGACGTGTGGACCCTCGGCTACCGCGCTGACTGGGCGGCGAACCTGCGCCTGGTCCGGGTGCTCAGCGGATCGCCGACCGGTCAGGTGCTGCGGGTGCCGCGGCGGGTGGGTGCGCTGGTCCAGCACCCGCTGCCAGACGGCTCCGGTTTCCTGCTGGCCACGGGAGCCAGTGCCAGTTACGACGTCCGGCCCGGCCGCGCGTACCGACTGCCGGTGGACCTGGCGGCGAGCACCGTGCTGGCCAGCGGTGGTGGCAGGTTGCTCGTCGCCACCTGCGCGCCGCGATCGCCGCGGACGTGTCCGGCGCAGCTGCTGCGGCTGCCGGACGGTCACCGGCTGGGGTCGCTGGACGGGTTGACCGCGACTGCGGCCCAGCCGGCCGGCGTGATCGCTCCCGACGGCCGCACCGCGCTGCTCTACCAGGCCACCGCGTCCGGGCTGCCGGAGGCTCGGCTGCTGGACCTGGCCACCGGGCGCTTCCGCGGCGCCGCGATCCCGGTCGACACGGACGTCCAAACGGGCGCCCTCGCCTACGCGCCGGACGGACGCTGGGCGTTCGCCGTCACCACCGGAGGCCGGTTGACCGCGATCAACGTCCGGACCGGCGCCACCCTGCGGATCGATGTCGGGCTGCCGCGCCTGGAACAACTCGCCCCGACGGCTGGCCGGCTCACGTCCCAGTACAAGACGGTGCCGATGCAGCTGCAGGCCCACTTCCACGAGAGGATCGACGTATGTTTCTCGCCACCACCGATGACGCCAACGCGCTCCTGGAACGCGAGCCTCCCCCGTCGGCTACGCCTTCCTAGGCGGGGGTACCCCCACTTGCGCTGCTGATCGGCATGCTGCTCGATCAGCCAATCGGCGATGGAGAAGGCGTTCACGTCCCCGCACGTGCTGTCCGAGCGACTCGACGGACCGTTCGACGCGCGCACGATCGCCGGCTACGACCCGGATGCGTTCGAGGTGATCTTCCGGCAGCCGCCCGCACTGCGCCGCTTTCGCGCCCCGATGGCTGGGGGTCCCCCGCTTGCGGGGGAGGGTGCAGGTGCCCTGGTAATGCTCGATCGTTTCGACAGTGACGCCGCGAGCGTGTGGACCGGCGCGACGTCCGGCGCGGACCTGGTGCGCCGGATCGGGATCCTTCCTGGTTTCGGTGAGCAGAAGGCCA
The DNA here is from genome assembly GCA_035765515.1 of Jatrophihabitantaceae bacterium. Lineage (GTDB taxonomy): Bacteria > Actinomycetota > Actinomycetes > Mycobacteriales > Jatrophihabitantaceae > DASRSS01. The sequence goes on along the minus strand of DASTXN010000116.1, from coordinate 10,105 downwards.
AGATCTTCGCTGCGCTGCTGGCCAAGCAGTTCGACGTACGTCCGAACGGCTGGCGCGAGGCCACCGGTGATCACGGCGTGGACGGTTCGCGGCGCTCGATCGCGGATGTGGTCGACGCGGACTCCCGCAAGGCCGTGCGCGCCTACAAGCAACAGGTCAAGGAGGCGGCGAAGTCAGGCTGATTCCGCCGAACCAGCCTGACTGGTCGGGTTCAGGGGTTCAGTTGCTGGGCGAGGGTGGTTGCGGACTGCTTGTCGAAGTTGCCCGAAATCTGAATGGTGCCGCCGTTGATCGGTGCCATGGTGAGCGGAATGCTCACCACCGATCCGTTGACGACGAAGCCGAGGTAGTCGCCGCACGGCGCGCTGCCGACGCCGCACTGCGTAGCGCCGTGCGCGACGAAGTCGGACGTGTGGTGGGCCGTCGTGAACCGCCCGAAGGCGGCGGCGGCCGGTGCGCGGAGTTGGAGTGCCACGGTCCACTGTGTTTCGCCGATTTTGGGTGACGGAGCGACTTCTGTGGCCGACTTGATCCCGGCGTGGCCGAACAGCGACGGCCCGAGCAGGTAGGCGGTCTGGTGGCCGCCCAGCGTGGGACCGCAGGCGACGCGGGTGACTGCCGTGGACGCCGTCGGATGAGTGCAGTCGGTCATTGTCAGCGCTGTGCGCAATAGCCGTTGTCGAGCCGAGTCGAGCCGGCTGTAATCGGCGGCCGTGCGCGGGATCGGGAACGGTAGGGACTGCAACAGGTTGCTGGGGCGCGCACCGGCAGGCAGCACGAGTACCCCCGGCGCCACCAGCGGGCGCACCTCCAGGACGGCCCGACCGCTGGAGGCGGGCGCCGTCGCGTGGTGGTTGTGGTGAATGAGTTGTGTTCCGGCGACGAGAGCGGCGACCACCGCCACAGTCGCGGCAATCGCGGCCATTTGCAGCCGGCGACGGGGACGCTGGCCCCCCGGCTGGCCGCTCCAGGCGGTGTGGTCCAGGGCTTCGACAGCCGGTGCCTCATCGGCGAGCAGCCGAAGTGCCGCCCGCAGTTCCATCGTGCTGTTGGTCATGATCGCTCCTGCTGTGGAGATGTCGGACGCGTCGCGGCGTCCCGGGAGGCCGGGGCGGCGGCGCCGACGTCGAGGTCGACGCGCAGGGTGCGCAGGCCGCGTAGCACGTAGCCGCGCACCGTCCCTTCGCGGCAGCCCATGTGTTCAGCGATCTGCGCGTCGGCGAGGTCGCAGAAGTAGCGCAGGGCGATGGCGGTGCGCTGCTTCGGCGGCAGCCGGCGCACCGCGAGGCCTAGTTCCTCGATCTCGCCGATCCGTCCGCTCGGATCGGGACCGGGCGCAGGTTCAGGCACCTCGTCCGTGAGCACGATCCGCTTCGCGCGGCGGCGCAGCGACAATGCCTCGTTGACGACCATGCGCCGCACGTACGCCTCCGGGTAGTCGAGCCCTGCGATCCGTCCCCAGTGGCGGAACGCTCGCTCGAGGGCGGCCTGCACCACGTCCTGCGCGGCGGCGGGGTCGGCAGTGATCACGGTGGCGACCCGAAGCAGCGCGTTGCCGGCTGTGGCTATGAACGTCTCGAACGACGCCGAGGCGGTCGCGCTGGTCCTACCCGGCCCGCTTGTCATCACGATCATTGAAACGCACAAGGACCCGCGCAGCGTTGTCTCCGTCGCCGTCGAATCACCGTCGCCGTCGAATCCTGCTGATCAACTGCGCGCTGTGGTCGCCGGCGCAGCCGCAACCTGCTGTCGATCAGCGGGGTTGGTCGGGCGCGCGGATGCAGCGCACACTGGATGCGCGGCGCACGGTGCGCTGCCTTCGTCGTCGATCATCTGCTCCGGAGCGCAAATGTCAGAGAACCTCGCCTGGGTCCCGGACGCATGCACCCTGCCGACCGTCGAACAACCGTTGCGGGTAGCCGAGTTCGAAACGGTGTTCGACGCCTCGCTGCGTTCGACCGAGCGATTGTCGCCGACCCGGTTACGGCTGGTGCTGGACCCCTCCGTCGAACAGACGCTGCGCGAGCTGACCGCGCGCGAGGCGCAGTGCTGCTCGTTCTTCACGTTCACGTACAGCACCGATACCGCCGGCCTCGTTTTGGACGTGGAGGTGCCGCCGGCCCAGACCGCGGTCCTGAACGCCCTGGCCAGGCGCTAGCCCGGCGGCAACCGGTCCGCGCTGCGCGTCAGCGAGCAGGGTCGATCATGGTCATTCCGGCGACGACCGCCTGATCGAAACCGGGCAGCAGGGCCGCCGCCTCGTCCAGGCCGATGGTCCGTTCGATCAGTTGCTGCGGCCGCAGCGCGCCCTGTTCGATGAGACGCAACATGGCGGGGTAGTCGGCTGCTGCCATGCCGTGGCTGCCGAGCAGGTCGAGTTCCCAGCCGATCACGCGGGACATCGGCACCCGTGGGTGACCGTCCACCGGCGGCAACAGGCCGACCTGGACGTGCCGGCCGCGGCGACGCAGGCTCAAGATCGCGTCGCCGCACGTCTGCTCGCTGCCGACGGCGTCAATCGCCACGTGAGTGCCACCGGTCAGGTCAGCGACGGCGGCGGGGATGTCGATTCCGTCGGCCAGCAGGACATGCTCCGCGCCGAGCCGTGAAGCGACGGCGAGCGCCTCGGAGTTCCGGTCCACGGCGACGACCCGCGCTCCCAGGGCGCGCGCGATCATCACCGCACTGAGCCCGACGCCGCCGGCACCGAACACGGTCACCCACTCGCCCTCGGTCAGCCGGGCGCGGCCGACGAGCGCGCGGTACGCCGTCGCGAACCGGCAGCCCAGGCCGGCCGCGGCGGCGAATTCGACCTGCTCGGGCAGCGCCACGAGGTTGGTGTCCGCGGCGTGCAGCTGGACGTATTCGGCGAAGGAACCCCAATGCGTGAAGCCCGGTTGCTGCTGGTCGGGGCAGACCTGAGCGTTGCCGGACCGGCACCACTCGCAGCGGCCGCACCCGCAGACGAACGGAACGGTCACCCGGTCGCCGACTTTCCAGTTGCGGACCTCGGCACCGACCTCTGCGACGACGCCGGCGAGTTCGTGCCCCGGGACGTGCGGGAACGTGACGTCATCGTCGTGCCCCGCCCACGCGTGCCAGTCGCTGCGGCACATCCCGGTGGCCATCACGCGGACCACCACGCCCAGCGGGGGTGCGGACGGCTCGGCTACCTGCCGGACCTCGGGACGGGCTCGGGCGGCGTCGACGACCAGTGCACGCATCACAACATCGTCCCAGCCCGGCATGCCCGAACCTTCAACCGTGCTATCGATGAGCAGCTACGTCTGTGCCTCGTACGAGACATCGCGGTCGCCGGACCCTGCCCGGACCTCAGCAGTCGAACACCCACCAACAGATCTCGTTGCGCCGGCGCTGATCGTCCAGCACGAGTTCACGGATCTGCGCGGGCAGTTGGTCTCGCTGCCACTGGCATTCGCGGCGGCCGGCGGCATTGCTCGCACTCGCCGGTGCCGCTGCTCGTACGGCCTTGATTGCGTAGGCGGCCGCACCGAGGTCGTGGGCGGCGACGTGCGCGACGACGGCGGCCTGTCCGGCAGCGAACGCGGCGTGGCGTGGCGCCCCGCCTAGCTCGCGGGCTGCCGCCATCGCGTGGCCGCCGGCGGCGCGTGTTTGCATCATCTTGGCCTCGCCGCGCGTCCAGGCACGGACCTGCTCGATGGCTCGGCGCGGTCGCGGGTCGTCGGGTCGTGCGGCTTCGAAGAGATCCAGAACGTGTTCGGCGCACGATGCTGCCCACAGAGCGAGCAGGTGGTGGTCGGAATCGGTCAGGCTCCCGCCCCGGCGAATCGTCACCAGGCGCGGGTCGCGAACCGTCGGCAGGATCATTCGGCGCGGCCGCTGATGCTGCGCGACGGACGACTTGGCCAAATCAGCCGCTCGCACAGGGGTAATTGGCCCTCCGGGCAGACGATTCGTCGCTCGTCCGGTTTCAGCCCACGCAACGTCCACAACCCGTAGAGCGCAAGCATCGGTTTGATCGGCGCCCACTCGCCGCCTCGGTAGTCGGCGCCGCGCACGAGGCGAGCGGCCAGTTCGGGATGCTGCCGGCGGACGTAGGCGCGTGCCTTCAGCGCGTGAGCCGGTTGCGAGGCGAACACGATCTGATCGGCAGATGCGATCAGGGGGAGCGCATTCGTGATGTTCTCCCAGGTCGTACTGCTCTCGGTCTCGAGCACAACGTCTTCGGTGAAGCCGAGCTTGGCGCGCGCGTAGTCGGCCATCAGTTCGGCCTCGGGGCGCTCTCCATGGGCCGCGCCGCCGCTGAAGACGAGGGTCACGTCGTCGGCGAGACTGGCCGACCGGACTGCGATTCGGACCCGCCAACGGTTGATCGGATTCGCTGTGGTGCCCTTGTTGCGGAAGCCCAAAGCCACCACGGCCAGCGAGCCACCCGTGGCAGGGCTTGCCAGCATCCTCGACCACCGGCGGTTCAGCCACTCGCCCCAGCCCAGCAACGCCACCCCAAGGCCAAACACCAACCACCTGCGCACCACCCGACGGTATCGGCACCGACCGCGTCCCGACCGCGTCTCGAGGGCGAGACGTCACCCTGGCGCGGCATCAGCCGCGCCGGTCGAGATCCGGTACCTGGCACACGATCAGAGTGCGGGCTCGAGCATGGCGGCGATTTGCGCTGCGAGTTGTCTGGGGTCGGCGCCGGCCGTCGAAAGGGTGACCGCGTTGGCGGTGAGCTCGTCCTTCACCTGCTCGTAGAGGGCAATGTGGCGTCGTCGCCACTGCTCGGCCCCTGGATCGTTCTTGTCGCCGGCGATCCGTGCGGCCAAGACGGCGGCTGGAGCGTCGAGCACGACGTGCAGGACGTTGTCCCCCCGGGTCCTGAGCCCAGTCAGCAGTCGGTCGAGATGTTCGGGGTTCAGGACAGTCATCGGCACGAAAACCGCCCGGCCGTCACGTCCGGCCCGATGGGCGCGAGAAATCGTGCCGTGCTGCCAGAGGCTTAGCTGCTGATAGTCGCCTGGGCGGAGACGCCCGACGGTCCGCTTCAGCAGCCATCCCAGCCGCTCCGGATCGTGAATTCTCGACTTCGGTACGAGTCGCACCAGTTCTCGAGCGACGCTTGACTTGCCGACGCCAAACGGCCCATTGAGCCACACGATCATCCGCCGACTCTATGAGCGGGTCCTGTCCGCGCTCAACGCTCCGCCCGCTGCGATACGTACGCCGGATCGATCCGCATCGGTCGCAGCCCGTTGGCCAACTCGCGCCAACTATGCCTGTGGCCTAGGCAGCGATCGCGCAGCAGCTCAGCTGGGCATGTCGGCGAAGCGGCTGTAGCGGCCCTGGAACGCAACCGCGACGGTGGCGGTGGGGCCGTTGCGGTGCTTGGCCAGGATCAGGTCGGCCTCGCCGGCGCGCTCGGTCTCCGGCTCGTACAGGTCCGGCCGGTGCACCAGGATCACCATGTCCGAGTCCTGCTCAATGGATCCCGACTCGCGCAGGTCCGACAGCATCGGCTTCTTGTCGGTGCGCTGCTCGGGACCGCGGTTGAGCTGCGAGAGCACGACGACGGGCAGGTCCAGCTCCTTGGCCAGCAGCTTGGTCGCGCGGGAGAACTCGCTGACCTCCTGCTGACGCGACTCGACGCGCTTGCCGGACGTCATCAGCTGCATGTAGTCGATCACGATCAGCTGCAGGTCGTGCCGCTGCCGCAACCGCCGGGCCTTCGCGCGGATCTCCATCATCGTCAGGTTCGGGCTGTCGTCGATGAACAGCGGCGCCTCGGCCAGTTCGGACGAGCGCCGCGCCAGCCGCGTCCAGTCCTGGTCACTCATGTGACCGGAGCGCATGTTCTGCAGGGCAACTCCGGCCTCCGCGGAGAACATCCGCATCATGATCTCGAGCTTGCCCATCTCCAGGGAGAAGATGACCGTGGGCTTGCCGTTCTTCACCGCCGCCGACCGCGCGAAATCCAGGGCAAGTGTCGAGTTGTGGGTAGGGATCATGGTCCCGCCACACAGATACATATGGTCGTCGTTGTCGACCTGCACGCACCGCACCGGGACTGACGGCACACGCCGCACGTCGACGATGTAACGCGACTTCGTTCCCGCGCGAACCCCCATGACCTGGCGTTCCGCCTTGCGATCCAACGCAAACACCCGCTCGGCCGGCGTGAACGCGACCGTGTAACAGACAGACGATTCCGGTGAACGTCCGTGAACCGGTTTGGTCCGCAGCGAGGCCCGATATCCGAGGCTTACCACGAGCTCACGGACATCTTCTGCGAGGCGTTGATTCGTCACGCCGAACTCGACGCTTCCGGTCGAGGTCGCATATCCGTCGGTGTCCAGCAGACCAGCCAGTAGGGCACGACGCTGTGCCTCGCTCCCACGCAGATAGCCCTGCGGAATGTGCTTGTTGCCCAGTACACCGAGAGTTCGGAGTCGCGCCTGGAGCGTTCCGTTCACGGCGTGGCATGCGGTGCACCGCCGCCAACCGAAGACGTGTCGGCCGCAGTCCGGGCACGTTGCTGGCGTTGCGGGGGAGCTACTGAACCGCGCCTTGCCGCCACAGGACTGTCCACAGGTGCGCACCTCCGGTAGCGCGGGGCGGAATGACTTGCCACAGACGACACAGTCGCGGGTGGGAATCTGAGGCGAGGGCAACTGCAGGCGATATCGCAGCGGCGCGCTTGTCGCTGTGGCGACGATTCCCTCGGCGCGGATGCGGTCAACGATCTGTTGATCCGCGCAGGTCAGCTGGGCGCTGGCGCTGGTTCCATCGCCCAGCCACGCACCAAGTGTGTAAGGGGGCACGGGAAGTTCAGCGTCAGGCAGCGCCAGCGGTGACGCGCATCCGACGGCGTGGTTCAGGCGGCGGTCCGCAGTGTCACAGCGCAGGGTCGCTGCGATCTGTGCCGTGGTGAGAACCGAGGCGTGCGTCGGATCTAGACGCGGCCGTTGCGATGGCTCGCAGGCCTTCGCGGCAACCGCCGAGGTCAACGCCTGACGCGAGTATGCGGGCGCGTGCCAGACATAGGTGCGCTCGGGCCCGCTGGCCACACGCGACACTCGCCCGGCAACTCCCAGACGTGCAGCCTCCCGCTGAATTGTCGTCGTGAATTCGCTGCCAAGCACTCCAACGAGATCGCGAACGGTAGCGAGCTCGTCCGCGCCGTCGCCTGCGGCAGCCGCGGCAGCCTTGGCACGCATTTGAGCCTGGCGAGGCATTCGTGGTCGCACGTTCCGCGCCGAGGCGGATTGGCGCCGACTGGCCCGCGTGGTCGTCCGCCACTGGTGGTCGGCGTCGGCGGTGATCACGGATCCGTCGGAAAACTCGATCTCGAAGCACGGGCGATCGAGCATTACTTCGGTTGCGGCGACAACCCGGGTCGGCCGCCCGTCCGCCCCGAGCAGTAGGTCGCCCACCTGAACCGTGCCCATCGTGGTCCAGCCGGTGGGCGTGGGCAGCGGCGTATCCAGTGCCAATGCCTTGCCCGAGCCAGGCCGGCCGGCGACGGTCACCATCTGACCCGGGTGCAGGCCGTTCGTGTATTCGTCCAGCTGGGCGAACCCGGTCGGGATGCCGGTGCCGACGCCGCCGTTCGCCGAGATGTTCTCGATCTCGTCCAGGGTCGGCTGCAGCAGCGTCTCGATGTGGACGTAGTCCTCACTGGTGCGCCGCTCGGTGACCTCGTAGATCTCCGCCTGCGCGCGGTCGACGACGTCGTCCACGCTGCCGACGACGTCGGACGAGCCGGACGCACTGTCGTACCCCATCTGGACGATCCGGGTGCCCGCAGTGACCAGCCGGCGCAGCGTGGCCCGCTCGGCGACGATCTGCGCGTAGTAGGCCGCGTTGGCCGCGGTCGGCACCGAGTTCACCAGGGTGTGCAGCATCAGCGCGCCGCCGACCCGGGCGAGCTGCCCGGCGCGGGTCAGCTCCTCGGCGGTCGTGATCGGGTCCGCCGGTTCGCCGCGCGCGTACAGGTCCAGGATCGCGTCGTAGATCAGCTGGTGCGCCGGCCGGTAGAAGTCGCCGGGCCGCAGCACCTCGACGACGTCGGCGATCGCGTCCTTGCTCATCATCATCGCGCCGAGCACGGACTGCTCGGCCTCGACGGCTTGCGGCGGGGTGCGGTCGTAGCCGCCGGAACCGCCGGCGGCAGACGGAGGCCGTTCGTCAGCCAGCGTCATCAGATCGCGCCCCTCCCAGTTCGTCCCAGCGCGGTCGTACGTGTCGCGCGCACGCAGCCAGCATCGCGGCGGGGTCCGACAGTTTCGGCCCATCGGGCCGATTCGACGTCCCGCCGCGTGCCGTTGCGATGCGGTGCTCAGACGCTATGACCTGACCGTGCCGCACACCAAATGCCCCTGTGCACACACCTGTGGGCGACGCTGTGGGAATCGCCGCACGAGCTGTTCACTGGCCGGTGGATAACCTGGGGACAACCATCGCCCGGACGGCTGCAGCCCCGGCAAACCGGGCCCGGCGCCGTCCACCTGCTGTGGACGCAAGAAACCCGTCGAGCAATTTCCGCCAACATCAAGACGGCCGGATCGCCGACGGAAATCGACGATCCGGCCGTGTTGGTCGGACGGGTGTTGCTACTGCGCGGAGACCGTCACCGGAACGGTGGCCACGACGTCCGGGTGCAACTCGACGGTGACGTTGTGTGTGCCCGTCGTCTTGATGTGCCCGGGCAGGTTGATCCGCTTCTTGTCGAGCAGCGGGCCGCCCGCGCTCTTCACGGCGGACGCGACATCGGTCGCGGTGATCGAGCCGAACAGCTTGCCGCCCTCGCCGGCGCGCGCGCCGAGCGTGACGTTCAGCTTCTCCAGCTGGCTCTTGATCTCCTGGGCGTGGCCCAGGTCGCGGATCTCGCGGGCGTCGCGCGCCCGGCGGATCTGGGCGATCTGCTTCTCGGCGCCCTTGGTCCAGGCGATCGCCGAGCCGCGGGGAACCAGGAAGTTGCGGCCGTAACCGTCGGCGACCTCGACAATGTCGCCGGCGAGGCCCAGACCCGCGACCTCGCGGGTGAGGATGAGCTTCATGTCAGATCCTCCTTAGCGCGCGGTCGAGGTGTAGGGCAGCAAGGCCATCTCGCGGGCGTTCTTGATCGCCTTGGCGAGCTGCCGCTGCTGCTGGGAGCTCACGCCGGTGACCCGGCGCGCGCGGATCTTGCCGCGGTCGGACACGAACTTGCGCAGCAGGTTGGTGTCCTTGTAGTCGATGTACTCGATCTTCGCCGCGAGCAGCGGGTTGGCCTTCTTCTTCGGCTTGCGGACGGGGGGCTTGGGCATTTCGGTACTCCGTAATCAGGTGGATCTTGATGCCCGGACGCAGCGGGAGCCGCACCGAGCCATCACGATCGCGGGAAGTTGTTGGGTTAGAAGGGGGGCTCGTCGCTGAAGCCGCCGCCACCTGCGGGCGGTGCCGAACCCCACGGGTCGTCGGCCGGACCGCCACCGGACGGGCCGCCGTCCGAACCGGACGAGCCGAAGCCGCCGCCGGAGGACGAGCCGCGCTGGGTGCGGTTGACCTTGGCCGAGGCGTACCGCAGCGACGGGCCGATCTCGTCGACCTGCAGCTCGATCACGGTGCGCTTCTCACCCTCGCGGGTCTCGTACGAGCGCTGCTGCAGCCGGCCCTGGGCGATCACGCGCATGCCGCGGGTCAGTGACTCGGCCGCGTTCTCGGCCGCCTGCCGCCACAGCGAGCAGCGCAGGAACAGCGCCTCGCCGTCCTTCCACTCGTTGGCGTTGCGGTCGAACGTGCGCGGTGTGGATGCGATCGTGAACGACGCGACGGCCGCCCCGGACGCGGTGAAGCGCAGCTCGGGGTCGGCGGTCAGGTTGCCGACCACGGTGATGACGGTGTCACCGGCCATGTCGACCTACCGCTGATCCGGGCGCAGGACCTTGGTCCGCAGCACCGACTCGTTCAGGTTGAGCTGGCGGTCCAGCTCCTGGACGGACGCGGGCTGGGCCATGACGTCGATGACGGCGTAGATGCCCTCGGCGTGCTTGTCGATCTCGTAGGCCAGCCGACGGCGTCCCCAGATGTCGACCTTCTCCACCGCGCCGCCGTCGGCCTTGACGACGGACAGGAAGGTGTCGAT
>DASTXN010000115.1:0-19310 GCA_035765515.1 Jatrophihabitantaceae bacterium | reverse complement strand
TACGAATCGATCCTGGCGCAGCCGTACGGCGTGCTGGACGGCGAGATCAAGTTCACCGAGCAGGGCGAGGTCATCAGCGACAAGTACTCGCTTCCTGAGCTCGCCCGCGAGAACCTCGAACTGACGGTCGCCGCGGTGCTGCAAGCGAGCACGCTGCACCGCACGCCGCGCCAGAGCGGCGACCAGCTCGAGCGCTGGGACGCGTGCATGACCCTGGTCAGCGACGCCGCGTACGCCGCATACCGCGAACTCGCCGACGACCCCGACCTGCCCGACTACTTCCTGGCCTCGACACCGGTCGAGCAGCTCGGCTGGTTGAACATCGGCTCGCGGCCGTCGCGGCGTCCGTCGTCCGGTGGCGGCCTGGAGGGGCTGCGCGCGATCCCGTGGGTGTTCGGCTGGACGCAGTCGCGCCAGATTGTCCCCGGCTGGTACGGCGTGGGAACCGGTCTGGCCGCCGCGCGCGAGGCCGGTCTCGGCGACGTGCTGGCCGAGATGCAGCAGCAATGGCACTTCTTCGCGACGTTCCTGTCCAACGTCGAGATGACGCTCGCCAAGACCGATCTGGACGTCGCGGCGCACTACGTGAGCACGCTCGTCCCGCCGCATTTGCACCGGCTGTTCGACACCGTCCGCGCCGAGCACGAGCGCACCGTCGCCGAAGTGCTTCGCGTGACCGGTGAGGCCGTGCTGCTGGACGACTCCCCGGTGCTCAAGCGCACGTTCGCCGTGCGCGACGCCTACCTGGACCCGATCTCGTACCTGCAGGTGGAGTTGCTGCGCCGGGTGCGTACCGAGCACGACTCCGATGCCGAGCCGTCCGCCGACCTGCGCCGCGCCCTGCTGCTGACGATCAACGGCGTCGCCGCCGGGCTAAGAAACACGGGCTGAGGGTGGGCAATAGGTGAGCGGACCACGCGATGAGCACCTCCGCAAGCGGTAGGTACCCCCAGCGCGATTGGGCGGAGACAGTAATGTCTGAATTCCGCCAGCGGATGTCGGTGGCGGGGTTCAGACTGGACACGTGATCCTTCCCGACGCCGATGTCTGCTACCGCGCCGTGGCCGGCCGCGACCCGCGGTTCGACGGCTGGTTCTTCACCGCCGTCCACACCACGGGCATCTACTGCCGGCCGTCGTGCCCGGCGATCACGCCGCGGCGGCGCAACGTGACGTTCTATCCGAGCGCGGCCGCTGCGCAGCGGGCCGGCTTCCGCGCCTGCAAGCGGTGCCGTCCGGACGCCTGTCCCGGTTCGCCCGAGTGGGACGTCCGCGGTGATCTGGCCGGACGGGCGCTGCGCCTCATCGCCGACGGCGTGATCGACCGCGAGGGTGTGGCCGGACTCTCCCGCCGCCTGGCCTACTCGGAGCGGCAGGTGAACCGGACGCTGCTCGCCGAGGTCGGAGCCGGGCCGATCGCGCTCGCGCGGGCGCAGCGGGCACAGACGGCCCGCGTGCTGTTGGAGACGACGGACCTGCCGGCGGCCGACATCGCGTTCGCGGCCGGGTTCGCCAGCGTGCGCCAGTTCAACGACACGATCCGCGCCGTGTTCGCGACCACCCCGACCGGGCTGCGGGCGGCCCGCCGGCGCTCGCCCGTTGCGGAGGCGGGCACGATCGTCCTCCGCCTGCCGTACCGCGCGCCGATGGACCTGGACGCGACGCTCGCGTTCCTCGGCGAGCGGGCGATACCCGGCGTCGAGAGCTACGACGGTCAGACGTTCAGCCGCGTCTTCCGGGCAGCCGGTGGTCCGGTGCTGGTCGGCCTGTCCGCGGGTGACGGCGCAGTGACCTGCCGGGTGTCGCTGACCGATCACGCCGACCTGGTCAGCGTCGTCGCGCGCGTACGCCGACTGCTCGATCTGGACGCGGACCCGGCCGCTGTCGACACCGTGCTCGCTGAAGACAGAGTGCTCGCTCCGCTGGTACGCAAGCACCCGGGGCTGCGCGCACCGGGGGCGGTCGACGGCTTCGAGATGGCCGTCCGAGCGGTGATCGGCCAGCAGATCTCGGTCCGCGGCGCGCGCACTCTGCTCGGCCGCATCACCGCCGAGCACGGGGACGCGTTCGACGATCACCACGTGTTCCCGAGCGCGCAGCGGTTCGCCGCGATCGACCCGGCCACATTGCCGATGCCGCGGTCACGAGCGACGACACTGCTCGCGCTGGCCGAGGCATGCGCGTCCGGTGAACTCACGCTCGACCCGGGCGCCGACCGCGGCCGGGAGCGGGCCATGCTGCTCGACCTGCCAGGCGTCGGCCCGTGGACGGCGGACTACCTGCTCATGCGCGCGATGGGCGACCCGGACGTCCTCCTGTCCACGGACCTCGGAGTGCGCAAGGCCGCGGAAGCGCTCGGCCTCGACCTCACCGGCGGCCGGCCGGAGTGGGCGCCGTGGCGCAGCTACGCCACCTTCCACCTCTGGTCGTCCCTGCACTGACATGCTTACGACACAAGGAGATTCGATGCGATACACGTATTACGACTCGCCATTGGGCGATCTGCTGCTCGTCGGCGACGATTCCGGCGCACTGGCGGGCCTGTACCTGCCGACCGGACGCCGCCCCGTCACGCCCGCCGCAGACTGGATCCGCGACGACGACGCGCTGCCGGACGTCCGCGAGCAACTTGGTGAGTACTTCGCCGGCGAACGTCGCGAGTTCGACGTTCGTCTGGCCGCGCGTGGTTCGGCGTTCCAGCGCCGGGTGTGGGATGCCCTGACCGAGATCCCGTACGGCGAGACGACCAGCTACGGCAAGATCGCGGTGTCGGTCGGCGCGCCGGACGCAGCCCGCGCGGTGGGCCTGGCGAACGGGCAGAACCCGATCTCGATCATCGTGCCGTGCCACCGCGTGATCGGCGCGAACGGTTCGCTCACCGGTTACGGCGGCGGGCTGCCGGCCAAGCAGTGGCTGCTGTCCCACGAAGCCGCCCACTCCGGGCTGTTCGCCTAATTGAACTGGTTTTGCGCCGCCTCGAGGCCCTGGCCGATCAGCGCCTCGACGGCGTCGGCTGCTCGGTCCAGCAGGAACGGCAGTTCCTTGCGCTCGGCGGTGGCGAACTCGCGCAGCACGTAGTCGGCCGGGTCCTGCCGTCCGGGCGGGCGGCCGATTCCGAACCGCACCCGCAGGTAGTCCTTGCTGCCGAGCGATGCCGTGGTCGAGCGCAGCCCGTTGTGGCCGCCGTCGCCGCCGCCACGTTTCATGCGGAGCGCCCCGAACGGCAGGTCGAGCTCGTCGTGGATGACGACGACGTCCTCGACCGGCACCTTGAAGAAACGCGCTGCGCCGACGACCGGCCCGCCCGACTCGTTCATGTAGGACAGCGGGCGGGCGAGCACGACCGGCGTACCGGCCAGGCGCGTCTCGGCGATCTCGCAGCAACTCTTGTGCGCCTTGAACCGGACGCCCAGGCGCTCGGCCAGCAGTTGCAGCACGAGGGCACCGGCGTTGTGACGGGTGGCTGCGTAGCGGGCACCCGGGTTGCCGAGCCCGACGACGAGCCGGCGGCCGGTGTCCATCGACGCGTGTACCCGCGCCGGCTACTCGGTGGTGCTGCCCTCGCCCTCGGCGGGAACGGCCTCGGCGGCGGGCGACTCGGCCGGAGCGGCCTGCTCGATGCCCTCGCCCTCGGTGCCCGCCATGTCGGATGCGGTCGGCGCCTCCTGGACGATCAGCAGCATCTGCTCGGGGTCGCCGGCGAGCACGCAGCCCTGCGGCAGTTTCAGGTCACCGGCGGTGATGTGCGAGCCGATCTCCAGGCCCGCGATGCTGACCTCAATCTCGGTCGGCAGATGCGTTGCCTCGGCCTGGACGGTGACCGCGGTGTGCTCCTGGGCCAGCAGGCCGCCGGCCACTACATCGCCGGTGATCGACAGGGGGACGTCGACCGTCACCTTCTCGCCACGACGGACGGCGAGCAGGTCGACGTGGTCGAACGTGCCCTTGATGGCGTGCCGCTGGATCGCCTTCGGGATGGCCAGCTGGTCTTCGCCCTCGAGCTCCAGGGTCAGCAGCACGTTGGACCCGCCGTGCCGGATCGCGGCGGTGAACTCCCGCTCGGGCAGCGACACGTGGCGCGGGTTGTCGCCGTGCCCGTAGATCACGGCCGGAATCTTGCCGGCGCGACGGGTGCGCCGGGCACCGCCCTTGCCGAACTCGGAACGAACCTCGGCGGGCAGACGGACCTCGGACACGGCAGTACTCCTCTGGGATGAAACGTCGGGCTTCTTGCGCGGTGCGCCTCGGACGCGGGACGCGCGTCGACGAAGCGACACCGCGTCGATCACGGATGCTCACACTTCGAGCGAATCCCTCGCCGGGGCAACCCCAATAGCTTAGCGGTTTGCCGTGCGGGCGCTGCAGGTGGGCGCAGCGTCGTCACAGCCGTCGCTAGCATCAACCCAATGTCCGCGAGTGTTTCGTCCGTGCGCGTGCGGGTGCCGGCGAAGGTGAACCTGCAGCTCGGCGTCGGGCCGTTGCGCGTCGACGGGTTCCACGAGCTGGTCACCGTCTTCCACGCGGTCGACATCTTCGACGTGATCACGGTGCGAACGGCCGACGAGCTTTCGCTGACGATGCGCGGCGAGGGCGCCGCGACGCTGCCGAACGGGCCGGAGAACCTCGCCTGGCGGGCCGCCGAGCTGCTCGCCGGGCAGGCCGGTGTCGCCCCGTCCGTATCGATCGAGATCGACAAGGCGATCCCCGTCGCCGGTGGCATGGCCGGTGGTTCGGCCGATGCCGCCGGCACATTGCTCGCGTGCGCCACGCTCTGGCAACTGGACGACGCCGGGCTGCCCGAGCTCGCTGCGCAGCTCGGCAGCGACGTCGCGTTCGGACTGGTCGGCGGGACGGCGCTCGGGACCGGACGCGGGGAGGTACTCGAGCCCGTCCCGACGGCCGGGTCGCTGCACTGGGTGATCGCGCCGGCAGCGTTCGGCATCTCCACGGCGCGCGCGTATGCCGAGCTCGACCGGTTGCGCGCGGCGGGCGCATTACCGCCGCCGCAGCTGGACGCGTCCGCCCTTCGTACCGCGTTGGAGTCAGGTTCTGCGTCGCGCGTCGCGCAGGCGCTCAGCAACGACCTGCAGCCGGCCGCGCTGTCGCTGGCTCCGTCGCTACGCGAGGTGCTCGACGCCGGGCTCACCGCGGGCGCGCTCGCCGGCATCGTCTCCGGATCGGGCCCGACGTGTGCGTTCCTGTGCGCCGACGCTGCGGCCGCGGCGGACGTGGCCCGGCGTTTCGGTGCGCAACGGGCCGTCGTGGCCACCGGCCCAGCGCCCGGCGCGACGGTGCTGACCTGATGGCCAACCTGGTCAACCTGGAGAACGTCGGCAAGTCCTACGGCACGACGACGGTGCTGGACGCGGTATCGCTCGGAGTCGCCGAGGGCGATCGGATCGGTGTCGTCGGCCGCAACGGCGACGGCAAGTCGACCCTGCTGCGCCTGCTGATCGGCGCCGAACCGCCCGACGCCGGACGCGTGACGCGCACCGGCGGCGTCCGCATCGCGACCGTCGCGCAGCGCGGCGACCTGCCCGAGGGCGCGACCGTCCGGTCCGCCGTCGTCGGCGACGCCGCCGAGCACGAGTGGGCCGGCGACGCCGTGGTGCGCTCGGTGCTGACCGGGCTCGGGCTGGCCGCGGTCGGCCTCGATGCGGACGTCACCCCGCTGTCCGGCGGCGAGCGACGGCGGGTGGCGCTCGCGGCCGCGCTCGTGCAGCAGGCCGACCTGCTGGTGCTGGACGAGCCGACGAACCATCTGGACGTCGAAGGTGTCACCTGGCTGGCCGATTACCTGAACTCCTGGCGCGGAGCGCTCGTGGTCGTCACGCACGACCGCTGGTTCCTGGATGCGGTGTGCTCGCGCACCTGGGAGGTCGTCGGCGGCGGGGTCCGTGCATTCGACGGCGGGTACGCGGCGTACGTCCTGGCGCGGGCCGAGCGCGAACGGCAGGCGGAGTCGTCCGAGGCACGGCGGCAGAACCTGCTGCGCAAGGAGCTGGCCTGGCTGCGTCGTGGCGCGCCGGCCCGCACGTCCAAGCCGAAGTTCCGCATCGACGCGGCCGAGGCGCTGATCTCGGACGTCCCGGAGCCGCGCGCGTCGGTCGAGTTGCGGGCACTCGCCCAGCGCCGGCTCGGTCGGCAGGTGTACGAACTTCAGAACGTGACCGTCCAGCTCGGTGATCGGCTGCTGCTCGATCGCGTGAGCTGGCACGTCGGCCCGGGCGATCGCATCGGCGTGATCGGCGTGAACGGCTCGGGCAAGACGCACCTGCTGCGGCTGCTCGCGGGTGCGCTGGAGCCGACGTCCGGCACGGTGCGCATCGGCCAGACCGTGCATGCGGGCTACCTGTCGCAGGAGGTCACCGAGCTGCCGGGCGAGTTGCGTGTGCTGGAGGCGGTGCGCGAGGTGCGCACGACCGCGTCGCTCGAGGGCGTGGAGCTGTCGGCGTCGCAGCTGGCCGAGCGGTTCGGTTTCGGCAACGACAAGCAGTGGACGCCGGTGGCCGAGCTCTCTGGTGGCGAGCGGCGCCGGCTGCAGCTGCTGCGGCTGCTGCTCGCCCAGCCGAACGTGTTGTTGCTGGACGAGCCCACGAACGACCTGGACACCGACACCCTTGCAGCGCTTGAGGATCTGCTGGATTCGTGGGCCGGGACGCTGGTGGTGGTCAGCCACGACCGGTACCTGCTCGAGCGCGTCTGCGACACCATCGTCGCGATCGTGCCGGGTGGTCCGTCCGGGCTGGCCGCGCCCGGCGAACAGGCCGGCGGGACGCTCGCGGCGCTGCCCGGTGGTGTGGACGAGTACCTGGCCCGGCGCGCGGCGGCGGCTGCGCCGCAGGCCACGCTCACCGACAGCGAGCGCCGCGAGCGCAGGGGCGACACCCGCGCGGCCCGCAAGGAGCTCACCCGCATCGAGCGGCGGATCGCGACGTTGGAGAAGCGCGAGGCTCAGCTGCACGCCGAGCTGGCCGAGCACGCCACCGACTACGGCCGGGTCGCTGCGCTGGACGCGGAACTGCGCGCGGCGATCACCGAGCGCGGGCAGCTCGAGGAGTCGTGGCTGGAGCTGTCCGAAGAGCTCTGAACCAGCCGCAGTGGGCGCGTTCAGGTGCCGAGTGGCGCGTTCGGGTGCCGAGTGGCGCGTTCAGGTGCCGAGTGGCGCGACATTTCGCGCCACTCGAACGGGTTTCGCGCCACTCGGCGGGGGCGCCGTCCCGTGAAAACGCGAGCGGGCCGTCCGTCCCCACCCCCTGCGTGCGGACGGACGACCCTGCTCAGGGCGTGCCGGGCTAGTGCCTGCGAGCCCGGCGACGCGTGGCCAGCAGCAGACCGCCACCGACCAGGAGTGCCAGCAAACCGATCTGCGTCAGCGCGACCGGGTTGACGCGCGCCCCGGTGTTCGCCAGGCCGCTGGACGATCCGGCGTTCGGGCCAACGCCGGGTCCCCGACTGGCACTCACACCGCCGACACCGTGCGAACCGGAACCCGCCGGCGTCGGGGTGCTCTTCGCGACGACCGTGGTCCCGGCCGCAAGGTAGAGCGGCGAACCGGACGGCCCGGTGCCGGCCGCGACCACGGTGTGATCGCCCGTGAAGTCCGCCGGGATCGTGATCGTGGCCTTCACGACGCCGGACGCGTCCGCGCTCACCGTCGCGAGCAGCAGCGGTGACGAGTAGATGCCGAAGTTGACCGTTGCAAACGGAGCGAACCCGGTACCCGTGGCGGTGAACGTCTGCCCCGGGTTGGTCGTCCCCGGCACGCCGTCCAGCGTTCCGTCCGGCGTACCCGGCACGCTGCCCGGCAGCGCGATAACGGACGGGCAGAACGGCTGCGTCACGCTGGCTGTGTACGTCCACAGATTGGCCGCATTCACCCAGCCCTGCGTAGGCGGAATCTGGTAGCCGGAGTCGGCCGTAGCGGTCACGGTCAGGCCGGTGACGTGATACGTGATGCCGCCCTCGTCGAGACCGTCGGTCGGGCTCGTGATCGTGGCCGGGCTGTCGAAGCCGGTGCTCGTGTCACACGTGCCCGGCTGCGCGGTGACCGCCCGCGGCGCGACGCTGACCAGGCAGGCACCCGGCGAGGTCAGCGGTACGTCGTAGACCAGCGTGCCGCCCGGCCCGGACGTCCAGCCGCTCGGCAGGTCCTTCTGCCACTGGTAGCCGCTGTCCAACGTCGCGGTGACCGTGGACAGGTCATTGGCCACCGTGTACGTCACACCGTTGCCGTCCAGATCGACGACCGTGGCGGCACTGTGCGTGCCCGGCCCGTTGCACACGGCCTGCGTGACCGTGGGCGCCGCCGGCGCGGTGTCGATCAGGCAGGTCGGGTTCGTGTACGTCGGCGTGAACACCAGGTACTGGTGCTTCGCTCCGTCGTTGAACGCCCAGCCGGCAGGAAGGGTCTGGAAGAAGGTGTACGCCTTCACCGGCTGCTGGATTACCGCGAACAGCTTGCCGTCGTGCTTCGCGTAGTGGACGTCGTTCGTATCCGTGGGCAGCACGATGTCGTCGAGGACGTTGCCGGTCTGGTGACCGTCTCCGTTGACCTCGCAGGTCTCGCTGAGCTGCGGGACAACAGGTGTCACGTACACATTGCAGTCGGGCGCTGCACCCCAGACGTAGTGGTAGGCCGCATTGCCGCTGCCCTTGTCCTGCCAGCCGGTGCCGACCAAGCTGCCCCAGCTATAACCGGCGTCCAGCGTGGCCTTGGCCACGAAGCCGGTGGCGTTCGGCTCGTAGTACCACTTGTAGGTGATGTGGTCACCGTCGGTTGGCAGGGTCGCCGACGGCGCGGTGAGCTTGTGGTTGGCGTCGCAGCCGGCGGGGACGACCGTCGGTGCCGCCGGCACCGCGGTGCAGTCCGGCGCAGCCGCGAAGGTCACGGTGAATGTCGCGTGGTGGGAGTCCTGGAAGGTCCAGCCAGCTGGCAGGTCACCACTGACGAACTTGTGCGTGGCGTCCGCGCTCGCGACGACGTGAACCTGCGTGCCCGCTCCGAACGGCGCGGTCTCGACAGTGGAGTACACGACGCCATCGACTGGGGTGAAGTCGATAGTCGGCGCCGTGGCGGCGCAGGTTGCGTCGTGATGTGTCAGGCCGATGCTTGCCGAGACGTTGCTAGCGCAATCGTCGCCGGAGAGTTGCGGCAGGATCGTCTCGTCGTACTGCTCGTTCTTCTTGCCGTCGGCGAACTCGAAGCCCGGCTTCGCGTGCGCTTTGACACGGGAGTTGCCCACCGCGGACCACCTGATCTGGTCCGTGTCTGCCGGCACGTAGAGCGCGCCCGGCGTCGAACAGGTCGGCGCAGTCGCGGTTGGAGCTGCCGGGACCGGGATCGTGGTCGTGCAGTCCTTCGTCTGGTCGAAGTTCACGGCGGTCGGCGTGCCATTCCACGCGACCGCGGAAACCTGAAGGCTGTGGCTGTCCGCGACGCCGAGCTGCTTCGACCACGTGTAGGAGGTGCCGAAGGTCGTGGAGACCGCTTGTGTGCCGTCGACGTGGATGGTCACCGTGTTGGGCGTCGGGTCCGCCGGAACTGCTGGGGAATCGGTCACCGTGACCGCGTCACCCTTCTCCCAGCCCGAGCCCGTCGCGCCACCCTCGCCGAGCTTGACGTGCGGCGGTGCATTCACGGACGTGGCAGACGTCGTGTAGGTCCACGTGCTGTATCCGAGCAGGATTCCAAACACCCGAACTGGGTCGCTCGGACTCCAAGTTCCTGCGACACCAGGGTCGACGCGCCACGTCGGGGCATCGATCTGCGGAATAATCAGTTCCCAAGACTGGGTCCAGTACCACTCGGTGTGCGTGACCGCCGGGGTCCCGGGGTTGGTCGAATAGCCACTCAGATCCACGGCGACCGATGTACAGGAGAACTGGACGCCCGGGCTGGCGTTGCCGCCGGCACCACCTTGGCCCTGGCCGCCGTTGCCGCCCTGGCCGCCCTGGCCGCCGTTGCCGAAGATAATTCCGCCGCTACCGCCGTTACCGCCAGCCCCGCCAGGCGTGCCTGCGTTTGCAACCGAGTTGGCGGCGACAGTCGAAACCGCAGCCACACCCAGAACGGTTGCGATTGCCACGCCCGCCGCGACGACACGACGGCGCGACAGCGAAAACTTGGACAATTCCCCACATCCCCCGAATACCACGCGGGTCCCCCACGGACACCGCGATCCCCGCGGTAATCGTGAAGCACGAGATGCACCCTTGTCATATCGAAGTGAAAGACGAAAAGCCGCACGCGCGATACCCGACGACGAAGCGGACAAAAGTCGAGGGACGAGCCCGGCAATTCCGGCGGTGATCTTGAGAACACTGCGCGAGTGGCGCGTTCCGGTGCCGAGTGGCGCAAATATCGCGCCACTGGGAGGGATAACGCGCCACTCGCGTGGGCCGTGCAGCAGTGCGTGCGACGGCAACGTCGTGAATTATCCGGCGGCGCGGCGGCGGGCACGCCAAGCTGGGTCGCGCGCGTCGAGGAGGGTCCGCACCAGGGCGACGGTGTCGTCCCAGCGCGAAAACACCTGCGCGGGACCGAATGTCCGCGTCATCCAGTCGGCGCGCACGACGTCCAGCCCGCGGGTGATGTCCTTACGCATCTGGTCCGGCTCTGCATGCAGTGCCCCGTTGTACTCAAGCGCGAGCCGACCTCGTTCGTAGTGCAGGTCGGGTTCGGCGACCCACTGCCCATGGTCGTCATGAATCGGCCGGTTCACCTCCGGCTTCGGCAGGCCACCGTCGACCAGGCGGAAGCGCAGATGGCTTTCCGGACGCGATCGTGATCGTTCGTCGAGCAGTTCCAATGCCCCGCGCGCGGCCACGACTCCGCGGCGCCCTCGCGCGTCGCGCACGAACAGCTCCAGCTCGCGGCGAGTCGTGGTGCCACGCAGGACGCTGTCCCCGGCCGCGACGAGATCCGCCATCGGCACTAGTTCAGCCAGGTCGACCCAGGTCCGAGCCTCCGCGGTCACTGGAATGCCGTCGACCACGTCCATCTCGGCACGTCCGAGCTGACGGCGGCGACCGCGGATCTCGGTGCGGCGGCTGGCCGACAGTTCTCGAGGCACCTGCTCGACGCCGCGCAGAATCACCTCGATCGGTTCATCGTCGCGCGGCGCAGGCAGCCACAGCCCATGCAACCGCGCCGCCGTCAACCCGCCGACCACGCTGCCGGACGGGAGCATGCTCAGCAGCGCCCGGCACTGTCCCGCCAACTCGTCGACACTCTCGGCCATCCGCCAGACCCCGTGGCTGACCCGTACCAGATCCCCCATGACGGGCAAGTATCGGACGGCTCACGTCGCTGGCGTTTCGTCGTCCACACCCAGGGGATTCGCCCACAGATTCAGCCAGGCCATGTACAACCGTCCGGCGCTCCGCTAAAGGCTGCGCGAGTGGCGCGTTCCGGTGCCGAGTGGCGCGAAATATCGCGCCACTGGGAGGGGTAACGCGCCACTCGCGTGGGCTGTTACGCCGGTCCCGAGAAGGATCAGGATCAGGAGACGGATCAGGAGCAGTCAGGATTTGTCGGGGCGCCGGGTGATCAGTCGGGGCTTCGGCTCCAGGTGGGCCAGGCCGTTCCAGCCCAGGTTCACCAGGTGCGCAGCCACGTCCTCGCGCTTGGGCTTGCGCTCCTCCAGCCACCACTGACCGGTCAGCGCAACCATGCCGACCAGCATCTGCGCGTACATGGGTGCGAGCTTCGGCGACAGGTCACGGGACGAGAACTCGCGCGACAGGATGTGCTCCACCTGGCTGGCGATGTCGTTCAGCAGCGACGAGAACGTCCCTCCGGCCGAACCGGCAACGGGCGAGTCGCGCGAGAGGATCCGGAACCCGTCGGTCTGCTCCTCGATGTAGGTCAGCAACGCGAGCGCCGCCTGCTCGACGAGCTTGCGCGGATGGTCCGCTGACAGCGCGGACGTCAGCCGGTCCAGCAGGTCGCTCATCTCCCGATCCACGACGACGGCGTAGAGGCCCTCCTTGCCGCCGAAGTGCTCGTAGACGACAGGCTTGCTCACGCCGGCGCGCGACGCGATCTCCTCGATCGAGGTCGCTTCGAAGCCCTTTTCGGCGAACAGGGCGCGTCCGACATCGAGCAACTGCTCGCGCCGTTCCCGTCCGGTCATTCGCACGCGGGGTCTGCCCACAGACTCAGTCATCGAGGATGATGGTCCCATGACTACACCAGCTACATCGATCACGTACGGCAGCTATCTGCGGCTGGACGACCTGCTCTCCTGCCAGTCCCCCGCCACGACCGAGCACGACGAGCTGCTGTTCGTGATCATCCACCAGACGTACGAGCTGTGGTTCAAGCAGATCCTGCACGAAACCGCACTGCTGCAGGAACGCCTGGAGGTCGGCAACTCCCCTGGCGCGCTGCACACCGCCCGGCGCATCGCCAAGATCCTCAAGACGATCGTCGGCCAGCTGGACATCCTCGAGACGATGACGCCCAAGCAGTTCGCGTCCTTCCGCGGCAAGCTCGGGTCCTCGAGCGGCTTCCAGTCGAACCAGTTCCGCGAGATCGAGGCGGCCTACGGACGGCGCGACTTCACCGTCCCGTCCGGCGACGCGCGCCTCGACGCGGCGATGGAGCGGCGCGCGGTGTTCGACTCGCTGCTGCGCTACTTCTCCACGCAGGGCTGGGAGCTGCCGGCGGAGACGCTCTACCGCGATCCCAGCACGGCGTGGACCGGGGACGAGGCGATCCAGGCGCTGCTGGTCGAGGTCTACCAGGACGAGACCGCCGCGCCCGCCGAGGTCTGCGAGGCGCTGGTCGACATCGACGAGGGCATCCAGGAGTGGCGCTACCGGCACGTCAAGATGGTCGAGCGGATCATCGGCGCGAAGATCGGCACCGGCGGTTCCGCGGGAGCCGAGTACCTACGCGCGACCCTGTTCCGTCCGTTCTTCCCGGACCTGTGGGAGATCCGCTCGCGCGTCTGAGGCAGACGGTCCAGCGCGCGACCCGGCGAGAGCGAGTCGGTCGCCGACCGCGTCGATCACGAGCGCGACCGCGATCACGCTGGCCAGCACGAGGAACAGCCCGCCGATCACGTCCGTCGCGTAGTGGAACTGGGCCGCGATCAGCCCGAGCATGCAGCACAGCGCGAGCAGCACCGCCGCGGTGATCCCGCAGCGGCGCACGGGCGTCCGGAGCACGCCGCGCGCCGGCCCGAGCAGGACGATCACGACGACGAGCATGACCGAGCCGAAGCCCGCGGTGTGCCCGCTCGGGAACGCGTAGTAGCCGTACAGCCGGCGGTCGACGATCGGCTTGAGGACGTATTCGGTGAGCCCGGCGGCCAGCACCGGGCCGGCCACGGCAAGCACCGCGCCGCGAACGCTGCGCAGCGCCACGCAGGCCGCCACGGCCGCCGCCACGAGCAGCGAGACCACCGGCTCGCTGCCGAGATCGGCGAACCAGAGCGCGGTGCTGTAGCCGACGTGCGCCCCGAACCAGGCGTCCACGTGGCGGTCGAAACCGGTGCCGCGGCTGCCGCCATGGACGACGACGGCCAGCGCGAGCAGCGCCACCGCCGCGCCGGTCACGACAGCGGCCGCACGCCCCCGGCGCACGCCGCCGATCAGTGCTGGAGAGCGGCTCATGATCCCGCGAGCCTAAACGCCGGGCCCGTGCGGCCGATGAGAAGTGCATGGCCGGGCGTACGGCGGACGACTTCGACGCCACGCTCAAGCTCATGCTGCGTGGCGACGAGGCTACTTTCCGTACCGTTTACCGGGCACTCAACCCCGCGCTGGTGCGCTATCTCAGCGCCCTCGTCGGCACCGGGGACGCCGAGGACGTCGCGTCCGAGACGTGGGCGCAGGTGTGTCGCGACCTGCCGAAGTTCCGCGGCGACGGCGACGGGTTCCGCGGCTGGGTCACCACCATCGGCCGGCACCGCGCCATGGATCACCTGCGCGCGCTCCGAGTCCGTCCACAGGCCGCAGCCACCGAGGCCGTGCTCACCGAGCGCCCCGGTCCGGACGAGGCCGACACCCAGGCCCTGATCGCGATCTCCACCGAAGCGGCGATGGAACTGATCCGCACCCTGCCCCAGGAACAGGCCGAGGCGGTGCTGCTGCGCGTGGTGATGGGCCTGGACGCGAAGTCCGCCGGACGCGTGCTCGGCAAGCGACCGGGGGCCGTCCGGACCGCCGCCTACCGGGGTCTGCAGACCCTCGCCGCCGCCGTCCAACCCGCCGCCGCGGACCAGCACGAGCCGGCCCGCGAGAGCGCCAGTGACATTTTTCGGCCGCTGATCGCTGAGGAGGTGACATGAGTACGAACCGGATTCCGCGATTGACCCGTCGCCGGGCGCGCGCGCTGCTCGAACAGCCCCACGGTGGGGGCGTGGCAGGCGACGCGCTCGGACGGGTACTGGCTGCTGCCGGCACCCTGCCAGCAGCGGACGCGACGGACGCGGAGCTGTCCGCCGTGATGCATTTCCGGGCCGTCACTCCAACATTGCGATCTAGGGCACGGAGGCCTTCGATGATCAAGTCACTTCTCACCAAGCTGGTTGCGACCAAGCTCGTCGCCGGAGCCGCGGTCGCCGCTGCGGCCACCGGCGGCGTGGCCCTGGCGGCCGCAGACGGTCAGTTCTCGACCACCACCCAGCTCGCCGCCCCGGCGCTGTCGACCGACGCCCCGAGCAGCGACGCCCCCAGCAGCGACGCCCCGGTGTCGTCGACTCCCCCTGCCGACGGCACCTCGACTGCGCCGACTGATTCGACCAGTCCCACCGACAGCACGTCGCCCACCGACTCGGCGAGCCCGACGGACGCTCCGACGGACAGCACCTCGCCGGACCCGTCCACGTCGGCGACGCCCTCGGACGGTCCGCACCCGTCGCTGCACGGGCTGTGCGTCGCATTCAACGCCGGCGTGTCCCACAGCCACGGCAACGCGCTGCACAACCCGGCGTTCACGGTGCTGATCACCGCTGCCGGCGGCGTCGACAACGTCGGCGGGTACTGCGCGACCGTGCTCGGTACACCGGACCCGACGGCCACCGACGGCGAGCCGACCCACCACGGGAACGGCCACGGAAACGGCAACGGTCACGGCAACGGCCACGGCAAGTCCGGGCAGACCGGCACGGTCACGGTGAGCGGTAGCGCGACGGTCAGCGCCGGCGCGAGCGGTCACGGCAACGGCCACGGCAACGGCCACGGGAACGGTCACGGCGGTCAGACCGCCGGCGGCGACGTCGAAGGCGGGCTCACCCTCAGCCTGCCGTAAGGGGCGCAAAACCCCTTCAGCGACGGCGGATTCGCCGCCACATCGCACGGGCGACACTGCCGCCGGCCACGACGCCAACCCCGAGGCCGGCGGCAGTGGCGGCCGTCGCGCGATTCTGCCGCCGCATCCGATCCGGGATCTGCGCGTACGGCATCGTCGTGAACGACACCAGTTCGTAACGGGACACGTAGTGCCCGGGCAGGCGTCGTTCGAGCGCGTGCTGCGCGGCCGTCTTCGCCTGGAAGACTCTGGAGTTCACCCGGTCGCGCATCTCCACGAAGTTGTCCAGTGCCATCTCGGCGATCGCGTCGCAGTTGGCCTTGCGACGGCCCTGGTACGTGTCCAGCGCCCGCTGCCAGTCGCCGCCGGACTCGTCCAGGCAGCGGTCGATCTCGACACAGTCCTCCAGCGCACAGTTCGCGCCCTGACCGAAGAACGGCACGATCGCGTGCGCCGCGTCGCCGACGAGCGCCAGGGTCACCCGCTCTCCCCGATGCACCCACGGCCAGCACTTGACCGTGACCAGCGAGCCGACCGGGTTCTGCCGGAAGTCCTCGACGAGGTTGAGCAGCACGGGAGCGGCGTCGGGGTAGTTCCGCGCGAAGTAATCGCGGATCTGCGCATCGGTCTCCAGCTTGGCGAAGT
This sequence comes from Jatrophihabitantaceae bacterium, assembly GCA_035765515.1. Taxonomy (GTDB): domain Bacteria; phylum Actinomycetota; class Actinomycetes; order Mycobacteriales; family Jatrophihabitantaceae; genus DASRSS01. Next base: position 3,404 of record DASTXN010000115.1, on the reverse strand, counting down.
CCGCCTTGGGCCAGAACAGCGTGCAGGTGAACGATCGGTCCAGGTTCGGCAGGGCGATCATCATCGACTCGCCGCGCGGCCAGATGTGCAGCGCGTCCGGGTCGAGGGCGAACTCCCCGTCCGGTGTCGCCGGGATCGTCAGCTCCTTGTAACCGGCGTCGAGGTAGTCCTGGCTGAATGTGAAGTCCTGCCGGAACGTGACCGCACGCCTCGCAGCGCTGTACGAGCCGTCCGTGGCCAGCACGATGTCCGCGTGCGGACGGCGCCTATGGCCGTCACTGGTCTCGAAGCTGAGCTGGCCGGTATCCAGGTTCAGCTCGCGCAGCCGGTACCCGAACTGCAGCGTGACACCCGGCGTCTTCTCGGCGACGTCCAGCAGCGAGGCGTTGAGTTCCGCGCGGCTGATCGAGTTGATCGCGCGCTGCCGGTCGGCGCTGTAGGGGCGGAAGCTCTCCGCGCCGGCCACCGAGTGGATCATCCGGCCATGCATGGGAAGCGCGCGGCCGAGCGACTCCTCGCGCAGGCCGACGCGTTCCAGCGCGTCCAACCCACGCGCGGACACCGCGAGGTTGATCGAGCGGCCGCGCTCCGGCCCGGTACGCCGGGGGTCCTCGCGGCGCTCGTAGACGGTGACCTCCAGCCCGCGCCGCGCGAGCAGCGTCGCCAGCAGGCAGCCGGCCAGCCCGGTCCCGACGACCGCGATCCGCGGTTGGTCAGTCATCGGCATTCACTGGCCGTCCATCACGTTGGCGAGCGCGGTGACGGCGCGCCAGCAGTCGTGGAAGGTGCAGTACATCGGCACGGGCGCCAGCCGGATCACGTCCGGGTTGCGCGCATCGGCGAACACGCCGTGCTCCGCGCGCAGGATCTCGCTCACCTTGCCGGCCTCCAGCCCGCCGATGCGGACGGACAGCTGCGCGCCACGACGGGACGGATCACGCGGCGTGATCACCTCGAGCGCGCGTCCCGAACAGGCCTGATCCAGCAACGCTTCGAGGTAACCCGTGAGCCGAATGCTCTTGTCCCGCAAGGCGTTCAGGCCGACCTCGTCGAACATTTCCAGCGACGCGAGGGCGGGCGCCATGGCGAGGATCGGCGGGTTGGACAGCTGCCACGCGTCGGCGCTGTCGACCGGCGTCACCTCGGGGGCCATCTGGAATCGGGTCGCGGGATCGGTCGACCACCAGCCAGCCAACTTGGGCAGCGTCCGGTCGGCGAGATGCCTCTCGTGGACGAACGCGCCGGCCAGCGAACCGGGCCCGCTGTTGAGGTACTTGTACGAGCACCATGCGGCCCAGTCGACGTCCCAGTCGTGCAGCTGCAGCGGCAGGTTGCCCGCTGCGTGCGCCAGGTCCCAGCCAACCACCGCACCGGCGGCATGCCCTGCCGCGGTGATCGCGGGGATGTCGAGAAACTCGCCGCTGTAGTAGTTGACCGCGCCCAGCAGCACCAGGGCGATCTGATCTCCTTGCGTAGCAAGGAATTCGACGACGTCCTCGCTGCGCAGCGCGGACTCGCCGGCGCGCGGCTTGAGCCGGATCACGGCCTCGTCCGGGTCGTAGCCGTGCCAGTGCGCCTGACTGCGCACCGCGTAGCTGTCGGACGGGAACGCGCTGTCCTCGATCAGGATCGCGTGCCGCTGCGGGGTCGGCCGGTAGAAGCTGACCATCATCAGGTGCAGGTTGACCGTCAGCGAGTTCATCACGACGACCTCGCGCGGCTGCGCCCCGACCAGCCGGGCTGCAGGATCGCGCAGCAACTCGTGGTACGACACCCACGGATGCCTGGCCTCGACATGGCCCTCGACGCCGAGCGCGGCCCAGTCGTCCAGCTCGATGGCAAGCCGTTCGCGCAGGATCTTCGGCTGCAGGCCGAGCGAGTTGCCCGCGAAGTACGCGGCCTCGGCGTAGCGGCCGGACGGGTCAGGCGGCAGGTGGAACTCGGCACGGCGGGTGGGCAGCGGGTCGGTGCGATCCAGCTCCAGCGCCGCGGCCTCGGCCGTGCCCAGCGTTGTCATGCCGATTTCTCCTTGCTCATCAGTGCGGTCATGCCCAGAAACGTCTCCGCGTTCTCCCGCAGGATCATCCGCCGGGTGCGCTCGTCCACAACGCTAGCCCCGCGCACCAGCGCGCCGGCCGGGCGTTCCCCGAGCGGGTACGGGTAGTCGCTGCCGACCATGACGCGATCGCGGCCGATCGTGTCCACGAGCAGCCGCAGCGCGCGCTCGTCGAACACGACCGAGTCCACGTAGAAGCGGCCCAGATAGTGCGACGGCTCGTGGGCGGACGTCCCGATCACGTCGTTGCGCTGACGCCAGGCGTTGTCCATCCGGCCTACCCAGAACGCGAACGAGCCGCCACCGTGAGCGAAGCAGATGCGCAGGTCCGCACCGACCTTGTCGAACACCCCGCCCAGAATCATCGCCAGGATCGACAGGTGCGTCTCGGCGGGCATGCCGGCCAGCCACCGGGCCATCCAGCGGTCCAGCCGCGGCGAGTTCGGCATGTCCCAGGGGTGGACGAAGACGGGCGCCCCGAGCGAGGCCGCGTGCTGCAGGAACGTGACGATGCCGGCGTCGTCGAGGTCGCGGTCGCCGACGTGGTTGCCGATCTCGACACCGACGTGTCCCGCGGCCAGGCACCGCTCCAGCTCGCGACAGGCCGCGTCGGGATCCTGCAGCGGCACCTGGCAGAACGGCAGCAACCGGTCCTGCGCGGGCTCGCAGATCTGCAGCGCGAGGTCGTTGAACACGGTCGCGATCCGGGCCGCCTGCACCGGGTCGTGCGCGTACGAGAAGAACACCGGGGTCGGCGACACCACCTGCGCGCACACCCCGTCGGCGTCCATGTCCGCGATGCGGCGGGCCGCGTCCCAGCAGTCCGACTGGACGCGCCGGAACTCCTGGGAGCCGAGCATGATCACGGCCTCGGCCTCGGTCTCGACCCGCAGCGACGGGAAGCCGTCGCCCAGGTCCGGCCAGCCCTTCGGGACGTAGTGGGTGTGGACGTCGATCGCCCGGTCCATCAGCCCTTGCCTGGATGCAGGTGCCCGCAGTTCTTGCAGACGCGGGCCGACTCGTCCTCGTAGAACGCGGTGAACACCGGGGGCAGGTCGACCACGATGTCGCGCACCTGCAGCTCGACCTCGTGCACCAGCGCGTTGCAGTTCGGGCAGTACCACTGGAACTTCTCCAGCGTGCCCTCCTCACGCACCCGCTCGATCACCAGGCCGACCGAGCCGGGCTCAGGTCGCTGCGGCGAGTGCGGCGTGTTTCCGGGCAGCAGCCACGTCTCGCCCGGACCGATGTGCACCGACTCGGGCTTGCCGTCGACCATCAGGTCGACGTGGATGTTCCCCTCGAGCTGGTAGAACCACTCCTCGTACGGGTCGACGTGGTAGTCGGT
>DASTXN010000114.1:0-17612 GCA_035765515.1 Jatrophihabitantaceae bacterium | reverse complement strand
TTCGTCGAGGACGTCCGCCGCGCGCTGTACGCGTCCAAGGTGGTCGCCTACGCGCAGGGCTTCGACCTGATCACCGCCGGCTCCGCGGAGTACGGCTGGGACGTCGACCGGGGCGCGATGGCGACGATCTGGCGCGGCGGCTGCATCATTCGCGCGCGGTTCCTGGACCGGATCCGTGAGGCGTATGCGGACGACCCGAAGTTGCCGTCGCTGCTCGTCGCGCCGTACTTCGCCGACGCGGTGCGTGACGGCGTCGACGCCTGGCGCCGGGTCGTGGCGAAGGCGGCGCTGGCCGGGATCCCGACGCCCGCGTTCTCGTCCTCGCTGGCCTACTACGACGGCCTGCGTGCCGAACGGTTACCGGCGGCGCTGATCCAGGGGTTGCGCGACAACTTCGGCGCGCACACCTACCGGCGCGTCGACCGGGACGGCACATTCCACGTCCAGTGGGCCGGCGACAAGGCCGAGCACCCAGCCTGACCCGGCTACTCGCCGGTGGGGAGTTCGACGTGACCCCCGAACTCCTTGCGCATCGCGGAGAGCAGCTTGTCCGCGTACACGGCCTCGCCGCGGCTGGAGAAGCGCGCGAACAGTGCGGCGGACAGTACCGGCACGGGCACGCCCTCGTCGATCGCCGCCTTGACCGTCCACCGTCCCTCACCGGAGTCCGAGACGCGGCCGGCGATGCCTTCGAGGCTCGGGTTGCCGTACAGCGCGTCCGCGGTCAGATCGAGCAGCCAGGACGCGATGACCGATCCGCGCCGCCAGACCTCGGTGATCTTCGCGATGTCCAGGTCGTACTGGTAGTACTGCGGCTGGTCCAGCGGCGTGATCTCGGCCGAGTGCTCCTGCTCGTGCAGTCCCGCGTCGGCGTGCTCGAGCACGTTCAGGCCCTCGGCGTACGCGGCCATGACGCCGTACTCGATGCCGTTGTGCACCATCTTGACGAAGTGACCGGCCCCGGGCGGCCCGCAGTGCAACCAGCCCTGCTCCTCCGGAGCCGGATCACCCTCGCGGCCACGCGTTCGCTGAGCGTCGCCGGCACCCGGGGCGATCGACTCGAACAGCGGCGCGCAATGCTCGACGGCCTTGTCGTCGCCGCCGATCATCAAGCAGTAGCCGCGTTCGAGTCCCCACACGCCACCGCTCGTGCCGACGTCCAGGTACGAAATCCCCTTGTCGCGCAAGGCGTTCGCGCGATCGACGTCCTCGCGATAGTTGGAGTTCCCGCCGTTGATGATGATGTCGCCGTCGTCCATGAGATCGGCCAGCTGCTGGACGACCTTGTCGGTGATGCCGGCCGGGATCATCACCCAGGCGACGCGCGGCTTCTCCAGCGCGGCGACGAACTCCTGCAGCGTGTTCGCGCCGACCGCTCCCTCGCCGGCCAACGTCAAGACGGCGTCCGGGTTGGTGTCGAACGCGACGCCAGTATGTCCGTCCCGCATGATCCGGCGCAGGATGTTCGCACCCATCCGGCCGAGGCCGACCATGCCGAGCTGCATCAGGACTCCTTCCGCGCTGCCGCACGGCCACTGTCTCGTGCTGCTGCACGATACCGACGGATCAGCGTATTGGTGGAGCTGTCGTGCGACAGTTCCGGTTCCGCGGCGGACGACAGTTCGTCGGCCACCTTCTTGGCGAGCACCTTGCCGAGTTCGACACCCCACTGGTCGAACGAGTTGACCTGCCACACCGTCCCCTGCACGAAGACGCTGTGCTCGTAGAGCGCGACGAGTGAGCCGAGCGCGCGCGGCGTGAGCCGGTCGAGCAGCAGCGTGTTCGACGGACGGTTGCCCTCGAACACCCGGTGCGGGACGAGCCAGTCGGGCGTGCCTTCCGCGGCAACCTGCTCGGCGGTCTTGCCGAAAGCGAGCGCCTCGGTCTGCGCGAAGACGTTGGCGGTGAGCAGGTCGTGATGGCTTCCGCCGCTTGCCGCCGGAAGCGGGTTGAGCGAGTGCGTGAAGCCGACGAAGTCACACGGGATCAGCTCGGTGCCCTGGTGGATCAGCTGGTAGAAGCTGTGCTGCCCGTTGGTGCCCGGCTCGCCCCAGTACACCGGCCCGGTCGCGTAATCGACAGTCGCGCCGGTCAGGGTGACGTGCTTGCCGTTGGACTCCATCGTCAACTGCTGCAGGTACGCCGGGAACCGCTTGAGGTACTGGTCGTACGGCAGCACCGCCTGCGTCTGCGTGCCGAAGAAGTCCGTGTACCAGACCGTGAGCAGGCCCAGCAGCACCGGCAGGTTCTGCTCGAACGGCGCGGTGCGGAAGTGCTCGTCCATGTCGTGGAATCCCGCGAGCAGTTCGGTGAATCCCTGCACGCCGATGGCGATCATCGTGGACAGGCCGATGGCGGAGTCCATCGAGTACCGGCCGCCGACCCAGTCCCAGAAGCCGAACATGTTCATCACGTCGATGCCGAACGCCTCGACGGCCTCGGCGTTCGTCGACACGGCGACGAAGTGCTTGGCGATCGCGGACTTGTCGCCCATCGCGTCCAGCACCCACTGCCGCGCGGTCGCCGCGTTGGTCATCGTCTCCAGCGTGGTGAACGTCTTGGACGAGATGATGAACAGCGTCTCGGCCGCGTCCAGATCGCGGGTGGCCTCGGCGAAGTCGGTGCCGTCGACGTTCGAGACGAAGCGGAAGGTCAGCTCGCGCTTGCTGTAGTGGCGCAGGGCTTCGTACGCCATGACCGGACCGAGATCGGAGCCGCCGATTCCGACGTTGACGATGTTGCGGATCGGCTTGCCGGTGTGACCGAGGAAGCGGCCGGCGCGGATGCGCTCGGCGAGTTCACCCATGCGACCGAGCACCTCGTGCACGCCGGGCACGACGTCCATGCCGTCGACCTTGATCGATTCGGACTTCGGCGCACGCAGCGCCACATGCAGCACGGCGCGGTCCTCGGTGACGTTGATCTTCTCGCCGGAGAACATCGCGTCGATGCGCGCGCGCAGCCCGCTCTGCTCGGCCAGTTCGACCAACAGCCGCAGCGTCTCGTCGGTGACGCGGTTCTTCGAGTAGTCGAGGTAGATGCCGACGGCCTCAGCAGTCAACCGCTCGCCGCGCTGCGGATCCTCGGCGAACAGGTCCCGCAGATGCTTGCTGCGCAGTTCGGCGTGGTGCTCGCGCAGCTGCGTCCAGGCAGGGAGCGCGGTGAGTGCGGTCGACGGCTGCTCGCTCACTGATTACCCCCTGGTGCGCTTTACCCGGTCGCTGTCCATCCTTCCATCTGCACCCGGAGCGCAAACGTGGCCCGTCCTTCCGCCCGCGTTACTCACGGGTCGAGGCGGATGCGCGCGGAGCGGAACTGCTCCGGCGTTGCCTGAAGCACCTTCAGCCGCGGGTCCGGCACGGGCAGCAGGCCACCGGTCACCAGCGAGCGGAGCGGCTCCAGCCGCACGTCGGCCAGTACAGCGTCCACCGCGAAGCGATCGCCGCCGCACACCAGCGCTTCGAGATCGTCCAGCCGCGGCAGCAGGATCCGCGCGGCGACGTCTGCGGCGTCGGCGAAAGCGGCGGTCGCCTGGTTCTCGCGGCGGCGGGCGTACCGGTGCTGCGACCAACCACCGGCCTTGGTCGTGCCCTGCACGTAGCTCGACCCGACCTTGGACGCGACCAGCTCGCTACCCGCGAAGACGCCGGCCGCGTAGCCGCCGCGGCGCACCAGCAGCACGCCGACGTTCCGGGGCCGCTGGACGTGTTCGACCAGCGCGGCCACCGGCTCGTCCACGTCGAACGCCAGCGGCGGGAACGGCACCTGCACCCAGGCGCGGGCGCCGTCGCCACCGGTCAGCAGGACGGTGTGCGCGTCCGCCGTTGCGTTCGCACCGCCATGGCGCGCGACGAAGCCGGCGAGCCAGCCGGGCAGCCGCCGGGCTCCGACCGTTACGACGCGCGCGGCGGGCGGCGGGGCCTCGACGGGCGGCGTTGACACGCCCGCGAGCCTAGAGGTTTCGCCCCGGTGGCTGGTGCGGTTGCTGCCCTGCCGCGGGCGGTTGCTGCCGGGTGCCGCGGGCGGATGCTGCCGGGTGCCGCGGGCGGCTGCTGCCGGGTGCCGCGGATGGCTGCTGCCGGGTGCCGGCGGGATCGCGGACTCCCGGTGGGGAGGATCGCGGACTCCCGGTGGGGGGATCGCGGGCTCCCGGTGGGGAGGATCGCGGACTCCCGGTGGGGAGGATCGCCGAACTACCGGTCGGGATCCTGCGAAACGTAGTAGTCGTCCACTCTGGTGTCCGATCGATCGGGTTCTGCTAGCACTTGGGCCAGCAGAGCTCAATGTGTCGGGACCGATCTCCGGGAATGCGTGTTCTGCTGGCGAATGTGCAGGCAGAGCACAGTCGGGGTCTGCTCGCGTTCGTGCAGGCAGACCCCGAGGCCTGCTGACCCGTACCCGGCGGGTCCGGCCTCGCTGGCTTACGACTGGGTCACGGCCAGGGCCAGGTCTGCATCGGACAGGTCAGGGCCGCGCCATCCGCGGGCCACCCGCTGCCGGACCGGTTGGCTCCGGACCAGCGCCCGGACCCGCCGCCTCCGGGCCAGTGCCAACCGGAGCCGCGGCTGCGACCAGTTCGCGCTGTTGATCAACGGAGTCGACACGTCCGCCGGCCCGAACCAGCGCGATGCCGACCAGCACGATCGCGCCGCCGATCCCCTGCGTCACCGTGACCGCCTGGTCGAGCAGCAGCCATGCCCACAACGCCGCGAACAGCACCTCGGTGAGCCCGACGAATGAGGCCACCGTCGCGCCCAGCCGGCGGGCGGCGGCGATGCCGGTCGTGTACGCGATCACGGCCGCGACCAGCGAGAGCCCGAGCACGGGCACCAGCCAGCTCGTCCGGTGCCCGGCGAAGTCCACCCGGCCGGTCGGCGCCGCGAAGTCGAGCACGCCCACCGCGCCGAACACAGCGAGCGTCACTGCGCCGACCACCATGCCCGCCCACGCCATCACGATCGGCGGCAACAGGTCGTCCGTCCGGGCCGAAAGCACGAAGTAGAACGCCAGCCCGCAGGCCGCGCCGAGTCCCCACAGCACGCCGGTCAGGTCGGCGCGCTGGTCGCCGGTGAGGTCGAGGACGAGCACCAGACCGCCGACCGCGGCGACGGCTCCGAGGACGGTAAGCCGGCCCGGACGCTGCCCGTGCCGCGCCCACAGCCAGCCGACGACGAGCACGGTGCCCGAATACTCCATGAGCAGCGCGACGCTGACGGACAGGTGCTCGACGGCGTCGAAGAAGAACAGCTGGCAGCCGGCGACCGCGACGAGGCCGTACGCGAGCACGGCGCCGGCACTGCGCCGCAGCAGCTGCCACCGGCCGCGTAGCTGCACCAGGGCGGGCACCGTCAGGATCACCGCCGCCAGGCCGATGCGCGTGGTGACCGCCGCCCCGGGCGTCCAGCCCGCGTCCATCAGCGAGGACGCGAACGAACCGGACGTCCCGAACGTGGCTGCCGAAAGCGTGGCCAGTCCGAGTCCCGCGGCTCCGGACGCGCGCACGACGACTCCAAGCTGTAATGAGTGAAATACCCTATGGTCATGTCACGCTAGAACACCGCGCCGTAAGGAGTCAAGGTGATTTTTGCTCATGACACCGAGGTGGCGCTCAACGCTGCGGCCGCCCTGGTCAACACCGAGCAACCCGGCGGCGACGAACTGGCCGGCCTCGCCGACCTGGACGCCTTCGTCGCCGAGTGGGGCTGGACCGGCAGCCGCACCCGCGACCGCCAGGAGCTGGCGGCGGTGCGCGCCCTGCGCCCGCGGCTGCGCGCGGTGTGGCAGGCCGACGAGGACACCGCCGTCGACATCGCGAACCGGCTGCTGCGCGACGCCCAGGCGCTGCCGCAGCTGATCAAGCACGACGAGTGGGACTACCACCTGCACGCGACGCCCGCGGACGCGCCGCTGGCCGACCGGATGGCGGTCGAGGCGGCGATGGCGTTCGTGGACGTGATCCGGATGAAGGAGCTGGCCCGGCTGCGCATCTGCGCGGCCGACGATTGCGAGGACGTCGTGGTGGACCTGTCCAAGAACAGGTCACGCCGGTTCTGCGCGCGCGGCTGCGGCAACCGGGTCGCCGTTGCCGCCTACCGCGCCCGTGCCCGCTCGGCAGGCTGAGCCGTCCCGGCTGCCGCACGCACGAACACCGCCGCACGCACGAACACCGCCGCCGCGACGGAGCCAGCCGGCCCGTCGACGTGTCTGCCGGCACGATCGCGACGGGGCGCAACCGGTAGCCTCACGCGGTGACCGCAGGCGCCGACGACGAGACCCTGCCCGGCGTCTCGTACGTGATGCCGGTGCTCAACGAGGCCCATTACATCGAGGCCGCGGTCACCAGCATCCTGGCCCAGCACTACCCGGGACCGACCGAGATCGTGCTCGCCCTGGGACCGTCCACCGACGGCACGGACGCGATCGTCGAGCGGCTGCACGAGCGCGATCCACGCATCCGCGCCGTCCACAATCCGCAGGCGCACATCCCGCACGGCCTGAACCTGGCGATCCGCGAATGTCGGCACCCGGTGATCGTCCGGGTGGATGCGCACGCCGAGCTGCCCACCGACTACACGCTGCGGGCGGTGCGGACGATGCTGCGGACGGGCGCGGCGAACGTCGGCGGGATCATGGCAGCGGTCGGGCATCCGGGAGTGCAGGCGGCCGCAGCGCGCGCGTACAACAGCCCGCTGGGGCTCGGCGGCGGCGCGTACCACAGCGCGGACGTCGAGGCCGGCCCCGCGGAATCGGCGTATCTGGGCGTGATGAGCGCGCAGGCGCTGGCCGAGATCGGTGGCTACGACGAGAGCGTGCGCCGCGGCGAGGACTGGGAGCTCAACCACCGCCTGCGCGCGGCCGGTCACCTGGTCTGGCTGGATCCCGACCTGAAGGTCAACTACTGGCCGCGGCGCACCCTCGACGCGCTCGCCCGGCAGTTCTACTCGACCGGCGTCTGGCGCGGCGAGCTGGTGCGCCGGCTGCGGGGCGACAACCCGTTGCGGTTCTTCGCCCCACCGGTGCTCGTACTGGCTACGGCGCTGAGCCTCGTGCTGCCGCCACTGTGGGGCGCAGGACTGCTGCCCGGCTGGTGGGGGCTGTTCACGCTCGTCGCGCTCGCGCCGATCGCGTACCTGCTGCTACTGATCGCGATCGCGCTCGCCGGCGGTGGGTCGTTCGCCGACCGGGTGCGTTACGCGGCCGTGCTCACGACGATGCACTTCGCGTGGGGCACCGGCTTCATCCGCGGCGCGGCGCAGGGTGCTCGCGACGCCGTCGACACATCGCGCACGAAGTCGGACTAGCTACTAACCGACGGGGCTGCCGGTCCAGCAACCCATGATCACGGCGGCGATCTCGTAGGCGAAGTCGGCGCGGTGCGCGTAGAGCGTGGACTGCTTCGTCAGGCCGGACGTGTCCACCCGCAGCGTGTCGTTGTCCTTCTGCAGCGCGACCACGCCGTTCGCGGTGCCGAACGCCAGGTCGCTGAGCCCGTTGAGGTCCTTGGCGCCGCGCAGGCTCGGACGCAACGCCGTCGTGTAGGCAGTCGCGGCGGGAACGTCGGCCGACTCGTGCACGGACAGCACGATCGTGCCCGCGGGTAGGCGGTACGTACAGGTGTACGTCCCGCCGCGCCAGGTCGAGACCGGCCTCGGGTCCGGCGTCATGGCGAGCACCGTGGTGATGTTGTTCCGCGTCTCGTCGGTGCAGATCATCTTTGCGGCCTCGGACGGCGCGGTGCCGGGCGAGCCGGCCGCCATGGTCGAACCGTCCGGCATCACCATGCCCGGCATCATCGCCTGATTACGCGCTGTCGTCGCATGATTGCCCGCCGGGGCCGACTGCCCAGCGGACGAACTGCACGCGGCCAGCGTCACTGCCGCCGCGACGGTCAGGCACAGCCCTAGGGCCTTGGTCTTCATGGACACGTCCGCTCCAAAGAGTGTGAGGTCTACGCCCTGTGGGTGGAGACCAGCGAGGCGTAGACGACGATGTTGGATTCGTAGCTGCGGATCGACGGGTCGAAGATCCCGCCGCAGGTGATCAGTCGCAGCCCGGCGTGGTCGAGGTTCCCGTAGACGGCCTGCGTCGGGAACTTCGCTTTCGGGTACTCCACGACCCGCTCGACCTCGAAGACGGCCACCACCCCGTCCGCGCGGGTGACCGAGATCGTGTCGCGCTGGCGCAGCGCGCCGAGCCGGAAGAACACGCCCGGTCCGTACGCGGCCGAATCGACGTGGCCGATGATCGTGGCCGGGCCGAGTTCACCGGGAGTGGGCGACACCGTCAGCCAGTAGGCGTGCGAGTCGCGCACCAGCGGCGGCGTCTGTATTTCGCGCTTGGCGTTGAGGCCGATCTGTTTGAGGTCCGAGTCGACACCGATCGCGGGAACGGACAGGTGCACCGGCCGTGACCGCGGCAGGATCGGGCCGCGGGTCGCGGGCGAACTCGAATCCCCTTGCGGGGAAGGCGATCCGGGATCGGTCGAGGCGGCAGGATCCGTCGGGATCACCGACACCGCCCGGGCCGCCGACGCGGGCGGCTGCGGAGCACTCCGCTGCGCGCGCGCGGCGACCACGATCGCGATCACGCCGGCGACGAGCAACACCGCGCCCACCGCCCCGAGCACTCGGGTCCGGTTGCGGTGGGCGCGGCTGTTCATCGCTGGCTGCTCTTGCTGCTCAGGTCCGCAGGTCAGCTCTGGCGAGCGAACCGGCGACGCGCCGCGAAAGCACCGCCCGCAGCGAGGAGCAGACCGCCACCGACGGCGAGCAGGGCCTCGTCCTCGATGCCGGACGTGCTACCGCCCCCGGTCGGGCTGGACCCGACGGGCACGCTGCTCATCTGCGACGCGGACAGCACGCCGCACAGTGCGGGAGCGGTCCCGATCAGCGCCAGCTTGTTCTTCTCACCCGGGAACTGGACGCCCAGCGAGTTCGGCGTCGTGAGCGAGGCCTTCGGCGCGTTGGCCGGGTTCAGGCCGTGCACCACGATCACTGCCTTGTTGTTCTGGATCGCCTTCAGGGTGGTGCTGTTGATGGTGAACGTGCGCTGGTAGGTGAAGCTGCCACCACCGGGAGCGACGGTCACATCGGTGGCCGATTTCGCGCTGGTGTCGCCCTTCGTCGACAGGGTGGTGCCGATCGTGCCGTATGCGGGCTGGCCCTCGACCGTGCTGATCACACCGTCACCGTTGTTGTCGGCCGAAGCACTCGGACAGGTGTCCTGGCCGTTGATGTGGATGTGCTGCACGTGCGGGAACGGCGCCCCGGCGAACGATGTCGGGATCCCGAGCGAGGTCAGCGTCGCCTTGTCCGACGGCAGCTTGGTCGCCAGCCCGTTCACGTGCTCGGTCACCGTCGCCTGATCACCGCTGAGCGTCAGGGTGAAGCTTCCGGACGCCGCGCCGGATGGCGTGTTCAGCGCTACCGGGTTCAGGGTGGCCTGATAGGTGGTCGTGTCGGTGGCCGCGTTTGCCGAGGCCGGCAGTGCGATGCCGAGTCCGGCGATGCCCAGTGCCGCGACCGGCACTCCCCACCGCAATGACTTCTTCATGGGCGATTCCCTTCCATCGGGCCGGGGAGGTCCCGGCCGCATTGCTGCACACCCGGTAGTTCGTGCTCACCGCGCAAGCGGTTCCAGATGTGCGGAGGGAATTTCTCGCTGCCTCAGTCGAGCCAGCCCTCGGCGTACAGGCGTGCCACCACCCGTTCGGCGGCGTGGCCGTCGTCCAGCGCGGTGAACCTCGCCTGCCACCCCGCGTACTTCGCCGCGAACTCGGCGGGCCGTGGATCGGCGATCGCCGCGCGCAGTTCGTCCGCGGTCGTCACGACCGGTCCGGGTGCGTCAGCGAGCAGGTCGAAGTAGAAGCCGCGCAGCACGTCGCCGTAGTGCGCGATGTCGGGTGTGTAGAACACCATCGGCTTGCCGGTCGCCGCGAAGTCGAACATCACCGAGGAGTAGTCGGTGACCAACTGGTCCGCGACCAGCATCAGGTCCGCGACGTCGGGATAGCTGGTGACGTCGATCAACTGCGCGGCCCGCACGTCCTGACCGAATCCGAGCGTGCGCGAGTGACCACGCACCAGCAGCACGTGATCGGCCGGCAGCGACGCGGCGAACTCGGCAAGATCGAGGTAGTCGACCATCTCGTCACGGTCGTCGCGCCAGGTCGGCGCGTACAGCACGGCGTGCACGCCGCCGGCCAGGCCGATCGCGTTACGCACCGCTTCGGCGCGCGCCGCGTCGCCCAGCACGTCATTGCGCGGGTAGCCGGTCGTCCAGATCGGGCCGTTGAACGCGTACGAGCTGCGGAAGATCGCGGCGCTGTACTCGTTCTGCGCGAGCAGGGCGTCCCAGCGCCGGGACTGGCGCGCGATCGCGAGCCTCCTGCGCCGGCTCATGTCCGGACGGTCCAGCGCGAGCTTCTTGAGCATCGTGCCGTGCCACGTCTGCAGCACGTGCTGGTGCGGGCGGCGGTGGAAGTAGTACGTCAGCCAGTCGTTCACGACCAGGACCCGCGCGGCGGCGCGAAGCCGCCACCACTCGGCCGAGCCGACAACGAGCCGGATCGCGCCGGGCGGCACCGCGACCGAGCCGTCCGCGACGCTCCAGTACCTGCGCACCTCGGGGTGATCGCGCGCGATCACGCGATCGATACCGAGCGGGTTGTCGCACGCGGCGCGGCCGTAGAAGCTCTCGAAGTAGATCGCGTTCTCCGGCTCTACCCGCGCCCGGCCATAGCCCGCGGTCGGCGGTCGGTGCGGGGACGGACGCTGCTCGCCGGACGAGAACGGCGGACCCACGCGCACGAGCACGCCACCGTCCTCGGCAACGACTCGCGCCCGGTAGAGCGGCTCGAGCGTGTCCGTCGCGGTGACCCCGAGGGCTATCCGAGTCGTAGACGTTTCCCCAATCAGGGCAAGGCGATAGTCCCCCGATGGCAGCGCGAGTCCGGGCACGCCCCAGCGCGCGACCAGCAGCGGAAACTCGGCAACCGACTGACCATCGGCAACGGTCACGGACGCGTCCACGTGCGAGCGGGGACCGTCCAGCCGCAGCGCAGAGACCGGCGCATCGAGCTCGATGCGCAGCAGCCCGGGCTCGAAAGCGACCGCGGTGACGGTCGGGCGGCTGCGCGTTGCTGGCACCGAGATCGCGACCTCCTGGACCAGCCGCCGCTGGATCTCGGCGAACACCCGCTCGGTCGCATTCCCGTCCGCGAAGTCGAAGTGCTCCTCGCGCAGCCAGCGGGTGTGGGCGGCGATCTCGGCCGCGAACGAGGTGGACGGGTCGGTCAGCGCGTCCAGCTGCTCGAGCACGTGTGTCCACGCCACCGCATGACGGCCGCCGCTGAACGTCCGGTACGGCTCGTACATGCCGCGCGACCTGGTGTAGGTCTCCAGGTCGGGGGCGAGGAACACCGTGGGGCGGTCGAGCAGCGCGAAGTCGAACGCGATCGACGAGTAGTCGGTGACGATCGCGTCAACGGCGGGCAGCACCGGGTTGACGTCGTTGATCATCTCCGCCGTCAGCATCCGGATACGGCTCGAACGGGTCAGGCCGGCCGCGTAGTCGCCGTGGCCGAGTGGGTGCACGCGCACGATCAGCACCGTGTTCGTCCGGTCCAGCCAGGTCGCGATCTCGTCCCACGTGGCCGCGTCGGGTGCGGACGGGTCGCGCTCGCCGTCACGCCACGTCGGCGCGTACAGCACCACCCGTGCGGAGGGCGGGACGGCGCCAATCGCCTTTTCCAGCAGGGTCATTGCGGCTTCGCGTCGTTCGTCCGGCGTGCCCGCGAGCAGCACGTCGTCGCGCGGGTCGCCGGTGACCGCGATGCGCTCGGGCGACACCCCGAACGCCGACGAGATCCGTCCGACGATCCGCTCGGACGCCACCGGGAACAGCTGGATCTGTGCGCCCGCCGCGCGGATGCCGCGGGCCAGCAGCGCGCGCACCAGCCGGCTGTTCCCCAGCACCGCGGAACGCAGCGCTGCGGGTGAGTCGAGGTGGAGCTTCTTCAGCGGCACGCCGTGCCAGAGCTGGACGACGAACGCGCCACGCACGCCGTAGCGGTTCACGTCCCCGAGGCCGTGCGTCACCACGCACACGCGCGCCCGCAGCGTCAGCCACAGCCCGCGCGCGCTGAGCTTGAGCACCGCGTCCATACCGAGGTCGCGTGCGCGTTCCAGTTCCGTCGGCGTTGTCGCTAGCCAGACCGTGCGGACGTTCGCCCCCAGGCGCTCGCGCGCCAGCCGGTACAGCGGCAGCGCGCCCTCGCCGGGGCCGATGCCGCAGCCGAACGCCCAGACGCGATCGGTACGCGGCACCAGCAGCGTCGCGATCGCACCGAGCAGATAGAGCGGCAGCCGGCGCAGCGCCTGTGCGTTACCGGTGCCGAAGGTGAACTTGGCCATGCGCCGCGCGTCAGCCCGACGTGTCGGGCTGCGCGATCCGCTGCTGCAACGCGGCGTCCTTGGCATGCGCGGTGTCGGCGAGCGTCTGCTGGAACGCGGCCATGCGCTGCGACAGCGCCGGGTCGGACGCGGCCAGGATGCGCACCGCGAGCAGCCCCGCGTTACGCGCACCGCCGATAGAGACGGTGGCGACCGGCACGCCCGCGGGCATCTGCACGATCGAGAGCAGCGAGTCCATTCCGTCCAGGTACTTCAGCGGCACCGGCACGCCGATCACAGGCAGCGGCGTGAGCGCCGCGACCATGCCCGGCAGGTGCGCGGCACCGCCCGCCCCGGCGATGATCACCTTCAGCCCGCGGCCGGCCGCCTCCTGCGCGTACGACGCCATCCCGAGCGGGGTGCGGTGCGCGGACACGACGCGGACCTCGTGTGGGACGTCGAATTCCGCCAGCGCGTCGGCCGCGGCACCCATGACCGCGAAGTCCGAGTCCGACCCCATGATGATGCCGACTAATGGATCGCTCATCGCGTGGTGGTTCCGTTCATCAGGAAGTCGGCGGCGGCGAGGGCGCGGGTGCGCACGTCGGTCAGATCCGACCCGAGCGCGGTCACGTGCCCGACCTTGCGGCCGGGACGGAACTGCTTGCCGTACAAGTGGATCTTCACGTCCGGCCACTTGGCCATGCAGTGGTGGACGCGCTCGTCGATACCGGGCGGATCGACCTCGCCGTCGGCGGCCAGCAGGTTCGCCATCACGACCACCGGTGCGGTCATCGTCGTGGTGCCGAGCGGGTAGTCCAACACGGCGCGCAGGTGCTGCTCGAACTGTGACGTGCGTGCGCCCTCGATCGTCCAGTGCGCCGAGTTGTGCGGCCGCATCGCCAGCTCGTTCACCAGCAGCCGCTCGTCGGTGGTCTCGAACAGCTCGACGGCCAACAGGCCGGTCACGTCGAGTTCGCTGGCGATCCGCAGCGCGATCTGTTGTGCCTCGTCGGCGAGCTCGTCCGGCAGGTGGGGCGCCGGCGCGAACACCTCGACGCAGACACCGTCGCGCTGCACTGTCTCGACGACGGGCCACGCGGCGGCCTGGCCGTACGGCGAGCGGGCGACGTCCGCGGCCAGCTCGCGACTGATCGCGACCATCTCCTCGGCCAGCAGCGGTGTGCCCGACGCGATCAGGCTCGCCGCCGACAGCGCGTCGGCCACCACCCAGACGCCCTTGCCGTCGTAGCCGCCGCGCGCCGCCTTGAGCACGAGCGGCCAGCCGACCTGCCGGGCGAACTCGTCCAGGGCGCCGGCCGGGTCGGGCGCCTTGGTCAGGTCGACCCAGCGCGGACAGGCGATGCCGAGCTCGGTCAGCTTGCGCCGCATCGCAATCTTGTCCTGGGCGTAGCGCAGCGCGTCCGGCCCGGGGTGCACGGCGATGCCGGCCTCGTCGAGCGTCCGGACGTGCTCGTTCGGGACGTGCTCGTGATCCCAGGTGAGCACGTCGCAGCCGTCGGCGAACGAGCCGAGCACGGTCACGTCCCGGTAGTCACCGATGGTCACCTCGGACGCGACGAGGGCCGCGGCGTCGTCCGGCGACTCGGCGAGCACGTGCAACGACTGGCCGAGGGCGATCGCCGCCTGGTGGGTCATGCGGGCCAACTGGCCGCCGCCGACCATGCCGACGACTGGCAGTCCGGTGCGGGCATCCACGGTGCCAGAGCCTAGTGGGCCGGGCTGCTGGGCGGTCCGAGCGACGCACACAGCCAGGTCGCAGCAGGGCGCGGGTAGGCTCGCTTGTCACCATGACGACCGTTCACGGCGCCTCCGGCCTGCGCGAATACCTGCGCAAGTCGTGGCGCGTTCTGCTCAAGGAGCTTGCCGCCTTCGGGCTGGTCGGGATCATCTCGCTGGTGATCGACCTGGGCATCTACAACGCGCTGTCCCCGCACGGCTGGTTGAAGGCCAAGTTCGTCTCGACGATCGTGGCGACGGCGTTCGCGTACTTCGGCAACCGGCACCTGTCGTTCTCGCACCGGGCGCGCACCAGCATCGGCCGCGAGACGTCGTTCTTCTTCGGCATCAACCTCGTGGTGCTGGTCATCTCCGAACTGGTGCTGGCGCTGTTCGCCTACCCGCTCAATCAGCGGAACGACCACCTGGTGATGAACGTCGTGAACCTGGCGACGATCGGGCTGGGGACGGTGTTCCGGTTCTGGTCCTACAAACGGTTCGTGTTCCTGCACCCCGACAGCGTCCGGGTGCGCGACGCCGACCTGGACATCGAACTCGCCGAGTGACGGCTCAGTCGCCGACGCCGATGTCGGTCGCGTAGGCCTCGAAGATCAGGTCGGCGCCGCGCTGCCGGTGCCGGATCAGGTGCCCGAGCATGCGTGTCGCCCGCTCCCGAACCTCGGGCACGTCCTCGGCCGTCACGGGCGGTTCGGTCATCGCGATCAGTCCGGCCAGTTCGTCGCTCAGCTGCGCGTGCTCCTGCGTGAGCGCCTCGACCGCGTTGGTCAGCCGCAGGTCGCCGGCCAGGATCGTCTGGTGCAACCCGTCCGGGCCCTCGGTCCCGGCGATGTGCTCGCGGACGTCGTCGGCGACCTCGACCAGCACGCTGCGGACCCGTTCCCCCCAGATCAGCGGACGGCCCACGGCCGGCGAGGCGAGCGCCTGCTCCAGCGCGTCGAGGGATTCACGCAGCTCTGCCCGGCGCCGGCGCACCGCGTCCAGTTCGACATTTCGCGTGATTGGGTCCATCTCGCCCATGCTCCCCGGGCGGTACCGATCCGTCTAGGGGACGTCGTGGCGGAAATGGCCGGCGTAACGGCGCTGCAGTTCGGGGATCTGCCGGTCGTCGGCCTCGATCAGGCCCCGGCATCGCATCGAGCCGCAGTTGCAGCGCAGCAACGCGCCCGGTCCCAGGACGCCGGCCGGGCCGTCCGTCGCGTAGTCGTAGGTGAGCTCCTCGCCGGCCGCGATCTCACGCAGCGCGACCAGCTCGTCGCCGGACCACCACAGGTTCGGGTCACAGCTGTGGTTGGCGGTCGCGATCGCTTCCGGCACCGGTGTCCCGGTATCGATCGGGGCGGACGCGAACAGCCCCTGCCCCGCGATTACGGACGGCCCAGGACGGACGTTCGCGGGCGAGGAGTCGTGCAATCGGCACCCCCTCAGCGGATTGACTTTCTCGAACGTTCGTTCGATAGTTAAGCCGTGCTCGACGTCGCGATCCGCAAGCCGACCGGAGAGGTCGCTGTCGATCTCGGCCGCCGTGCCGCGCCGCCGCTGCCGGTCGATCCGGCGCTGTCCGCCATCTTGCCGCATGGCTTGCGGCGCGGCAGCACGGTGGTCGTCAGCGGCTCGGTCTCGCTGCTGCTCGCCCTGCTCGGTACGGCGTCGGCCGACGGCGCGTGGTGTGCGCTCGTGGGCTTCCCGCACATCAGTGCCGAGGCGGCCGGCGAGTACGGCATCGAGCTGTCCCGGCTGGCGGTCGTCCCCGCGCTCGGGCAGCACCAGCAGAACTGGACCACCGCCGTCGGCGCCCTGGTCGACGCGGTCGACATCGTGGCCGCCCGTCCCCCGGCCCGGCTGGCGCCCGGCGAGATCCGCCGGCTGGCCGCCCGGGCCCGGACCCGCGACGCGGTGCTGATCCCGTTCCTGCCCAGACACGGGGCCGGGCATGACACGGCGCCCGATTGGCCGAACGCCGACGTCCGGCTGTCCGCCGCACCAGGCCCGTGGACGGGCATCGGTAGCGGGCACGGACGGTTGCGGGCCCGGCGCGTCGAGGTCACCGCCACCGGGCGCGGCGGGTTCTACAGCGCGGCCCGCCCGCGCAGCGCCGAGCTGTGGCTGCCCACGGCCGCCGGCGGCGTCGCGTCCGCCGAGCCGCTCGCTCCCGTCATCCCCCTGGTCAGCTAGCCCATACATGAAGGACCGCGATGAACGTCATTCCGCCCCGGACGGCGGCGGTGTGGTGCCCGGACTGGCCGGTCACCACCGTCCGGCTCGAGGCCAGCGCGGACGGGGCGCGGGGCACGGACGACGCGGACGTCCCGGTGGCCGTACTGGTGGGCAACCACGTGCTGGCCTGCTCGCACAGCGCCCGCGCGGCCGGGGTGCGCCGCGGCCAGCGCCGCCGCGAGGCGCAGTCCCGCTGCCCGGAACTGGTCGTGCTGCCCCGCAACGAAGCGGCCGAGGCACGCGCATTCGAGCCGGTGGTGGCCGCACTGGAGTCGATCGCCCCGGGCGTGGAGATCACCCGTCCGGGGCTGGCCGCGATCGGCATGCGCGGTCCCACCCGCTACTTCGGCGGCGAGACCGGGGTGCTGCACGCGCTGTCCCGCGCGATCGGCGAGCTGTCGATCCTGCGCGGCACGGACGGCGCTGGCGCGCTGATCGGAGTGGCCGACGGCGCGTTCGCGGCCGAGCAGGCGGCGCGCCGCGGCCTGGTCGTCGAGCCGGGCGAGTCAGCGAGCTTTCTGGCCGAGCTGCCGGTCGAAACGCTGGGGCTGCCCGAGCTGGCCGACCTGCTGGGCCGGCTCGGGCTGCGCACCCTCGGCGCGTTCGCCGCGCTCCCGGCCCGCGACGTGCTGGCCCGCTTCGGCCCGTCCGGCGCCTGGGCGCACCGGCAGGCCGGCGGGCGCGACGACCGCCCCGTGGCCGGGCGCCGTCCCCCGGTCGAGTTCGCCGTCGAACTCGACCTGGAGCCGCCCGTCGACCGCGTGGACGCGGTGGCCTTCTCCGCGCGGGGGATCGCCGAGCAGTTCGTCACCGACCTGGCCGCGCACGGGCTCGCCTGCACCTGCCTGGAGCTGCAGGCGGCCAGCGAGAACGGCGAGGAGACGGTGCGCCGGTGGCGGCACGCCGGTGTGCTGTCGACGACGGACGTCCTGGACCGGGTGCGCTGGCAACTGGAGGGCTGGCTGTCCGGGCCGCACCGTCCCACCGCGGGAGTGGCCCGGCTGCGGCTGGTGCCGGTCGAGGTGGTGCCGACCGGCGCGCATCAGCAGGCGCTGTGGGGCGGTTCGGGCGAGGGCGACGAGCGGGCCCGCCGTGCGCTCGCCCGCGTGCAGACGCTGCTCGGGCACGGTTCGGTGCTCACCCCGGTGCTGGACGGCGGCCGCGATCCGAGGCAGCGCACCCGGCTGGTGCCCTGGGGGGACGAGCCCGTCGCGACGCGCTCGCCGCAACAGCCGTGGCCCGGCC
>DASTXN010000113.1:0-13559 GCA_035765515.1 Jatrophihabitantaceae bacterium | reverse complement strand
CGGCCGCCGGCGCAGGGCACCGCGCCGGACCAGTTCGTCCAGCACCGCCTCGGCCGCCGCCCCGCCGAACGTGTCGAGGTCGGCCGGGCGCAGCGGCAGTTCGGCCGCGGCGCAGCACAGCTGACCGGCCAGCACGTACGGGTTCGCCGGGTCGAACACGTTCGCCTCGACCGGGCGACCGAACACCGCCTCCGGGTGATGGGCGAGGTAGGTGTCCAGCGGGTCGTCGCGCGCCACGAACAGCACGAGCGACGGCGCGCCCGCCCGGCCGGCGCGCCCGGCCTGCTGCCACAGGGACGCGAGCGTGCCGGGGAAGCCGGCGAGGATCACCGCGTCCAGTCCGGTGACGTCCAGACCCAGCTCGAGCGCGTTGGTCGCGGCCACCCCGAGCAGCTCGCCGGAGGACAGCGCCGCCTCGAGGGCACGCCGTTCCTCCGGCAGGTAGCCGGCGCGGTACGGGCTGATCCGGGCGGCCAGTTCGGTCAGCCCGGCCTCGTCCAGGTGTCGCTGCGCCGTCAGCGCCGTCAGCTCGGCGCCCCGCCGGGAGCGCACGAACGCCAGCGTCCGCCGTCCCTCGATCACGAGGTCGGCGAGCAGCCGGCCCGCCTCGGCCCCGGCCGCACGCCGGACCGGCGCATCGTGTTCGCCGCGCAGCGCGGTCAGCGGGGGCTCCCACAGCGCGAACGTGGTAGCGCCGTGCGGCGATGCGTCCGCCGTCACGGCGCGGACCGGCACGCCGGTCAGCCGCCCTGCGGAAACCTGCGGATCGGCCATCGTCGCCGAGGCGAGGACGAACGTCGGCGTGCAGCCGTAGGCCGCGCAGATCCGACGCAGCCGGCGGACGACCAGCGCCACGTGCGCGCCGAACAGGCCGCGGTAGGCGTGGCACTCGTCGATGACCACGTAGCGCAGCCGGCGGAAGAACGAGGCCCACCGCTCGTGCGACGGCAGGACGGTGCGATGCAGCATGTCCGGATTGGTGAGCACCCAGTTGGCGTGCGCGCGCACCCAGTCGCGCTCGTCCTGCGGGGTGTCGCCGTCGAACGTCGCCGGGCGCACGCCGGGCACCGCGAGCTCCAGCAGCGCGCGCAGCTGGTCGCCGGCCAGCGCCTTGGTCGGTGCGATGTACAGCACGCGTGCGCGGTCGTCGGAGAGCAGCGCGGTCAGTCCCGGCAGCTGGTAGGCAAGTGACTTACCGGACGCGGTCCCCGTGGCAACCACGACCGACTCGCCGCCGTGCGCGAGTTCCGCGGCGTCCACCTGGTGCTGCCACGGCTGCGCGACCCCGATCGCGGCGAACCGGTCCTGCAGGGCGGGCGGTACCCATGGCGGCCACGGCGCGGTCACCCCCGGCCGGCCGGCGAGCTCCTCGACGTGCGTGCACGGGGAGGCGCCGGGAGCGGTTCCGGCGAGCAGCCGGTCCAGAACCGATCGCACCCGATTCGCCTCCAATGTCGATATGGCATGCTGGCCCCCGGCCGGATTCATGATTTCCCAGGCACGGCCCGAGCGCTGAAGGAGACCGGAGTGGAGCTGAGTGTTGAGCGGCGACCCGGTGACGATCTGCCGGTGGTATCAGTGTCGGGCGAGGTCGACGTCCATTCGGCGCCGCAGTTGCGCGAGGGGCTGACCGCCGAACTGCAGGCGGAGACCACCGCGGTCGTGGTCGACCTGACGCACGTGGGCTTCCTGGACTCGACCGGGCTCGGCGCGCTGGTGGCCGTCCGCACCGCCGCCGGCGAGAAGGGCATCGCCCTGCCGGTGGTCTGCACCAGCGAACGGATCATGAAGCTGTTCACCATCACCGGCCTGGACGGCGTGTTCGACATCCACCCCGACCTCGATTCGGCGGTAGCGGCCACAAAGGCCTGACACGACCAGCTCTCCTTGCGCACACCCGGCTCAGCGCGGTGCCAGCTATCTGGTTAGACTCCGCGAATCCGTGCTCGGCGTGCGCCGCATCACGTTGTTGCGACCCCGCCGGGCACGTTCTGCAGTGTTCGTGCACGTACCCGTGCAAGTACCCGTCGCCGGTGGCGAATAGTCGCAACAGCAAGGGGAGTTGAATGGCCGAGCACCACCTCGCAGCCGCAGATCTGCCTGGCATCACCAGCGGGCAGCGTGGCTTCGTCTTCGTCCTGGTCGCCATCGCGGTCCTGGCGTTGATCTATGCGTGCGTCCTGGTCAGGGAGGTGCTCGCCGCCGACCAGGGCACGCCGAAGATGCAGGAGATCTCCAAAGCGGTCCAGGAGGGCGCAGCTGCCTACTTGAACCGCCAGTTCCGCACCCTGGGCGTCTTCGCGATCATCGTCTTCCTGCTGCTGTTGCTGCTGCCCGTCAACGACGGCGGCTGGCCGGTGCGCATCGGGCGCGCGATCTTCTTCCTCGTCGGCGCCGCGTTCTCCGCGACCGTCGGTTACGTCGGCATGACGATGGCCACCCGCGCCAACGTCCGCGTCGCCGCGGCGGCACAGGGCGGTACCGGCCAGCGTGGCTTCCACATCGCGTTCCGGACCGGCGGCATCGTCGGCATGCTCACCGTCGGCCTCGGCCTGCTCGGTGCCTGCATCGTGCTGCTCATCTTCAACGACCACGCTCCGACCGTGCTCGAGGGCTTCGGCTTCGGCGGCGCTCTGCTGGCCATGTTCATGCGTGTCGGTGGCGGCATCTTCACCAAGGCGGCCGACGTCGGCGCCGACCTGGTCGGCAAGGTCGAGGCCGGTATCCCCGAGGACGACCCGCGCAACGCGGCGACCATCGCCGACAACGTGGGTGACAACGTCGGTGACTGTGCCGGTATGGCGGCGGACCTGTTCGAGTCGTACGCGGTCATGCTGGTTGCGGCGCTGATCCTCGGCCAGGCCGCGTTCGGCGCAAAGGGCTTGATGCTGCCGCTGATCATCGGCGGCATCGGGGTCATCAGCTCCGTCGTCGGCATCCTGACGACCCGGCTGCGCGCCTCGGACCGCAACGGGCTCGTCCCGATCAACCGAGGGTTCCTGATCTCGGCGGCGGTGTCGCTGGTCCTGGTGGCAATCACGTCGTTCACGTTCCTGCCGAGCCACTTCAGCGACTTCCACATCCAGAAGGTCGCGGACGTCAGCGTCAGCCCGGCCGTGGTCGCCTTCGTCGCGGTGCTCATCGGCATCGTGCTGGCCGTCCTGATCCAGCAGCTGACCGGGTACTTCACCGACACGATCCGGCGCCCGGTCAAGGATGTCGCGAAGACGTCGCTGACCGGTCCGGCGACCGTCATCCTGGCCGGCATCTCGCTCGGTCTGGAGTCGGCGGTCTACACGGCCATCCTGATCGCGATCGCCGTGTTCTGCGCGTTCCTGCTCGGCAGCGGTTCGATCGCGGTCGCGCTGTTCGCGGTCGCGCTCGCCGGCACCGGACTGCTGACCACCGCCGGCGTCATCGTCTCGATGGACACCTTCGGCCCGGTCAGCGACAACGCGCAGGGCGTGGCCGAGATGAGCGGCGACATCGACGAGGGCGGCGCGCGTGTGCTCACCGACCTCGACGCCGTCGGCAACACCACGAAGGCGATCACCAAGGGCATCGCGATCGCGACGGCCGTGCTGGCCGCCACGGCGCTGTTCGGCTCGTTCAACAAGGCGCTGACCGACGCGCTGGCGAAGATCACCAACCCCGGCCACCCGGGCAAGCTGACGCAGCTGGCGTTCTCGACCGACCTGACCCAGCCGAACAACCTGGTCGGCGTGATCATCGGCGCGTGCGTGGTCTTCCTGTTCAGCGGCCTGGCGATCAGCGCCGTCGGCCGGGCGGCCGGGCGCGTGGTGTACGAGGTGCGCGACCAGTTCCGTACCCACCCCGGGATCATGGACTTCACCGAGAAGCCCGACTACGCACGCGTCGTCGACATCTGCACGAAGGATTCGCTGCGTGAGCTGGCGACCCCGGGGTTGTTGGCGATCTTCGCCCCGATCTGCATCGGCTTCGCGATCGGCGTCGCACCGCTCGCCGGCTTCCTGGCCGGGGCGATCGCGGCCGGCGTGCTGATGGCGGTGTTCCTGGCCAACTCCGGCGGCGCGTGGGACAACGCCAAGAAGATGGTCGAGGACGGCAACCACGGCGGGAAGGGCAGTCCGGCGCACGAGGCCACGATCATCGGTGACACGGTCGGTGACCCGTTCAAGGACACCGCCGGCCCGGCGATCAACCCGCTGATCAAGGTCATGAACCTGGTGGCCGTGCTGATCGCCCCGGCGATCGTTAAGTACAGCATCGGGGAGAACTCGTCGGCGGCGATCCGGACCGTCGTCGCGATCATCGCGTTCGCGATCATCGCTGCTGCGGTGATCGTCTCCAAGCGGCGCGTGGTCTCGATGGGCGACAGCCCGGCCGACCGCGAGCCGGTGGAGACCGCCGCGGCCTGATCGCAGCAAGAACCGCTCAGCGGCCCCGGCGCGGATCTGATTCCCGCGCCGGGGCCGTTCCTATGTGGATCGCGTTTTCACTTGCTCTGACCGGTTTAGCCGACCGAAAGCGGTCACGCTGAGGGAAAACGTGATCGACCGCGACGCATGATGGGACCTAATGACCCAGTTCTCGCTGTTCGGGGCCGAGGTGGCCGAGCCGGTGCTCGACGACCTCGGCGGCGTGCTGCTCGCGGGCGGCCACTGGGTCCGCTCCGCGGGCACCGCGCGGCTGTCCGTCGTGGTCGCCGACCGCTGGCGCGCGGACGCGCTCACTGAGGAGTTCGCGCAGCGCGGGGTCGGCGCGGACGAGGACGCGATCGTCCCGGCCGAGGGCGGCTGGGGCGTCCGCACCGCGTTCACGGCAGACCTGGAGCCGCACGCCGCCGCCTGGACCCGCGGTGCGAACGAGGGCCCGCCGGCCGGCTTCGAGCTGACGGCCGGCGGCCTGCGGCTGTGGACGATGGCGGTCGGCCAGCACGACGACGCCGGCTACCTGCTCGCGACGGCGGAACCGGACGACGCCGTGCACCGCGCCGGCGGGGCGCAGCTGGCCCGGCTGGGGGTCGCCGCCGTGTCGATCGTTCAACGGGGCGGGCCGGGCTGGCGGGTCACTTCGCTCAAGCGAGTCCGCCGGCTGGCCGAACTGGTTGGTGCGGCGCCGCACGGCGCCGGGAACAACTGGCCGCAGGCGCGCTGACGCCGCCCGTCCGGCCGGATGCTTTGGCACGGTGGGGTACCGTGCCGCCACAGTGGTCCGCACAGCGGCCAAAGCGGGCGAAGTCGCCGGACGAACCAGGGAGTACATGTGGCCAGCCGATCCAAAGCGGCGCCCGACGGGTCGGGCACCAAGCTGGTGATCGTCGAATCGGCGACCAAGGCCAAGATGATCGGTGGCTACCTCGGCAAGGGCTACGTCGTCGAGGCGTCGATCGGCCACATCCGCGACCTGCCGCGCAACGCGGCCGACGTCCCGGCCAAGTACAAGGGCGAGCCCTGGGCCCGCCTCGGTGTGGACACCGAGCACGACTTCGAGCCGCTGTACGTGGTGAGCCCGGACCGCAAGCAGCAGGTGACCAAGCTCAAGACCCTGGTCAAGGACGCCGACGAGCTCTACCTCGCCACAGATGAGGACCGCGAGGGCGAGGCAATCGCCTGGCACCTGGTGCAGACGCTGAACCCGAAGGTCCCGATCCGGCGGATGGTCTTCCACGAGATCACGCCCGGAGCCATCGCCGAGTCCATCGCCAATACCCGCGAGATCGACGAGCACCTGGTCGACGCGCAGGAAACCAGGCGCATCCTCGACCGGCTGTACGGCTACGAGGTCAGCCCGGTGCTGTGGAAGAAGGTGCTGCCGAAGCTGTCCGCCGGTCGCGTGCAGTCCGTCGCGACCCGGATCGTCGTCGAGCGCGAGCGCGCGCGCATGGCGTTCCACTCCGCCGAATACTGGGACGTGCAGGCCACCTTCGCGCCGAACACACCGAAGCCCGACGACCCCGACACGTTCACGGCGACCCTGGTCGCGGTGGACGACATCCGGCTGGCTACCGGCCGCGACTTCGATCCCGCGACCGGGCGCGCCGGCGGCGACGTCCTGCATCTGGACGAGGCCGGTGCGCGTGGCCTGGCGGCCCGGCTGGACGGCCGTCCGTTCGAGGTCAGGGGAGTCGAGGAGAAGCCGTACCGGCGCCGCCCGTACCCGCCGTTCATGACCTCGACGCTGCAGCAAGAGGCCGGCCGCAAGATGCGCTGGTCGTCCGCAGTGACGATGCGAGTCGCGCAGCGGCTGTACGAGAACGGCTACATCACCTATATGCGTACCGACTCGACGAACCTGTCCGAGACGGCGCTGTCGGCGGCGCGGGCGCAGGCGCGTGAGCTGTATGGCGACGCGTACGTGCCGGCCGAGGTGCGCCGGTACACGCGCAAGGTGAAGAACGCGCAGGAGGCGCACGAGGCGATCCGTCCCGCGGGGGACACGTTCCGCACGCCCGGTGAGGTCGCGTCGCAGCTGTCCTCGGACGAGTTCCGGCTGTACGAGTTGATCTGGCAGCGCACGCTGGCCTCGCAGATGTCCGACGCGGTCGGCACCACGGTGTCGGTGCGCATCGGCGGCGAGTCGTCGGCGGGCGAGTCGGTCACGTTCACCACGTCGGGGCGCACGATCACGTTCCCCGGCTTCCTGCGCGCATACGTCGAGGACATCGACGCGGGCACCGAAGAGAAGGACGACGAGGAGAAGCGCCTGCCGCAGCTGACCCGCGGCGACGGGCTGACCGGCCGCGAGTTCGACGCGTCCGGGCACACCACCTCGCCGCCGGCGCGGTACACCGAGCCGTCGCTGGTCAAGGCGCTCGAGGAGCTAGGCGTGGGCCGGCCGTCCACGTACGCCTCGATCATGCAGACGATCCAGGACCGCGGGTACGTCTGGAAGAAGGGCCCGGCGCTCGTACCGTCGTGGACGGCGTTCGCGGTGATCGGGCTGCTGGAGTCGCACTTCGGCCGGCTGGTCGACTACGGCTTCACCGCGTCCGTCGAGAACGACCTGGACGAGATCGCCGCCGGTGACCGCTCTCGCGTCGAGTGGCTGCAGCGCTTCTACTTCGGCCGTCAGGACGGGGCGGGCGAGGCGGCGGCGACCGACGCGCAGCGGATCTCCGCCCAGGGCGGCCTCAAGCGACTGATCGCCGACCGGCTCGAGCAGATCGATGCGCGCGGCGTGAACTCGATCCCGCTCCCTGACGTTTCCGCCGTCGTCCGCGTCGGCCGGTACGGGCCGTACCTGCAGGAGGGCGAGGGCGACACCGCGCGGCGCGCGTCGCTGCCCGAGGACCTCGCGCCGGACGAGCTCACGCCGGAGAAGGTCGAGGAACTGCTCTCGGCGCCGTCGGGTGATCGCGAGCTGGGCACGACCGAGGACGGCCGCGTGATCATCGCGAAGTCCGGACGGTACGGCCCGTACGTCACGGACGGTGAGAAGTCCGCGTCGCTGTTCAAGACCATGTCGCTGGACACGATCACGCTGGAGGAGGCGCAGCGGCTGATGACCCTGCCGCGCGTCGTCGGCGAGATCGACGGCGAGGAGGTGACTGCGCAGAACGGTCGCTACGGGCCGTACCTGAAGAAGGGCACCGACTCGCGCTCGCTGGAGACCGAGGAGCAGCTGTTCACGGTCGACCTGGAGCAGGCGAAGTCGATCTTCGCGCAGCCGAAGCTGCGTGGCCGGCGAACCGCTGCCGCGCCGCCGCTGCGTGAGCTCGGGGCCGATCCCGTCTCGGGCAAGCCGATGGTGATCAAGGACGGCCGGTTCGGCCCGTACGTCACGGACGGCGAGACGAACGCGTCGCTGCGCAAGGGCGATTCGATCGAGGAGCTGACCGACGAGCGAGCCGCCGAGCTGCTGGCGGACCGGCGGGCGCGCGGGCCCGTCAAGAAGGCGGCGAAGAAGGCCGCCAAGAAGCCCGCTAAAAAGGCCGCCGCGAAGAAGGCGCCCGCGAAGAAGGCCGCCGCCAAGAGGTAATGCCCACGCGAGTGGCGCGTTACGGGTTCGAGTGGCGCGATATTTCGCACCACTCGGCGGGTTATCGCGCCACTCGCGGTCCGTTCCTGCGACTACTCGGGCGCAGGCTTGTGCGCGACGGCGAAAACGCGACGGAACTCGAACACGGTGCCGTGCGCCGTCCGCGGATAGGCCTCGCGCAGCAGCGCCGCGTACTCGCGCTCGAACTCAGCGGCGTTTTCCCCATCGTCCGACCAGGTTTCGGCCCCGGAACTGGTCGCACCGTGGGGGGAGGCGAGCGCGGCCAGGATCGGGCGCAGGCCCGTCCCGCGCACCCACTCCAGGACGGGGTCCGCACCCGGCAGCAGGTGCAGGTACGTCGTCTCCCAGACGTCCACCGAGAGGCCCGCGTCCAGCAACAGAGCCGCGTACGCCGCGGGTGTCGCGACCGCGTCGTGCCGCAGGATGTCGCCGAGCAGCGGAGCCCAGCGCGGGGACGTCGCCAGCGAGCGCATCAGCCGGTGCGATGGCGCGTCGAAGTTGCCGGGCACCTGGATCGCCAGCCAACCCCCGGACGGCAGGGCAGCCGCCCACGACCGCAGCAGCTCCAGGTGCGCGGGCACCCACTGCAGCGTGGCGTTGCTGATCAGCACGTCGCAGTCGGCCGGCATCGTCCAGGTGCGCACGTCGCCCACCGCGAAGTCGACGCCGGGGACGTCCGCGCTCGCCCGCTCGATCATCTCCGGCGACGAGTCGAGCCCCTCCACGGCCGCGGCCGGCCACCGCTCGCGCAGCAGGGCGGTCAGGTTGCCCGGTCCGCAGCCGAGGTCGACGACCCGGCGCGGCGCAGCTGCGCCCACCCGGGCCAGCAGGTCCAGGAACGGGCGGCCGCGTTCGTCGGCGTAGCGGGTGTACTGCGCGGGGTCCCAGCGCATGGCGGCCTCCTCGACCGGCAACTATCTTGACGTCAAGGAATATATCTTGAAGTCAAGAGATATGGCACCATGAGACCGTGAGCGACGCGGGCCGGGCAAGCGGCGAGGCCGACCACGCCGACCACGCCGACCAGGTTGGCGAGGTCGACGAGGTCGACGAGGTCGACGAGATCGTCGAGGCCTGGCGCGCCGAGCGGCCGGATCTGGACGTCGAGCCGCTGCAGGTGCTGTCCCGGCTGGCCCGGCTGGCCGACGTCCTGGACGAGCGCCGGGCGAACGCCTTCGTCGAGCACGGCCTGCAGGCACACGAGTTCGACGTGCTCTCCGTGCTGCGCCGCAGCGGCGAGCCGTTCGAGCTGACCGCGGGCGAGCTGGCCGCGCGCACGCACGTCACCTCCGGCACGATGACCAGCCGGCTGGACCGGCTCGGCGGTCGTGGCTTCCTCACCCGCCGTCCCGACCCCGCCGACGGACGGATCGTGCGCGTCCGGCTGACCGTGGACGGACGCCGCCACGTCGACGATGCGTTCGCCGCGCTGCTGTCCAGCGAACGCGAACTGCTGAGCGTGCTGGACGGTCCCGCACGTGCCGCGCTCGCGGATGCGTTGCGCGCGCTGCTGCTGGCGATCACGCGTGAGGGTGGCCGCGCAGGCAGCTGAGCGACTGCCGGGGGCTGACGTCCTCCCCGGCTAGGCTGAGCCACACTTGAACACCTGACGACCGCTGCTCGTGGCGCGTAGAAGGGGTCACCATCAGCGACAACCAGTCCGCCCGCCCCGCTGCTGCCGCGCCGCAGCCGACGGGGATCTCGGCGCCCGCCGCGATCCGCGGCGTCATGCGCACCCGGGCGTTCCGGCGGCTCTGGTACACCACCGCGCTGTCCAGTCTCGGTGACTGGCTCGGCCTGCTCGCCACCACCGCGCTCGCCACCTCGCTCGAGCAGGGGTACTCGGCGAAGAACTATGCACTCGGCGGCGTGCTGGTCGTCCGGCTGCTGCCGGCCATCGTCCTCGGCCCGCTCGCGGGCGCGTTCGCCGACCGCTTCGACCGGCGCCGCACGATGATCATCGGGGACGCGGTGCGCTTCGTGCTGTTCCTCTCCATCCCGCTGGCACACCTGGTCGTCTCCCGGGACCGCACGTTGGCGTGGCTGCTGATCGCGACGTTCCTCATCGAGTGCGTCAGCCTGTTCTGGATGCCGGCCAAGGACGCGTCCGTCCCGAACCTGGTGCGCCGCGACCAGATCGAGGCGGCCAACCAGCTCAGCCTGGTGACGACGTACGGGCTGACGCCGGTGGCCGGTGCCGGGCTGTTCTCGGTGCTCTCGGTCATCACGACCGCGCTGGCCGGTCACCTCGACTTCTTCCGCACCCAGCCGGTCAACCTCGCCCTGTACTTCAACGCGATCACGTTCCTAGTAGGCGCGATCATCGTGCTGTTCATCCCTGAGATCAGCGGGCACCGCGAGAGCAGGCAGCAGCGGGACGAGCAGACGGGCATCCTCGCGCTGATCCGCGAGGGCGCCTCGTTCATCAGGTCCTCGCGCCTGATCGGCGGTCTGATCGTCGGACTCGTCGGCGCGTTCGTCGCAGCGGGCGCGGTCATCGGTGCCGGCAAGATCTTCGTCACCAGCCTCGGCGGCGGCGACGCCGCGTACGGCGTGCTGTTCGGGGCGGTGTTCGTCGGGCTCGGCTCCGGCATGGCGTTCGGGCCGCGCATCGCCCGCGAGATGTCCCGCCGCCGCGTGTTCGGGCTGGCGATCGTCTTCGCGGCGGCATGCCTGATGCTCGCGGCGGTCATGCCGTACATCGCCCTCGCAATGATCTTCGTCGTGGGACTCGGCTTCGGTGCCGGCGTCGCCTACCTCGCCGGGAACACCCTGATGGGTACGGACATCGACGACGAGATGCGCGGCCGAGTGTTCGCGCTGCTGCAGTCGCTGATCCGCGTCGTGTTGATCCTCGCCCTCGCCGCGGTGCCGTTCGCCGTCGCGCAGGTCGGCCGCGAGACGCTCTACTTCGGCGACGTCCGCTACGTGGTCGACGGCACCCGCATCGTGCTGTTCGGCGGCGGCGTCTTCGCGCTCCTGGCCGGCCTGCTCGCCTACCGGCGCCTGGACGAACGCGAACAGGTCGCGGTCTGGAAGGACCTCAAGTCCGCGATGCGCGGCGACAATTCGGAGCGGCGGCGGATGCGCAGCGGCGGTGTCTTCGTCGCGTTCGAGGGCGGCGAGGGCTCGGGCAAGTCCACGCAGGTCGACCTGCTCGCCGGGAAGCTGCGGGCGTCTGGCTGCGACGTCGTCGTCACGCACGAACCGGGCGCAACACCGGTCGGCGCACAGATCCGCGAGCTGGTGCTGCACGACGAGCAGCGGCTGACGCCGCGCGCCGAGGCGCTGCTGTTCGCCGCCGATCGCGCTCACCACGTGGACACCGTGATCAAGCCGGCGCTGGAGTGCGGCGAGGTCGTGATCACCGACCGGTTCGTCGACTCGTCGCTGGCGTACCAGGGTGTCGGCCGGCAGTTGCCCATCGAGGACGTGCGCCGGATCTCGCGCTGGGCCACGGGCGGGCTGCGTCCGGATCTCACCGTGCTGCTCGACCTGCCCGCGGCTGACGGGCTGGCGCGCATGCACGGGCGTGGGGCCGCGGACAAGCTGGAGCAGGAGTCGCTCGAGTTCCACGAGCGCGTGCGCGAGGCGTTCCGGATGCTCGCCGAGTCCGACCCGCGGCGCTACCTGGTCATCGACGCGCGCCAGCCGGTCGAGCAGATCGCCGAGCAGGTCCAGGCCGCGGTCGCCGGGCTGCTCGTGCCGCGTCGCGTCCTGCGTCGCGCCGAGCAGGTTCGCAGCGAGGAGGTGAGCACGACCTCGTGAGCGTGTGGGATGCACTGATCGGGCAGGACGACGCGGTGGCCGTGCTGCGTGCTTCGGCGCGAGCGTCGGCCGATCTCGTCGCGGGCCGACCCGTGCCGTCCGGCGCCGTCGCGCATGCCTGGTTGTTCGTCGGGCCCGCGGGATCCGGCCGGTCGGTGGCTGCACGTGCGTACGCGGCGGCGCTGCAGTGCGAGCGGGTGGACGATCCGGGCTGTGGCGAGTGCAGCGCCTGCCACACCGTGCTGGCCGGCAGTCACCCGGACGTGCGCGTGGTCGTCCCGGAAGGGCTGTCGATCAAGGTCAGCGAGACGCGCGAGGTGGTGCAGGCCTCCGCCCGGTTGCCCGCACTGGGGCGCTGGCAGGTCGTGATCATCGAAGACTCCGACCGGCTCGGCGAGCGCGCGTTCAACGCCCTGCTCAAAGCGGTCGAGGAACCGTCGCCGCGGACGGTCTTCCTGCTCTGCTCGCCCTCGGCACATCCGGACGACATCGCGGTGACGATCAGGTCGCGGTGCCGGTTGATCGGACTGCGCACGCCGCCGGCCGCCGCGGTGGCCGAGGTGCTGGTGCGCGACGGCGTGGACGAGCACACGGCGGCGTGGGCGGCAGCGGCGGGGCAGGGACACGTCGGCCGGTCGCGGCGTCTGGCGCGGGACGACGCAGCGCGCGCGCACCGGGCCGAGGTGCTGGCCATCCCCGCCTCGCTGACCTCGCTGGGCGCGTGCATGCGCGCGGCCGAGCAGTTGATCGCGGCAGCCGATGCGGAGAAGTCCGCGCTGGCCGACGAGTTGGACGCGGGCGAGACGGAGGCGCTGCAGACCGCGCTCGGCGCCGGTGGAACCGGCAAGGGGACGGCCGCGTCCGGGCGGTCCGCGAACGCTGCGCTCAAGGAGCTGGCCAAGCGGCAGAAGGACCGCGGCACGCGCACCCTGCGCGACACGCTCGACCGCGCCCTCGTCGACCTCGCCGGCTTCTACCGCGACGCGCTGCTCGTGCACGCGGGATCGGACGCCCAGCGCGCGCATCCCGATTTCGACGACGACGTGCGGGCCGTCGCGCTGCGGGTGCCCGCGACCGGAGTGCTGCAGCGCCTGGACGCGGTGCTGGCCTGCCGCGAGGCGCTCGAGCAGAACGTCAAGCCGCAGATCGCGGTCGAGGCGATGACCGCCGCGCTGCGCCTGCCCGCCTGAGCGGTCCGCGGCGAGCGCTGCGGCACCAAGCCAAGACAGCACTATGGTGGCCGCGTGGCGATGATCTGCGCGGTGGTCTTCCAGCGCCAGGGCCGGCTGTATTACGCCGATCCCGGTGCGCTGACCGTGCACGTCGGCGACCACGTGCTGTACCCCACCGACCTCGGGGCCGAGGTGGCCGAGGTCGCCTGGGCGCCCGAATGGGTCAGCGAGGAGATCGGTGGCCTGCCGGTGCTCGTCGGCATGGCCGGTGAAGACGACCTCACCGCCGCAGAGACGAGCCGCAAGAAGCGCGCCGCCGCACGCGTCGCCGCGCGCCGGTTGATCCGCGAGCACGAGCTGCCCATGAAGATCAGCGGCGTCGACTACGTCGTCGATACCAACCAGACGACGATCTACTTCACCGCACCGCACCGCGTCGACTTCCGCGCTCTCGTCCGCGACCTGTCCGCGACGATGGACGGCCACGTCGAGCTACGCCAACTGTCCGCGCGTGACGAGGCGCGGCTGACCGGCGGCATCGGCTCGTGCGGCCGCGAGCTGTGCTGCTCGACGTTCCTCGTCGACTTCGAGCCGGTCAGCGTGCGCATGGCCAAGGATCAGGACCTGCCGCTGAAC
>DASTXN010000112.1:0-27536 GCA_035765515.1 Jatrophihabitantaceae bacterium | reverse complement strand
GGTCGACGGCGCGGCCGTCACGCACGAGGCCGACAAGCTGGCCAAGGTCAGCGTCACCGGCGAGATCGTCGCGCAGACCAAGGGCCCCAAGATCAAGATTCACAAGTACAAGAACAAGACCGGCTACCACAAGCGCATGGGGCACCGTCAGAAGCTGACCCAGGTGCGCGTCACCGGCATCTCGGCGAAGTAGGGGATGGCACACAATGGCTCATAAAAAGGGTGCATCCAGCTCCCGCAACGGCCGCGACTCGAACCCGCAGTTCCTCGGCGTCAAGCGCTTCGGCGGCCAGGTCGTCAACGCGGGCGAGATCATCGTCCGGCAGCGCGGCACCAAGTTCCACCCGGGCGTGAACGTCGGCCGCGGTGGCGACGACACGTTGTTCGCCCTTGCCGCCGGCGCCGTGCAGTTCGGCACCCGCCGCGGCCGCAAGACCGTCAACATCGTCCCGAGCGCTCCGACCGGAGCCTGACGGGTCGAGCAAGTCGTCTCTCGAAAGGGCGGGCCCGGGCAACCGGCGCCCGCCCTTTCGGTGTTCATGAGGAGGTGTGGTGATGGCGGGTTTCATCGACCGCGTCGTGCTGCACCTTGCCGCGGGCAACGGCGGCCACGGGGTTGCGTCCATCCATCGCGAGAAGTTCAAGCCGCTCGGCGGTCCGGACGGCGGCAACGGCGGTCGCGGTGGTGACGTCGTGCTCGTGGTCGACGCGAACGTGCACACCCTGCTCGATTTCCACCACCACCCGCACCAGCGTGCGGGCAACGGCAAGCAGGGCGCCGGCAGCCACCGCAACGGCGCCGACGGCGGTGATCTGGAGCTGCGCGTGCCCGAGGGCACCGTGGTGCTGGACGAGTCCGGCGAGCTGCTCGCGGACCTGACCGGTGCCGGTACCCGGTTCGTCGCCGCTCAGGGCGGGCGCGGTGGCCTCGGCAACGCCGCACTGGCCTCGACGCGGCGCAAGGCGCCCGGCTTCGCGCTGCTGGGCGAGCCCGGCGAGGCGCGCGACGTCGTGCTCGAACTCAAGAGCATGGCGGACGTCGGGCTGGTCGGCTTCCCGAGCGCGGGCAAGTCGTCGCTGATCGCGGCGCTGTCGGCGGCGCGTCCCAAGATCGCCGACTACCCGTTCACCACGCTGGTGCCGAACCTGGGCGTGGTCGACGCGGGCGCGACCACGTTCACTGTCGCCGACGTGCCCGGGCTGATCCCCGGCGCCGCGCAGGGCAAGGGCCTGGGCCTGGACTTCCTGCGCCACGTCGAGCGGTGCTCGGTACTGCTGCACGTGCTCGACTGCGCCACGCTCGAGCCGGGCCGCGACCCGCTCAGCGACCTCGACGCGCTGGAGTCCGAGCTGGGCCAGTACGAAGGTACGTTCGGCGAGCTGCTCAGCAAGCCGCGGCTGGTCGCGCTGAACAAGGTGGACGTGCCCGAGGCGCGCGAGCTGGCCGAGCTGGTCCGTCCGGATCTGGAGGCGCGCGGGCTGCGGGTCTTCGAGATC
Organism: Jatrophihabitantaceae bacterium; assembly: GCA_035765515.1. Lineage (GTDB taxonomy): Bacteria > Actinomycetota > Actinomycetes > Mycobacteriales > Jatrophihabitantaceae > DASRSS01. The sequence goes on along the minus strand of DASTXN010000112.1, from coordinate 26,039 downwards.
TCCGCGGTGTCGCACGCCGGGCTGCGGCAGCTGACCTACGCGCTCGCCGAGGTGATCGAGGCCGACCGCGCTGCGCGACCCGCCCCCGAGCCGACCCGGATCATGCTGCGGCCGCGGGCGGTCAACGAGACCGGCTTCACCGTCGAGCCGGATCCGGTCGAGGAGGGCGCGTTCGTCGTCCACGGCGCCAAGCCGGAGCGCTGGGTGCGCCAGACCGACTTCCAGAACGACGAGGCGGTCGGCTACCTGGGTGACCGGCTGGCCCGGCTCGGCGTCGAGGAGGAACTGACCAGGCAGGGCGCGATGCCCGGCGCAGCGGTCACGATCGGCGAGGTCACGTTCGACTGGGCGCCGTCGTCCGCGGCGGAGGAGGAGTACCTCGCCACCCGACGCGGCGAGGACGTGCGGGTGGACACGTCGCACCACCGCACCCGCGCCGAGGAGCGGCTGGCCGCCAAGAAGGCGCGCCGGCAGCACGTCGACGTCGAGGGCGAGTGGACCGAATGAATCACGTTTTCACTCGCTGTGACCGGTTGCGCCGGGCCGAACCGGTCGGTGCGGGTGAAAACCTGGTCATGGGCGGAGGTGAGCGATGAGCCGCGAGCTGGTCGGGACTGCAGCGCGCACCGTGGTCAAGGTCGGGTCCTCGTCGCTGACCGCGCGCGGCCGGCTCGACCCTGCGCGGCTGGACGCGATCGTCGACGCACTGGCGCGGCGGCACGCGGCCGGCCAACAGGTGGTGCTGGTGTCCTCCGGTGCGATCGCGGCGGGTATCGGACCGCTCGGCCTGCGCTCGCGTCCGCGTGATCTCGCCACGCAGCAGGCGGCAGCCAGTGTCGGGCAGCTGCAGCTCGCGGAGCGGTACGCGGCCTCCTTCGCACGCTATGGGCTGCGGGTCGGGCAGGTACTGCTCACTGCGGACGACCTGCACCGGCGCGGGCACTACCGAAACGCCGACCGCACGCTGCAGCGGCTGCTGGCGCTGGACGTCATCCCCATCGTCAACGAGAACGACACCGTCGCCACCCACGAGATCCGCTTCGGCGATAACGATCGGCTGGCCGCGCTGGTCGCGCATCTCGTGCATGCCGACGCGCTTGTGCTGCTCTCAGACGTGGACGGGCTGTACACCGGCAAGCCGAGCCGTCCGGACTCGCGGTTCATCGACGAGGTGCGCTCGATGGCCGAGCTCGACGGCGTGGACGTGACCGGCAAGGGCAGCCACGTCGGGTCGGGCGGCATGGTGACCAAGGTGGACGCGGCCGCGATCGCCACCAGCGAGGGCATCGGCGTGCTGCTCACGTCGGCCGCGCTGATCGAGGACGCGCTGACCGGCAAGGCGGGCACGTACTTCCACCCGTCGGGCGACCGGTCGGCATCCCGGCTGTTCTGGCTGCGCCACGCGACGACGCCGCGCGGCAAGCTGGTGCTGGACGCGGGCGCGGTTGCCGCGGTCGTCCAGCGCCGGATGTCCCTGCTGCCTGCCGGCGTGACCGCTGTGCGCGGCGAGTTCTACGCCGGCGAACCGGTCGAGCTGGTCGGGCCGGACGGCGCCGTTGTCGCGCGCGGGCTGGTGGGATTCGACGCCGCCGACATCCCGGCGCTGCTCGGGCACAAGACCGCGGAGCTGCCAGCCGAGTTCCGCCGCGAACTCGTGCACCGCGACGACCTGGTGACGGTGTGACGCTGTGACGCTCGGTGACTGTCGCGTCGATTGAACGCATAGGCTTGTCGCCATGACCGAGGTGATCGCGTCCGAGGCGGACGTCCGCGCTGTCGCCGCACGCTCGCGTGAAGCCGCCGCGGAGCTCGCGCCGCTGGACCGAGCCGCGAAGGACGCCGCGCTGCTCGCGATGGCCGACGCGCTCGTCGACTCGACGGACGCGATCCTCGCCGCGAACGCGCGCGACGTCGCCACCGGGCGGGACAGCGGGCTTGGCGAGTCGATGATCGACCGCCTCGCCCTGGACTCCGGGCGGGTGGCCGCGATGGCGCAGGGGCTGCGCGACGTCGCTACGCTGCCCGATCCAGTCGGCGAGGTACTGCGCGGCTACACGCAGCCGAACGGGCTCGAGATCTGGCAGGTGCGCGTTCCGTTCGGCGTCGTCGCGATGATCTACGAGGCCCGCCCGAACGTGACCGTGGACGCGGCCGGCCTGGCGCTCAAGAGCGGCAATGCGGCGCTGCTGCGCGGCTCGGGCAGCGCGTACCAGTCGAACACGGTGCTGGTGGACGTCCTCGCGGCCGCGGCGGAGAAGGCCGGTCTGCCGCGCGACGCGGTGGTGCTCGTACCGGGCACCGATCGGGCGAGCGTCGGGCACCTGCTGCGCGCCCGCGGGCTGGTCGACCTGATCATCCCGCGCGGGGGAGCGGGCCTGATCAACTTCGTGGTCGAGAACGCGACGGTGCCGGTGATCGAGACCGGTGTCGGCAACGTGCACGTATACGTCGACGCGTCGGCCGACCTCGACATGGCCGAGCGGATCGTGGTCAACTCCAAGACCTCGCGCGTGAGCGTTTGCAACTCCGCGGAGACGCTGCTGGTGCACGCCGCGATCGCCGACGCGTTCCTGCCGCGCATCACGTCCGCGCTGCAGGCGGCCGGCGTCGTGCTGCACGGCGACGACTCGTTCGCCGCTGCGGAGGGCGTGGAGCCCGCGACGGACGACGACTGGGCTCGTGAATACCTGTCCCTGGACATGGCGGCGCGGGTCGTCGCCGACATCGACGAGGCGATCGCGCACATCCGCCGCTGGTCCACCGGGCACACCGAGGCGATCGTCACCCGCGACCTGGACGCGGCCCGGCGCTTCACCGCGCGGGTCGACTCGGCGGCTGTGATGGTGAACGCCTCCACCAGGTTCACCGATGGAGGCGAGTTCGGCTTCGGCGCGGAGATCGGCATCTCGACGCAGAAGATGCATGCGCGCGGCCCGATGGGGCTGGCCGAGCTCACCTCGACCAAGTGGATCGTCACCGGTGACGGACAGCTCCGCTGACCCACCCGCGTGAATTCACGAATTTGTCTGTGAGAAAGTTGCATTAGCGGACGTCTGACCGCGCCGACGCGTACCTCGAGAAGGAGAAGCTACCGATGACCGAGTCCCTGGGCCCGCAGAAGCTGGGACCGCTGACCCCACTGGTCGGCGAGTGGGAAGGCGACGTCGGTATCGATCTCTCGTACCACAACAAGGACGACGAGACGACGGAAACGGGCTACTTCGAGCGCGCGGTGTTCCGTCCGATTCCGACCCAGGAGAACGGTCAGCAGTCCATGGAGGGGCTGAACTACAAGATGACCGCCTGGCGCCACGGCGAAGAGGCGATGGACCCGTTCCACGACGAGGTCGGCTACCTGCTGTGGGACAAGATCAACGGTCAGGTCATGCGCGCCGTCGTGTTCGGACGCGGGATCGCGATCCTCGCCGGCAGCGACGCGCAGGCGCGTGACCGAGTGCTGCGCTTCGACGCGACGCCGGGGGAGCCGTCCTACGGGGTGCTGCAGAACAAGTACCTGCTGCAGCGCGCCGAGCTGAAGAGCTTCGAGAGCATGTTCACGTTCAACGACGACGGCACGTTCAGCTACACGTCGGACCTGGTTCTGAAGCTCGCCGCCACCGGTGCCGAGATGCACCACACCGACCGCAACACCTTGCACCGGGTGAAGCGCTACCACCCGAGCGTCGAGTTCAACTGACCGATCCGGCGGCCAGTTCGCGCAGCGCGGTCGCGGTGGCGCTGTCCGCCGGGTAGAACGACTCGATCGCCAGCTCGTCGACGGTCACGTCGGTCGCGGTGCCGACGACTGCGGTGATGCTGAACAGCGAGAGCACCTGATCGCCGTGCTGGTAACGCATCGGCAGCACGACGTCGGTCGCGCCCGGCGTCTCGGCCAGTCCGCCGGGGTAGCCGAGCAGTTCGTCGTACAGCTCGCGCAGGCGGGTATCGCCCATGCTCCGCGCGCGCCGGCGCAACTGGGTGAGCAGGTGCGCCCGCCACTCGGGCAGGTTCACGATCCGCTGCGCGAGTCCGTCCGGGTGCAGGGCTAGGCGCAGCACATTCGCCGGCGGCTCGAGCAGTTCCGGTGCAACGCTCGCGGTGAACAGTGCGATCGCGGTGTTGGCCTCGAGCAGCTCCCACCACCGGTTGACGACGACCGCGGGGAACGGTTCGTGTCCGGCCAGCACCTGGCGCAGCGCGCCGCGGACAGAGTCGAGCTCCGGCTGGTCGAACGCGTGCTCCGGGTACGCGGGAGCGTAGCCGCCGGCCAGCAGTAGCGCGTTGCGCTCGCGCAGCGGGACCTCCAGCTGCTCGGTCAGGCGCAGGATCATCTCCGGCGTAGGACGCGATCGGCCGGTCTCCACGAAGCTCAGGTGCCGCGTCGACACGTCCGCCTGGATCGACAGCTCCAGCTGGCTGAGCCGCCTGCGTTCGCGCCACTCGCGCAGCAACTCACCGACGGGACGGTTCTGACGGCTGGTGGCGCGGGCTGTGGAGCGGGTCGCCGGACGGCCCGCGGAGCGTCCTGCCCCGACGCCCGTGCGTGTGGTGATTGCGGTCATGTGCGTGACGCTACCGAGGCCGCGGCACCGTCGCGATTACCTCGCAGGTCATGTCGCGGCATGACCTCGGACGTAATCGACACGGGTACGCCTAGCCGCGCACGATCTGTGCCGTCACCGAAATTCGACGCTGCAGAAAGGCGATCGCACCCATGAGTACCGCGACCCTGACCCGGCCGGAAGCGCCGGCAACCGACGAGCGATTCCGCTGGGCACCGCTGCTGGTCGTGCTCGCAGGCACGTTCGTCACCTTCCTCGACTTCTTCATCGTGAACGTCGCGCTCGACTCCATCGGCGCGCAACTGCACGCGGGCGCCGGCACCGTGCAGCTCATCGTCGCCGGGTACGCGCTGAGCTTCGCCGTGGGCATGATCAGCGGTGGACGGCTGGGCGACCTGTACGGGCGGCGGCGCATGTTCAGCATCGGACTCGCGCTGTTCACGCTCATGTCCCTCGCCTGCGGCCTCGCGCCGAACGCCGAGGTGCTGGTTACGGCCCGGATCCTGCAGGGTGCCGCCGGTGCCCTGCTCACCCCGCAGGTGCTTGCAATCCTGAGCAGCGTGTACCCCGGCCGCTGGCTGGCGCGCGCGTTCGCCGGTTACGGCTTCGCCATGGGCATCGCCGGCGTGCTGGGCCAGCTGATCGGCGGTGCGCTGATCAGCGCGGACGTGCTGGGTGGCTGGCGTGCGATCTTCCTGATCAACGTGCCGGTCGGTGTGGCGATCCTGCCGCTGGTGCGCCGCGTGCTGCCCGAGTCACGCGGCGGGCAGGCGCGCCTGGACGGCACCGGCACCGCCCTGATCACGCTGACCCTCACCGCGATCGTCCTGCCGCTCGTCGAAGGGCGCCAGTACGGCTGGCCGCTGTGGTCGTGGCTGAGCTTCGCCGCCGCGCCGGTGCTGCTTGCTGCGTTCGTGGCGCACCAGCGCCGTCGTGACCTCGCCGGCCGCGCACCGCTCGTCCACCTGGGGCTCTTCACCGACGACCGGTTCCGCATCGGCTCGCTCGCCGGGTTGACGTTCGGCCTCGTCCCCGCCGCGTTCTTCTTCGTGCTCGCGCTGTACCTGCAGGCCGGCCGCGGCTTCTCGCCGGTGTTCTCCGGCGTCGTGTTCATCGCCGTCGGTGTCGGTTACTTCCTCGCCATGGTGCTCGCCGCGGGCGTCGAGGCGCGGCTCGGACGGCAGGTGCTCGCCGCCGGCTCGCTCGCCGTCGGCCTCGGCTGCGTGCTGCTCGCCATCGCCCCGTCGAGCGGAACCTCCTTGGAGCTGGTGCCCGGACTGGCACTGATCGGCTTCGGCATCGGGCTGGTCCTCGTCCCGCTGTCGCAGACCGTGCTCGCCGACGTGGAGCCGGCTCACGTCGGTGCGGCCGCAGGGGTGCTCTCCACCGCCCAGCAGGTCGGTGGCGGGCTCGGCATCGCCGTGATCGGTGTGGTGTTCTTCGACGCGGCCGGACGCGGCCTGGTGCACGCGTTCACGGTCAGCCTGTGGGTGCTGGCCGCGCTGACGCTGGTGACCGCGCTCCTCGTGCAGGCGCTGCCCCGGGCCCAGCGCTGACCTGCCGGCCGCGCGCTCGGCCGTCGGGCCTCACCTCGGCGGCTGGGCGCGCTTGCCTGCCGCGAGGTCAAGCCGGTTCCGGCATCAGCAACTTCGTGACGGCGACCAGCCGCCTGCCCAACTGCTTGTAGTCCGAATGGCCCATGCCTGCCTGCAGCATCGCGCCCGACCACACCACGCTGAGCGCATCCAGCAGTTGGGCGTTCGGCTTCGGGCCGATGGCGCGCCCGATCCGGCTGTTGATCTCGACGCCGATCAGGTGGCGCAGCTGCCGCACATCCGGGTCCGGGCCGAGCAGCGCGACGGTGATCGCCGCGCCGAGTTCCGGTTCGCCGGCCAGCAGCTTCGCGAGGTCGGTGAATACGGCGCAGACACGTTCCCGCGGCGTCGCCAGGTCGGACTTCCGCCGGTCGCGTCCGTTCATCAGCCGCCAGAAGGTCTCGACGATCAAATGGTTCTTGGAGGAGAAGTAGGTGTACGCGGTGGCGGGCGCGACGGACGCCCGGTGCGCGACGCTGCGGATCGTGAGCGTCTCGAAGCCGACCTCGCGCAGCTCCTCGAGGGCCGCGTCGATGATCCTCTGGACGGTCTCGGCCTGGCGAGCGTTGAGGTGGCGCCGTGTGGCAGTCACGAAATCCTGGTTCACTGTCATCGAGCTCGGCATCAGCGTTCAGCCGACCGGGGCGAGCCCGAGCTTGGCGCCGAGGTGGGCGATGTAGCCGGCGACGTCCTCGGCGGAGCGGTCGGGCAGGCCGAACAGCACCTCCGTGACGCCGACGGACTGCCAATGGGCGAGCACTTCGGCGTCGGGCCGTCCGGCGAGTGCCACGACCTCCGGCTCGCCCTCGCGACCGGCGTCCGCCCACACCGTGCGCAGCAGCTTCACCTTGTCGTCGATGTCGACGTCCGTCGGCGTAGTGATCCAGCCGTCGGCGTTGCGCACGATCCAGGCGAACGTCTTCTCCGTGCCACCGGCTCCGATGAGCACGGGGACGTGGGCCTGCGCGGGCTTGGGCCAGGCCCAGCTCGGCCCGAAGCTCACGTGCTCGCCCGCGTAGCTGCCCTCGTCGTCGGTCCAGAGCGCGCGCATGGCTTCCAGGTACTCGCGCAGCACCGTGCGTCGGCGGTTAGCGGGGACGTGATGGTCGGTGAGTTCGTCCACGTTCCAGCCGAACCCGGCGCCGAGCGTGACGCGTCCGCCGGACAGGAAGTCCAGCGAGGCGATGGTCTTGGCCAGGGTGATCGGATCGTGCTCGACGGGCAGTGCGACGGCGGTGCCGAGCCGGATCGTGGACGTGACCGCCGCGGCCATCGACAGCGCTACCCATGGGTCGAGAGTGCGCAGGTACCGGTCGTCGGGTAGGGACGAATCGCCCGTCTGCGGATGGGCCGCCTCGCGCTTGACCGGGATGTGGGTGTGCTCAGGAACGAAGAACGACTGGAGACCGGCCTGTTCGGCCGCTCGCGCTGCTGCTGCGGGCGTGATGCCCCGATCGCTGGTGAACAGCACTGCGCCATATCGCATGCAGCGACCTTGGCAGAGCTGGGCGGCCGCGTCCAGAGTCGCGGGCCGTTGAGCCGGTCACATTACTGGACGGCTGTCCAGCGGCGTGCCCAGGCAGCCCTCGTATGCAATGCATGCCGCCATTTGCTGGCGGTCAGCTGTTGCGGGCGGCCAGCGAACGCCGGCGTGCCAGCGTCGTGGTGATGCCGTCGGCGGCGGCGCGTACCGAGGCTACGTGCTGCTCCGGGCGGAACCGGGTCACCGGGCCGGTCACGCTCACCGCGGCGAGCGCGCGCTCGTCCGCGTCACGAACCGGCGCGGCGACGCAGACGATGCCGGGGGCAGATTCCTCGTGCTCGAACGCGACGCCCTCTCGAACGACCCGCTTCAGTTCGTTGCGCAACAGGCCCGGGGCGATGATCGTGCGCGGGGTTTGCCGTTGCAGGCCGGCCGCGACGGCGCGTTCGAGTACGTCCGGCGGCGAGTAGGCGAGCAGCGCCTTGCCCAGGCCGGTGCAGTAGAGCGGCATGCGTCCGCCGACGCGGGACGGCGTGGTCGCCTGCCGGTGGCCGCCGATCTTCTCGACGTAAACGACCTCGATGCCCTCGCGGATGCCGAGATGGACGGTCTCGTGCGTGCGCTCGTAGAGGTCCTGCATGAACGGGATCGCGACCTCGAGCAGGCCGCGCTCGACCGAGGCGCGCATGCCGAGCTCGAACAGCTGTCCGCCGAGCCGGTAGCTCCCGTCCACCTTGTCCAGCAGCCGCGCCCGGACGAGGTCCGCCGCGACGCGGTGCAGCGTCGTCTTCGACAGTTCGGTGCGGCGTCCCAGTTCGGCGAGCGACACCACATCGTCGTCGGCGCGGAACGCGTGCAGCACGACGAGCACCTTGCCCAGAACCGTCGACCGGTCCGGGCCGCTGCTGCTCGCTGCGGTCATGCGCACATTCTGCACGCAGCGCAGCGTTGCTGTGATGATGTTGGTATGACCACCCGGCTGCTGTTCGTCTGTTCCGGCAACATCTGTCGTTCGCCGACCGCGGAGGCGGTGATGCGCGCGCTGGTCCGCGCGCGTGGCCTGGAGTCCGAGGTGGAGGTCGACAGCGCCGGCACCGGGAACTGGCACGCGGGCGAGAGCGCGGACCGGCGTGCGGCGGCCGCGGCGTTGCGTCGCGGTGTGCACCTGGACGGGGTTGCCCGGCAGGTGGCGCCCGAGGACTTCGAGCACTTCGACCTGCTGCTGGCGATGGACTCCGGCCACCTCGCCGAGCTGCGCCGCATGGCACCGCCCGGGACCTCCGGCAAGGTGCGGCTGTTCGCGGATACCGATGTGCCGGATCCGTACTACGGCGGCGAGCAGGGCTTCGAAACGGTGCTGGACATGGTGGAGGCGGGCTGCGCCGACCTGCTCGACTCGCTCGGCTTCGGCGCCGATCGCGATGGTCTTCGTCAAGGCTGATCCCGCGCCGCTGGAGGCCGCCGGGTTGCGCTGGCTGGCCGAGGCCGGCGCACGCGTCCCGGAGATCGTGTCGGAGGCGCCGGATCGCCTTGTGCTGCAGGAGATTCCGCACGGACGGCTGGACGCATCCGGCGAGGAGGACCTTGGCCGGATGCTGGCGACGGTGCACTCGTCCGGCGCAGCGCACTTCGGAACGCTGCCGGCGCCGGGGCAGTTCGTGGTCGGCCGGTGTGCGCTCGAGTCCCCGGAGAGCGACGACTGGAACGACTTCTACCTGCAACACCGCTGCCTGCCGCTCGCGCATCGGGTCGGCCTGGCCGAGGCCGTCTCGCGGGTGCGCGTGGAGGCGCCGGTGGAGCCGCCCGCGCGGCTGCACGGCGACCTGTGGAGCGGGAACGTGCTCGCCGACCGTGACGGACAGCCGTGGCTGATCGACCCGGCTGCGTACGGCGGGCATCGCGAGGTCGACCTGGCGATGCTCGACCTGTTCGGCCGGATACCTCCGCGGACGGTCGCCGCCTACGAGGAGGTCACGCCGCTGGCCGACGGCTGGCGTGACCGGCTGCCGCTCTGGCAGCTGTTCCCGCTGCTCGTGCACGCCGCCATGTTCGGCGGAGGCTACCTGCGCGAGGCACACGACCTCGCCGTGCGTCTGCGCTGAACCCCCGGGTGATCAACAGTCCGTTGTGGCTGCCAGGACGGCCAGAACGCGCTGTTGATCACCGGGGAAATTGGGCTGGACACGGCAAACGGCGGCGATACCGTCGAGGCGACCGACACCGACCGGTTCAGGCGGTCACGGTCAGGTCGAGTGCGGGCGTAATCAACCGCCGGCCGTCGTCGAGGTCGAGCGGCGCGACAAGCTGCCACTGGCCGGGCGGCACCGCGAAGCCCAAGCGGCTGGTGAAGCTCGCGGTGCCGACCAGCAACGGGACGCGGACCGTCTCACCCGGAGCCGCTGTGAACTGAACCAGTGGCAGGTGCTGTGGGCCGACGAAGCCGCCGACGACGTCCGCGTTGGTCGGGTCGACGATGGACGCGGTCACGTGACCGTTGGTGTACACCGCGACCGCGCGATCGTAATGGTTCGTCAACAGCAGGCCGTGCTCGATCGTCTCGCCACTGAGTACCGACAGCGGACCATCCAGCTCGCAGCGCAGCTGCGCAGGATCGATCGTTACACGTTCCCCGGCGGCGTCCTGCGTCGGCGCCCGGAGATCGCCAGTTCCGGGCGGATAGGGCAACGCGCCGACCTGCAGGTCGAGATAGTCGCCGAACTGCTCGTACAGCCTGGCCGCCACAGCGACACCGCTGGGCTTGAGATGGATCGATACCGGCGGGTCCAGATCGGCGGAGCCAGGTGTCGGCATCGCATAGAACAACCCCGATCCGAGCAGTGCGCGCAGCTCCTTGCGCAGCTGGTCACGAATGGCCCATCCATCGGCGTCCGCTGCCACGCACCGCTCCAGTTCTCGCACTGACCCGTTGCTTCCAATACTCGTAGGCGAGTGCGGCGAGGGCGAGCGCGAGTCCCCAGAGAATGTGAATCCCGGTCAGCAGCAACAACCCGGCGCTGGCCAGGAGTGACACGAGCGCGGCGAGCCGGGCCCAGCTGCGCCCAGGAAGCAGTCGGACAGCAGCCGCGGTCGCCAGCACGTACACCAGCGTGAACGCCCCGGTGATCAGCAGGACCGTCGCCTTGACGTCCATGTCGAAGCCGAGCTCGAGCGCCACCGCGAATGCGCCCAGCACGACGAGCACGCCGAGCGAGCGACGCGGCACCTCGCCGACGCTGCTGCCGCGCGCGAACCACGCCGGCAGCGATCCGTCGCGCCCGAGCGCGGCACCGAGCTTGGCCGCACCGGCGAAGTACGCGTTCACGGTGCCGACCGTGAGGAGGACCGCGATCACGGTCGTCACGCCGCGCGCGGAATGCCCGAAGCCGGCAGCGAGGAGGTCGGCCAGCGGTGCCTTGCTGGACCCGGCCGCCGGGCCGAGCACGAAGATCGTCATGGCCGCCACCGCCAGATACAGGGCGCCGACGAGCACAACGGCCAGCGCGGTCGCCCGCGGCAGATCGTGCCGGGGGCGGCGATACTCGCTGGTGAGCGAGGTGACCGCCTCCCAGCCGACGAAACCCCAGACGAGGACGGCCGCTGCCGGGCCGATCGCGGTCCAGCCGTGCGGTGCGAACGGGGTGGCGTTGTGCCAGTGCGCGTGCGGAGCTGCGGCGATCGCGGTGACGACGAGTAGCCCGGCCAGCACGGCCGACAGCCCGAGCTGGACCCGTCCGGACAGGCGCACACCGAACGCGTTCAGCACGGCCACGAACGCGATGATGCCGACGATCGTGGCGACCCGGGTCGTCCGGCCGCCGCCCACGGAGGAGGCCACGTAGTCGGCAGCGAACGAGGCGGCCGGAACCGAGCCGACCGGGATGCTGAAGTAGAAGCACCAGCCGACGACGGCCGCGGCGCGCTGTCCGAACGCGAGCCGGACATACGTGGAGACTCCACCGGAATCCGGATGCCGGGCACCGAGCGCGGCGAAGGTCCCTGCGAGCGGGATCGACAGCAGCACCAGCAGCACCCAGGCGACGAGCGAAGCCGGCCCGGCGGTGTCCGCGGCCAGCGCGGGCAGCGAGATCACGCCGGTGCCGAGGACTGCGGCGAGCGTCAGCGCCGCGCCCTGCAACGCGGTGAGTCCGCCGCGAACCGGGAGCTCGTCGACGGCCGGCACGAGCGGTTCTGCGGTGGTCACCCGGCGAGGCTAGCTGGCGCTTCCGACAACAGCGCCGGCGCGACCAGGATCAACCAGCGTTGCTGTCGCAGCCCTGGTCGTCCGTGCCCTGGTCGTCCGTGCCCTGGTCGGTGCAGCCCTGATCGGTGGCCGAGTCGGCAGCGACCCGGGTGGCGGTGAAGACCGGACCGTCGGCGCGGGTGCCATGCGCTGCGACGTGATCACCGACCTGCACGTCGGCAAGGGTCGCGGTGGCGTCGTCCAGCTCGATCGTCGCCGTGGCCGCGGCGGTGATCGTCACCGAGGTGCCGTGCAGGTCGCGGGATCCGCCCCGGTCGGCCAAGGTGACCGTCTGCCCGGTGGTGTCGACCGCCGTGACCGTCCCGGTCGCTGTGAACCGCGCCGAATGCCGGACCGCGCCGCGGTGCTTGCCTCCGCCGACGTGATGGGTCTTGACGTGCCGGCTGATCGCCACGTGGTGCGCGCCGGCGTGGTGGCCGTGCGTGGTCGCGGCGTCGGCGCTGGCAGCGCCGAGCGGGGCGACGATGAGGGCGCCGAGCGCTCCCGCGGCGGCGATTCGGGCGGTTCGTGACATGCGGCAGCTCCGGTGTTCTCGCGGGGGTGCCGCGACCCGGCCGTGGCTTGTTGCCGGTACCGGTCGCAGCGAGCCCCTTATCGGCAGGGTCCGGCGGAACTTGAGCGCGAAATCAGCTCGTGTAGTAGCGATCGGCGACGTCCAGCGCCTCGTCCATGACGGCGACGCCCTCGGCCACAGCGGCGACGCCGGCGTCTGTGCCTGTCGGGCGCGATTACGCACTACGACCGATAGCGGCGTGCGCCACCGGCGAGCCACGCTGGCTCGCAGTTGCCGCGACGGACGATCGCGGCGCGACAAACAGGGCAAAGGAGAGATCATGTCCGCGTACTCCCGTGCCGGTGCAACCTGTCTGGTGCTCGCACCGATCGCCGGGCTCGCATCGGTTCTCATCGCCAAGACCGTGTCGGGCAAGGCGTCCGATCTCGCGAGCGCCTTCGTCGAGCACCCGAACGCCACGCATCTCGGGCTGGCGATCAACTCGGTTGCGGCAAGCCTGCTCGTCGGCGGCATCGTGTGGTTCGCGTGGATCGCCTACGGGCACTCGCCGCGGCTGGCCATGACCGGCGGCGTGCTGGGTGTCCTCGGCATGCTGGCCGTGCTGTTCGACGATGCCGTCCATGTCTCGGGCTCGCTGGTGGTCGACGGCATGACCACCGATCAGGCGACGAAGGCCTTGAAGCCGCTGACCTCCGGTGGTGTGTTCGCGGTCGGTCCGCTGTCCGAACTCGGCGACCTCGGCCTGGTGCTGCTCGCGATCGCGGCGCTGCGTCTCGGCCTGCCCCGGTGGGCGGCCGTGGTGCTTTGCGTCGGCGTGATCGGCGAAGGTATCGGCTTCGGTGCCGGCAGCCGCTACTTGGTCGCGGTCGCCTTCGCGCTGACCGCCATCGGCGCCGCGATGGTCGTGCGCACCGTGCTCGTTGGCGGCGTGCTACCCGCTCCGGCGCTTCGCCAGCGCGCGGGTCAGCCCGTGTAATACCTGTCTGCGACGTCGAGGGCATCGTCCAGGACGGCGATGCCCTCGGCCACCTCGTCCGCGCTGATCGTGCACGGCGGCACGACGTGCGTGCGGTTGCCGGCGATCATCGGCCAGAGCCCGCGCTGCTTGCACGCGGCCGCGAACTCGCCCATCGGCGCGGCGTCCGGACCGACGGCGTTGAACGGGACGAGCGGCTCACGCGTCGCGCGATCGCGGACCAGCTCGACGGCCCAGAAGGCACCGAGCCCGCGCACCTCGCCGACGCACGGGTGGTTCTCGGCGAGCTTGGCCAGCGCCGGCCCGATCACGTCCGAACCGAGGGCACGGGCGTGTTCGACGATTCCTTCCTCGCGGAAGATGTTGATGGACGCGACGGCGGCCGCGCAGCCCAGCGGATGGCCCGAGTACGTCAGCCCGCCGGGGTACACACGCTGCTGGAACGTCTCGTTGATGGCGTCGTTGATGAGCACGCCACCGAGCGGAACGTAGCCGGAGTTGACGCCCTTGGCGAACGTGATCAGGTCGGGTGTGACGTCCCAGTGGTCGACGGCGAACCACTCGCCGCACCGGCCGAAGCCGGCCATCACCTCGTCGGCGATCATCACGATGCCGAACTCGTCGCACAGGGCGCGCACGCCGGCCAGGTAACCCGGCGGCGGGACGAGGATGCCGTTGGTGCCGACCACCGTTTCCAGGATGATCGCGGCGACCGTCTTCGGGCCTTCGAACGTGATCAGGTCGCGCAGGTGCGCCAGGGCGCGCTCGGACTCCTCCTGCGGCGTGCTCGCGTAGAACGCCGACCGATACAGGTACGGGCCGAAGTAGCGCACCACGCCGGGCATACCGGGCTCGCTCGCCCAGCGGCGCGGTTCACCCGTCATCGCGATCGCGCCCGCGGTGGCGCCGTGGTACGAGCGGTGCGCGGCGAGGACCTTGAAGCGCCCGGTGTGCAGGCGCGCCATGCGCAGCGCGTTCTCGGTCGCCTCGGCGCCACCGTTGGTGAAGAACACCCGGTTCAGGTCGCCGGGCGCGAGCTCGGCGATCAGCCGCGCCGCCTCGCTGCGGGCGTCGTTGGCGAACGAGGGCTGGATCGTGCACAGCCGCGCCGCCTGCTCCTGGATAGCGGCGACCAGCTTCGGGTGCTGGTATCCGATGTTGACGTTCACCAGCTGGCTGGAGAAGTCCAGGAAGCGCTTGCCGTCGTAGTCGGTGAAGTACGAACCCTCGGCCGAGGCGATCGGCAGCGGGTCGATCAGCGCCTGGGCCGACCAGGAGTGGAACACGTGCTGCTTGTCCAGCGCCTTGACCGTCGCGCCGTCCGTCGGGATGTCGTACACCGCGCGCTCCTAGTTGTTGGTCGGGAAGCCGAGATCGATCGTCGAGGTCGCCGGGTCGGGCCACCTCGACGTTACGACCTTGCCACGCGTGTAGAAGTTCACGCCCTCCGGCCCGTACATGTGGGTGTCCCCGAACAGCGACGCCTTCCAGCCGCCGAACGAGTAGTACGCGACCGGCACCGGGATCGGCACGTTGATGCCGACCATGCCGACCTCGACGTCGAACTGGAACTGCCGTGCGGCACCGCCGTCGCGCGTGAAGATCGCGGTGCCGTTCGCGAACGGGTTCGCGTTGATCAGCTCGAGCGCCTCCTCGTACGTCTTCGCCCGGACGATCGCCAGCACCGGGCCGAAGATTTCATCGGTGTACACGCTCATGTCGGGAGTGACGCCGTCCAACAGGGTGGCGCCGAGGAAGAAGCCGCCGTCCGGAACGTCGCCGCGGCGGCCGTCCACGACCACCTTCGCGCCGGACTGCTCACCTGCGGCGATGTAGCCGGCGACCTTGTCCCGGTGGCCGGCGGTGATCAGCGGGCCCATCTCGCTGTCGGGGTGGGTACCGTCGCCGATGCGCAGCTTGGGGATCCGCGCCGCGATCGCCTCGACCAGCTTGTCACCGACGTCGCCCACCGCGACTGCGACGGAGATCGCCATGCAGCGCTCGCCGGCCGCGCCGTACGCGGCCGAGACCGCGGCGTCCGCGGCGAGATCCAGGTCGGCGTCCGGCAGCACCAGCATGTGGTTCTTGGCGCCGCCGAGCGCCTGGACCCGCTTGCCGTGCCTGGTGCCGGTCTCGTAGATGTAGCGCGCGATCGGCGTCGATCCGACGAAGCTGATCGCGGCGACGTCCTCGTGTGCCAGCAGCGTGTCGACGGCCTCCTTGTCGCCCTGCACGACGGTGAACACGCCGTCGGGAAGACCGGCCCGCTTCCACAGGTCGGCCAGGAACAGCGACGCGGACGGATCCTTCTCACTCGGCTTGAGCACGAACGCGTTGCCGCAGGCGATCGCGTTCGCGGCCATCCACAGCGGCACCATCACCGGGAAGTTGAACGGGGTGATGCCGGCGACCACACCGAGCGGCTGGCGGATCGAATAGACGTCCACGCCGCTCGACGCCTGCTCGCTGAAGCCGCCCTTGGTCAGCTGCGGCACCCCGCACGCGAACTCGACGTTCTCCAGCCCGCGCGCCACCTCGCCGGCGGCGTCCGCGAGCACCTTGCCGTGCTCGGACGTGACGATCTTGGCCAGCTCGTCGGCGTTGGCGGCGAGCAACTCGCGGAACGCGAACAGCACCGTGGAGCGGCGTGACAGCGAGGCGGTGCGCCATTCGCGCGCGGCGGCTTTCGCGGCCGCGACGGCGCGGTCGACCTCGTCCTTGGCGGCGAGGTCGACGTCCGCGGTCTGCTGACCGGTGGCCGGGTTGAAGACGGGGCTGGTGCGGCCGGAGGCGCCGGCGACCACGACGCCGTCGATCCAGTGCGAGATGCGGGTGCTCATCCTTCGCACCTTACGTCACAGCGCTAGGCGTAACAAAGGCCCGAATGTTACGTTACAAAGCATGCCTTCACCTGCGGCAACCCTCAGCGCGGTCGAGGAACGCATGGCGGAGCCGACCGCGCGCGGGCTGGCCGATGCCGTCGCGCGCGCCGTCGGCGAGGGCGTCCTGGCAGCGGGGGAGAAGCTGCCGCCGATCCGTCTGGTCGCGATCGAGCTGGGACTCTCGCCCACGACGGTCAGCGCCGCGTGGAACCTGCTCAGCCGCGCGGGCACAGTCCACGCCGACGGACGGCGCGGCACGGTGATCACGGCGCGGCAGGCGGGTCCGTCGCGGTACCGCAGCGCGCTGCGTGGCAGCGGTGGCCGGTACGCGCTGGACCTGTCGACCGGCACGCCCGATCCCGCGCTGTTGCCGGACGTGACTGCAGCGCTGCGCCGGCTCAGACCGCCCGCCGAGCCGGCGACGTACCTGGACGACCCGGTGCTGCCCGAGCTGGCCGAACTGCTGCACGCCGACTGGCCGTTCGCGGCGGAGCGGATCACGGTGGTCGACGGCGCGATGGACGCGCTGCAGCAGATCGCGGCTACGCACCTGCGCTTCGGGGACCGAGTCGCCGTCGAGCAGCCGTGCTTCCCGCCGCTGCTGGACCTGCTCGATTCCGTCGGCGCGGTTCCGGTCCCGGTCGACGTGGACGACGACGGGCCGTTGCCCGATCAGCTCGCCGCTGTCGCCGGATCGGCGCGCGCGGTGGTCCTGCAGCCCCGCGCACAAAACCCCTCCGGCGCCGCGCTGACCCGGCGTCGCGTCGGTGAACTGGCGCGTGCGCTCCGCGGCAGCGACGCCTTGGTGATCGAGGACGATTCGGCCGGCGCGATCGCGTCCACAGCTGCGCTGAGTCTGGGCAGCGAGCTGCCCGATGGGACGCTGCACGTGCGCAGCTACTCCAAGTCGCACGGCCCGGACCTGCGGCTTGCCGCGATCGGTGGCGCCGCCCGGCTCGTCGACCCCGTCGTGGACCGGCGCTTCCTCGGCCAGGGCTGGACGTCCCGGCTGCTGCAGAGCCTGCTCGTCGACCTGCTCACGCACGCGCCGTCGCTGCGCGCGGTCGAGCGCGCGCGGTCTGCGTATGCGCTGCGGCGCGCCAGGATCGTCGCCGCGCTGGCCGCATCCGGGATCGAGGTGCCCGGACGGGACGGGCTGAACATCTGGCTGCCGGTCCAGGACGAGGCCGCGGCGCTGCTGCTGCTCGCCTCGCGCGGCATCGGCGCGGCCGGCGGCGGCCCGTTCGCGGTCCGCCCGGGGAGCGCGCCCCACCTGCGGGTGACGGTCGGCCTGGTCGCGTCCGGGCACCGCGAGCTCGCCCGCCACCTGGCCGACGCCTCCCGGGCGGCCAGCCAGTCCGTCCGCAGCTGAGAACGGGCGCGAGTGGCGCGTTACCCCGTCGAGTGGCGCGATATTTAGCGCCACTCGGACCCCGAACGCGCCACTCGCGGGGCCCCTCAGCGGTAGTCGGGCGCGAGGCGCGGCCACGGCTGCAGCTGCTCCAGCTGCGCGGCGAGGGCGAACAGCAGGGCCTCGCCGCCGGGCCGCGCGACCAGCTGCACCGACACCGGCAGGCCAGTGGCCGTTACTCCGGCGGGGACGGCCATGGCGGGCCATCCGGCCAAGTTCCACGGCGCCGCGAACGGTGCGTAGCGCGCGTTGGACCAGACATTGGCGAACCAGCCGCGCTCGGACCAACGCGCCGAGGCAATCGGTGATTGCGCCAGGGCCGGGGTGAGCAGCACGTCGTGGCCGTCGAAGAACGCCGCCGCCCGCCGTTGCCAGTTGGTCCGGCCCTTCTCATGGGGAAGACCAGCGCGCAGGGCAAGCGCGCCGAGCGCGGCGTGCCGACGGGTGCGGGGCGCGAGCTTCGAGCGGTCAGCCAACGTCCGGGCGTCGAGCTCGGTACCGGCAGTCCAGCGGACTATCCCGGACGTCGAGACGACCTGGCCGTACGGCGGATTGGCGTCCCGCACGGAGTGGCCCGCGCCGCGGAGCACGTCGGCGGTGCGGCGGGTGGCGTCGGCCCACTCCCGGTCGACCGGCGTGCCCGGCATCGGCGCCTTCGTCGACACCGCGATCCGCAGAGTGCCAGGCTCACCGAGCGTGGCCAGGTCCGGACGCCCCGCCAGCACCGACAGCATCAGCGCAGCGTCGGCAACGGTCGTCGTGAGGGGGCCGTTCTCGGCCATGCCGAACCAGTCCTCCCCACCGACCACGCGCGCTCCGGCGGGACCCCCGCTACCGAGGGCACTGGGCACGAGGCCGAAACCGGGCTTGATCCCGACCAGGCCGCAACAGGCCGCGGGGATGCGGATCGAGCCCATGCCGTCGTTGCCGTGTGCGACGGGAACCAGCCCAGCGGCGACGGCCGCGGCGGACCCGCCGGACGAGCCGCCCGGCGTGTGCGCGGGATTCCACGGGTTGCGGGTGGTGCCGAACGTCGAGTCGGTCGCGGCGAAGACGCACAGCTCGGGTACCGCGGTCAGCCCGACGACCACCGCGCCCGCTTCGCGCAGCCGCGCGACAATCGCGTGATCACGTTGCTGCGGCGCGGGATCCGAGCCTGCCGACCCGATGCGCATCGGCTCACCCGCCACGGGCACGTTGTCCTTGATCGCTACCGGGACACCGGCCAGCGGCAGCTCAGCGCGGTCGGCGTGCGCGTCCACGGCATCGGCCTCGCGCAGCGCGGCCTCGGCACGCACGAGCTGGAACGCGCCGAGCTGCGGGTCGCGTTCGGCGATGCGGTTCAACGCCGCCTCGACCGCTGAGCGCGCGGACAGTGTCCCGGAACGGACGGATGCGGCGATCTCGGCGGCGCTCTCGGTCATGGACGCACTCTAGGCTGGAACTCGTGGCAGCCACGATCACCGTCCGCTATTGGGCCGGGGCGCAGCGCGCAGCCGGTGTCGAGTCCGAGTCGCTGAGCGTGTCGACGATCGCGCAGCTGCGCGAAACGCTCGCCGCGCGCGCCGGATTCGACCGGCTCGCGTCCGTCGTGTCG
Source organism: Jatrophihabitantaceae bacterium (assembly GCA_035765515.1). Taxonomy (GTDB): domain Bacteria; phylum Actinomycetota; class Actinomycetes; order Mycobacteriales; family Jatrophihabitantaceae; genus DASRSS01. The sequence goes on along the minus strand of DASTXN010000112.1, from coordinate 6,758 downwards.
TTCCTGGTGGACGGCCAGCACGCGGGCGAGTCCGAACAGCCGCCGGACGGCGCCGTGGTCGACGTCCTTCCGCCGTTCGCGGGTGGCTGCTGATGCGAGTCCGGGAGCAGCGGCCGGAGGACTGGCCGGGCGTGCGCGAGCTGATCGACCGGGCGTTTGCGCCGGCCACGAATGCGGGTCTGCTCGCCGAGTGGGTGTACGAGCACGCCGCAGCGCTGTCGCTCGTCGCGGAGCCCGAGCAGAACGGGCCTCTGGTCGGACACGTGCTGTTCGGCGTGCTGCCGCTGGTGAGCGCGGACGGAAGCCGCGACGTGTTGTGCCTGTCGCCGCTGTCGGTGCACCCCGACTTCCGCGGGCAGGGCATCGCGCGGAAGCTGGTCACGCACGGGCTCGCCGCGCTGCAGTCGCGTCCGGAGCCGCTCGTCGTGCTCGAGGGGGACCCGGCGATGTACTCGCGTTTCGGGTTCCGCCCGGCGTCCGAGTTCGGCGTCGAGCGCCCGTCGGAGCTGATCCCCGAACCGGCGTTCCAGGCGGTGCCGCTGCCGTCCTACCGGCCTGAGGTGCGCGGGCGCGTCGAGTACCCGCAGTACTTCTTCGACATCGGCGCGGTGGGACCGTGAGCGAGACCGAGCGCCATCTTGTGGAGCGCGCATGGACGCTGTCCGCCTGACCGCGCTGGTGACCGGACGCGTCCAAGGGGTCGGCTTCCGCTACTGGACGCGCGAGGTTGCCGGCGGCCTAGGGCTGCGCGGGCGTGCCACGAATCTGCCCAACGGAGGCGTCGAGGTGATCGTCGAAGGACCACGCGCCGAGTGCGAACAGCTGCTCGCGCGGTTGAGCAGTGACGCCGCTCCCGGCTTCGTCGGCGGCGTCAGCACCACGTGGTCCGACGCCACCGGCGAACCGCCCGGCTTCCGCGTCCGCTGAAGGACTCAGTCGCCGATTCCGGACGTGACGCAGCCGGGGACGGTCGGCAGCTTGTCGACCGCCTTCTCCTTCGTCATGACAGCGACGAACGCAGGCCCGGCCAGCGTCTCAGGATCGTCGGCGTTGCCCGGCGCGGGCGCGTTGTAGGCGGGGGAGGGGCCGTTGTACGTGGTGGGCTGATCGTTGCGCCCGTTGCGCTTCTCGAGCAGTTGGAACGTGGTCGGATCGAAGTACAGCGACTGGATCTCGCCGGGCCGGATGCTCTGGTTGGCGAAGTCGGCGCGGATCGCGGGCCGGCCGAGGTAGTCGGTGTCGTCCTGGCGCACGATCACGCCGGGGGTGCGGCTCAGGACGCCGACGAAGGCGGCGCGCAGCCGCGCCGACGCCAGGCCGTCCGCGGTGGTCAGCGCGTCGCCGACCGCGGTGAAGACAGCCTCATCGCGCGAGGACGAGCCCTGCACGTGGTTGCGCAGGTATGTGTTCAACGCATCCACGTTGGTGGGGAGTGATGCGAGGAACGCCGTGGTCGGCTCATCGATTCGCGCGGAACCGTCCAGCGGGAAGACGTTACAGGTGTTCTGACTGCCGGTCCGCACGCTCATGGTGTCGCCGTCGGGTGAGACCCAGTTGCGGTTGACCATCGCGTCGCGGCCGTTCGGCACCGGTTGGCCGTCGGCGTCGAGATCGATCTGCTGCACGACCCGGTAGGAGTACTGCTTCGGCCCTATCGCGCTGTTGGACAGACCCGGTGGCGGGTTGAACGCCGGCCCGAGGCTGCCAGCGGGCACCTCGCTGCTGCCAGTGCCGCCGGAGACCAGAGCGACGACCGTCCCCGCGACCGCGGCGAGGGCCGCAAAGCTCGCGACCAGCGGAAGGCGTCTCGATCGCCAGCTGTTGTGCGGGGCGCGAACTGTCGGCAGGAACTGCAGCCGGATCTCGGAGTCGCCGGTTGCGTTCTCCAGCTCGACGGCGAGGTCATGGTCGCCGATGATCGCGGCGAGGGTCTCGGTCTGCCGTTCGGTGCTCCACTCGGCAGCGATAACCGCAGCGGTCGGCCGGAGGGCGGTGACGGCCGCGACGGCGTCGGGCAAACTCGGCTGACTGGCTTTCTTCATAGGGACCTCCGTAGGTCGGCATCGATCTGGACGCTGCGGCCGTGCGGGACAGATCGATCACGTAGGGGTGTGGAGTCGGTCATCGCCCGGACCAACCGAGTCCGAGCCCGCGAGAGCCGGACCTCGAACGCCCGAACGGAGCAGCCACAAACCCGTGCGGCGTCCTTGGCGCTTAGTCCGTCCCAGGCGACCAGCAGCAACGCCTCGCGCTCCAGCTCGGTGAGCTCGGCGAGCGCGGACAGCACCGTCTCCCGCTCGATCAGGTCTGCGTCGGCGGGATGTGCGGGACTGGCGAGGCGCTCGAACGACGCGACCGCTTCAGCGAGCCGGTACTGCCGTTGCGCGTGCCGCTGCCGGTTGGCGATGGTGTTCCGGGCAACGACGAACAGCCACGGCAACGCGGCTGCCGGCACTTGCGACCATCGCCGCCACGCCACCAGGAACGTATCGGAGACGATGTCCTGCGCGGTGGCACTGTCACAGTGACGCCGCACGTACGCGAATACGCGCGGCGACATCTCGGCGAACATTGCGGCGAACTGCGCACGCTCGGTCTCGGTCGGTACCACACTTGGATATGTCCGGCCGGCATCGATTCTCACGTCCCCGCCGGAAATTTCTCTGCTGCCAATCAGCCGCTGACGTTCGGGCCGGCACGGTCGATTGCGAATCGGATCAGGCAGCGCCGGTCGCGCACCATGGCGGCGCGGTACTCGTCCCAGTCCGAGTGCTCGCCCGCTGCGGCGCGGTAGTACTCGACCAGGCCGTCCATCGCCTCGGGCAGCGACACGATTTCGGCCGTGCCCTCGACCTGCACCCAGTCGCCGTAGAAGCGATCCGTGAACGCGGCCAGCGAGACGCGGGGATCACGGCGGATATTGCGCACCTTCATCGCCGGCTCGCGCGTGCTGATCACGACCCGGCCGTCAGCGTCGACCGCCGCGGTCACCGGCGACAGCTGCGGCCGGCCGTCCGCACGGAAGGTCGACAGCACCGCGTGGTGATTCGTGCGCAGGAACTCCAGTGCGCCTGAGGCGTCCATCAGCGCTGGAACGTGCCGACGATTTGCGCGCGGGCCAGCGTGTGGAACACCAGGTTGAACGACACCACCGCGGCGCTGGCCTCGTCGTCGACGCCGAGCGACTCGACGTCCACGGCGTGCACGACGAAGTAGTAGCGGTGCGGACGGTCGCCGTCGGGCGGGTAGCAGCCGCCGTAGTCCTTGCTGCTCCAGTCGTTGCGCACGTGGAATGCCGAGCCGGGCAGTCCCGCGTCAGCTGCGCCGGCACCCTGCGCGAGCGACGTGGTGGACGCGGGTAGGTCGACCAGCACCCAGTGCCAGAAGCCCGACGGCGTCGGCGCGTCCGGGTCGTAGCAGGTAACCACGAAGCTCTTCGTCCCGTCCGGAGCACCGCCCCACGTCAGCTGTGGCGACCGGTTCTGTGCCCCGTCGGCCGAGCCTTCGTAACCGAACGTCGCCGCGAGGGGTTGTCCGTCGGCGAAGTCCTCGCTCGTCACGGTGAACGAGCCGACCTGCGGCAGCTTCTGGTAGGGGTCCTGGGCTTCCGGGCGCTCAAGGCTCATCGGTGCTCGCTCCTCCTGCGTGATCGGTGGTCTACCTCTCGACCCTAGAGTGAAGCGTGACGACGAGGTAGGGGAGATGCGCATGACCGACGGACCGCAGGACCGCGTGCTGGTCGTCGGCATCGGCGGTTCACCCGGCACGGAGTCGGTCACCGGTCGGTTGCTGCGCGACTGCCTGGCCCTGGTCGAGAAGGCCGGTGCCCGCACCGAGCTGTTCGACGGCGACCGGCTGGCCGAACTGCCGATCTTCACCACACACGGCTACGTGCCGGACCCGACGTCCGACGCGCTGGTCGAGGCGGTGCGGCGCGCGGACGCGGTCGTGATCGCGACGCCGGGTTACCACGGCGCGATGTCCGGGCTGGTCAAGAACGCGCTGGACCATTTGGAATCCCTGCGCGAGGACGTGCGGCCCTACCTGGACGGGCGCGCGGTCGGCGCGATCGTGTGCTCGGCGGGCTGGCAGGCGTGCGGCACGGCGCTGGTGTCCGTCCGCTCTGCCGTGCATGCCCTGCGCGGCTGGCCGACTCCGTTCGGCGTGACGGTGAACTCCGCCGAGCAACAGGCGGACGACCCGCGCGTCGTCGGCGGACTGCAGATCCTTGCCGATCAGCTGATGCAGTTCACCGATTGGCAGCGGGCGCGCTGACGCCCAGCCGGCGCTGCTCGATGATCAGGCAGCGGTCCTCGACATAGAGCAGCCCGGCGTCCTCGGCGATGCGCCGTGCCTCGTCCGAAGCGATGCCGAGTTGCAGCCACAGCGCGGTTGCACCGGCCGCGACAGCCTGCCGGGCAATGTCCGGCGTGTGCTCGGACGGACGGAACACGTCGACCAGGCCGACCTGCTCGGGGACGTCGGCCAGCGTGCGGTACACGCGCTCGCCGAGGATCTGCTCCTCGTGCGGGTTGATCGGGATGATCCGCCAGCCGTGTTCCTGCATGTGCTCAGGAACGTAGTGCGCCGGCTTGCTCCCCGCGTTGCTCGCACCCACGACCGTGATCGTGTCGTAAGTGTTCAGAATCTGCTCGACCTTGCGGTCTGTCCCGTCCATGCCTTCCACATTAGGCTGCGCTCATGCTGAGGTGTCGATCATGAGCGGACCGGGAACCCTGCAGTGGCGCGGCGACTACGCCGACCTGGTCGCCGAGCCCGTCGCAGCCGCGTTGGAGTCCTCCGGGATGTCCGTGTTGGCCGCGCCGATCGACGCCGAGCTTGCCGATACCGCTGCGTTCTGCGCGCACTACGGCGTGCTCATGGAGGACTCGGCCAACTGCGTGATCATCGCCGGACGGCGCGGGGACACCGTCAGCTACGCCGCGTGCATGGTGCTCGCGACGACGCGCGCGGATGTCAACGGCGTTGTGCGTAAGCGGCTGGACGCGCGCAAGGCCTCCTTCGCTCCGATGGACGACGCCGTCGCACTGACCGGCATGGAGTACGGCGGCATCACGCCGATCGGCCTGCCGGCGGATTGGCCGGTGCTCGTGGACGCGGCCGTGCTGCAGCGGGACGTCGTCGTGATCGGCAGCGGATTGCGGCGCTCGAAGCTGGCGCTGTCGTCGAAGCTGCTCGCGGACCTGCCGGGCGCCGAGGTCATCGAGGGCCTGGCGCGCTGACCCCTGCCGCATGCGGCCTGACCTCCGGCGATGCCGCTGGCTTCGGTGGCTTCCAGCCCGGTCCTGATAGTCGGGTTGTGCTGGGTACGTCCGGTGGTGGTCGCCTGTGCCTCCCGCGGTCTCGCTCGGCCGCCGGCTTCCAGCTCGGTCCGTGACCCTCGGGTTGTGCTGGGTGCGTTGTGCGGTGGGTCGCCTTCGCCTCCCGCGGTCTCGCTCGCGGCTCAGCTTCCAGCTCGGTCCGGCTCGTGTGGTCGCCTTCCGTCCAGCTGGAGTTGGCCGGGTTTGCCTTCGTCAGGGTCGGTTGCCCGGCTCTTGCTCTTGCTCGGCGGACGGCGCCATGTGCTCGGTCAAGATGCGCGGCAGGTGGTGGGCGGTATTCAACCTCGGGGTTTGGGTTGGGTCGAGCCAGGCAGGTTCGATCCAGTGCGCGCGTCCGTTGATCATGACGATGCGGGCGCCGCGTTCGAGGTCGTCGTGGTTGTGGGTGCAGACCAGTGCCAGGCTGTCGATGTCGGTGGTGCCGCCGTGTTCCCAACGATCGACATGGTTCACCTCACACCAGTCGGCGGGCACGGTGCAGCCCGGTCGCACGCAGCCGCCATCGCGGGCGGCGAGGGCTCTTCGTTGGGCTGGGGAGGCGAGTCTTCGACTTCGCCCGTAGGCCATGATCCCGCCCGAGTCGTTCAACACGACCGGGATGATCTTCGCATCGGATGCGCGGCGAAGTAGCTCGTCGACCGGGATCAGCGTGCCGTAGGAGGTGACGCCGTAGCCTCCCCCGTCGGCTACGCCTTTATTGGCGGGGGGACCCCCACTGGCGGCGCTGGTGTTGGCGGTGTTGTCGGTGTCGCTGCTGCCGATGCCGGTGGTGTTCCAGTAGCGCTGCAGCAGGTCGCGGTAGTCGATGGTGACCAGGATGGTGGTCTCGGCCCCTCCGGAGTCGGGCAGGGTGCCCGAGCGCAGCAGGCGGCTGCAGGCCTCGGCCAGGCCGTCGTGGCGGCGCTGGGAGGCGGTGCGTTCGTCCCGGGCGCCGTCGTCGGCGGGTGCGGGGGCCGAGAGTGGTCCGAGAACGGCGCGCAGCGCGGCGGCCGCGTGCGGGGTGAGCCGTCCGGAGAGTTTGGCGGTGCCGTCGGGTTGGTCGATCACGTTGAGCCCGCGCAGCCGCCGCTGGACCTGCTCGCGGGGTTCGGTCCCGTCATGGTTCAGCGTTGCTTCGGCCTGCACGCACCACTTGCGCAACTCGTGCGGCCCGCAGACGGCGGCCGCCTGAAGGGCGGCGGCTTCGATGTCCTGTTCGGTCTCGGCGTCGTAGCCGTCGGGGATGTGGTCGAACAGGTCGCTGATCGCCCGGGCGTGCTCGATCCCGATCGCACCGTCCACCAGCGCGTCGGCGGTCTGCGGCAGTACCGGTGGTAGCGGCTCACCGGACAGTCCGCGGCGCGCGCCGAACTCGGCCGCGTCCCGGATCCGGCGCCGCGCCTGCCCGGGATCGAGCCGCAACAGAGCGGTCAACAA
>DASTXN010000111.1:0-20315 GCA_035765515.1 Jatrophihabitantaceae bacterium | reverse complement strand
GGTGGCCCGGCTGATCGGGCTGCCCTACCCGGGTGGCCCGTCCATCGACAAGGCCGCGCGCGACGGCGACCCGAACGCGGTGGCGTTCCCGCGCCCGCTCACCGGCGCGAACGATCCGGCGCTCGGCTTCTCGTTCTCCGGCCTGAAGACGGCGGTCGCGCGCTACGTCGAAGCGCGGCGCGATCCGGGCGTGAGCACCGAGGACATCGCCGCCTCGTTCCAGGAAGCGGTTGCGGACACCCTTACCCGCAAGGCGATTCTGGCCTGCCGGCAGCAGGACGTGGACACGCTGGTGATCGTCGGCGGGGTCGCCGCGAACAGCCGCATCCGGTCGCTGGCGCAGGAGCGGTGCGACGCTGCAGGCATCGAACTGCGCGTTCCGCCGATGCGGTTGTGCACCGACAACGGCGCGATGATCGCGGCGATCGGCGACCTGCTGGTACGCGACGGCGCGAAGCCGTCACCGTGCGAGTTCGCGGCGACGCCGTACGTCCCGCTGGAGCTGGCCCAGATCGCCGCCTGATCCGTCGACGCACTGACGCGGGCGGTCAGGGGCACGCCGCCGAGGCGCTCGTCCCGCGCACCGCCATCGCCGTGCCACCGAAGCTCACTGACTCGGTGCGGGTGAACGCCCCGACGCGGACACGCAGTCTGACTGCGTCCCAGTAGAGGGTGCCGCCCGGTGCCAGGCAAACCGACCGGAAGCTGAAGCGCACCGCGGCCCCGCCGTGCGGCGGGACGGCGAGCGGCCTGCTCGAGTAGCGGACCTCCGTCATGCCCTGCGAAGCCGCCTCCGGCCCGAAGCGCACGATGGGCTGGTACGCCGTCGGCCCGCCCGCATCGCCCAGGCCGAGGATCGTCTGGGTCACCGACGAGTCGTTCACGATCTCGACCAGAAACGCCTGCCGCCCGCCGGTGGCGGGGACGGTCAGCTGGTCGTGACCGTCAGCCTGCGAGTCGCTGATGCGGTGGGTGTCCACGCCGGTCCAGGCGAGGCCGCAGGCGCAACGCAGGGCCGGCGCGTACCGGTAGTGCCGCACCGCTACAACAGCGGCGCTCGCGAGGCAGGCCAGCACGACCGCAACCAGTGCGGTCCACAGCCACCACCGCGAGCGCACGCCTCGCGTGACGGGCGCTTGCGCCGCGATCACCGTCTCGACCACCTGCGCATTCGATCACGGCCGCCCCAAGAGGACAATGGATCAATCCGGTGCTGCGTTTCGCGCGCTTGGCATCGGGGCAGACCTGATCGCGCAAGTCCAGTCGCAATCTGCTGCAAGGAGTCGAGCCCGTGGTCGATGCCGTCGTGATCGGCGCCGGCCAGAACGGGTTGGTCGCGGCGAACGTACTCGTCGACGCCGGCTGGGACGTCCTGGTGCTGGAGGAGCAACCCGAACCCGGTGGCGCGGTGCGCAGCGCGGACGGGCCCGCGCCGGGCTTCGTCACCGACCTGTGCAGCGCGTTCTATCCGCTGACCGCCGCCTCCCGCGCGTTCCAGGCGTTGAGGCTGGAGGACGAGGGATTGCGCTGGGTGCACGCTCCGGACGTCCTCGCGCACCCGCTCCCCGACGGGCGGTCCGCCGTGCTGTCGCGTGACCTCGACGCCACGGCCGCGGGGCTGGACGAACTCGGCGCGGGCGACGGTGCGGCCTGGCGGCGGCTGTACGGGACGTGGCAGCGGTTGAATCCGGCACTGCTGGACGCGCTGTTCGTCCCGTTCCCGCCGGTGCGTTCGGGCCTGCGCCTCGCGGCGTCGCTCGGTCCGGCCGAGCTGCTGAAGTTCGCACGGTTCGCGCTGCTGCCGGCCAGGCGCGTCGCGGAGGAGGAGTTCAGCGGACCTGGTTCGCTGCTGCTCGCGGGCTGTGCGATGCACGCGGATCTGATGCCGGAGGCGACCGGCAGCGGCATGTTCGGCTGGCTGCTGTCGATGCTCGGCCAGCAGTACGGCTTTCCGGTTCCCGAAGGCGGGGCCGGGCAGATCACCGCGGCGCTGGTGCGCCGGTTGGAGCGCAAGGGCGGTGCGCTGCGCTGCGGGGCTGCGGTGCGCGAGGTGATCGTGCGCGGCGGGCGCGCGGTCGGCGTCCGGACCGCGGACGGCGACGAGATCGCCGCGAAGCGCGCCGTCCTGGCCGACGTCCCGGCGCCCGTGCTGTACGGCGGGCTGGTCGACTGGACGCACCTGCCGGTACGGCTGCGTGACGACCTGCGGCGCTTCCAGTGGGACTTCGCCACGTTCAAGGTGGACTGGGCGCTGCGCGGGCCGGTGCCGTGGACGGCGCCCGGGACCGCGGGTGCCGGCACCGTCCACATCTCGGCGAGCATGGACGAGATCACCGAGTACACCGCGCACCTGGCGATGGGCAGGGTGCCGGCGCATCCCTTCCTGCTCGTCGGGCAGATGACGACCGCGGACCCACGCCGCTCGCCGGCGGGCACCGAATCGGTGTGGGCGTACACGCACGTGCCGCGGCAGGTGCGTGGCGACGCCGGCGGCGAGGACATCTCCGGTGCGTGGGACGCACGTGACCAGGAGCTGTTCGCAGCCCGGATCGAGGAACGGCTGGAGCAGTACGCGCCCGGCTTCAGGGACCTGATCATCGCGCGGACGGTGCAAAGCCCGCTCGGTCTGCAGGAGCACAACTCGAGCCTCGTCGGCGGCGCGATCAACGGCGGTACCGCCGCGGTGCACCAGGAGCTGATCTTCCGCCCGACGCCGGGCCTCGGCCGACCGGAGACACCGGTCGCGGGCCTGTACCTGGCCTCGGCGTCGGCGCACCCGGGCGGAGCGGTGCACGGCGCGTGCGGGTCGAACGCGGCGCGCGCCGCGCTGCGTGGACATCGCGCGCGGTATCAGCGGATCGCCGCCGCGGCGACCCGCGCAGCCATCGGGCGCTAGTTCCGCTCCTCGACGGCCCGCGCGAGCGCGCGCACCATCTTGCGGTTGCGCAGGTGCAGCACGAGGTCCACGGCCGCGTTGTGCCAACGCGCTCCCGGGCCGGTCAGCGGGTGCTCGTCGATGATCACAAGCGTGTTCTCGCCCCAGGGACGCAGGTCGAAGCTGATCCGGGCGCTGCCTATCCAGCTCGCCTGCGCTTCGAGCTCCAGCTCTCTTTCGGGTTCGACGCGGCGCACGACCGTTCGGTCCCTGATCCGGACGGGACCGGCGCCGGCGGTGAACTCGATCGACGAGCCGACTGCTGGCCAGTCCTCGTCGACCTCATGGATCTCCTGGGTGCCGACGACCCATTCGGCGTAGGAGTGGCCGTCCGCCAGCACCGCCCACACAGCGCTGGGTGGCCGCTCGATCAGCACATTCATCACCGACACGCCGCGAGTGTGCCCCGACAGCGCCGCAGTGAAACGCAGCGAGGGCGTGCACATCTGGTGCATGATCTTGGAAGTGCAGAGACCTGATCGACGGCGGGCCCGACCCATAGGATGAGCGGCCTGCGCTAACGTGTTGCGTCCCGCCCGCCACGACGGAGCCCTGATGTCCCTGCCCCCGAACCGTGACTCCAGCGCGGGACCGCTCCGCGCAGGCCCGAGCGGCGTGGTGGAGAGTTTCGACGAGTCCGGCGTGCACGGCTGGGTCGAGCTGCCTTCGGCTGCCGAACCGGTGGCCGTCGACCTGCTCGTCGACGACGAGATCGTCGCGAGGAGTTGGGCCGGCGAGCCGCTCGAACGGCGTTCGACGCGTGAGGTCCGGGCCTTCGCGTTCGCCCTCGACGATCTCTGGGAGTACGTCGGGCCGGGCAATCGGTTGTCGGTCCAATACCGCGACTCGCCGCTTCCGATCACCGGGCACGGCATGCACTACGCGCCGGCACGAGGCGGGACGTCGACTCTGTCGGAACTGCTGCGCCGCCTCGGGGCCGGCGAGCAGTTCGACCGCGCCGGCAAGCTGAAACTGCCCAAGTCGCTAGACGCCAAGTGGCAAGCGGACGCATTGCGGCTCTACGCGGACCTGCGCGATGAGTTGATGGCGCAGGGTCTGCAGGCCGCGCTGGTCTACGGGACGCTGCTCGGGGCCGTCCGGGAAGGTGGCTTCATCGGCCTGGACCTCGACTTCGACTGCGCATACCTCTCGCCGCATCGCGACGGCTCAGCTGCCGCGCAACAGCTGCGAAAGCTGGCTTTCGCCTTGATTGACAAGGGATTTCGTGTCCAGGCCGAGCGCGCCTACCTGACCATCAGTCGGCCCGAGGCGCCCGCCGTCCGGATCAAGCTGTTCCACCTGTACGCCGATGCGACCGGGTCGCTGCATTTCCCGTTCGGGACGGCGGGGGATGCAGCGATCACGGCCGAGAGCTGGCTGCCGTTGCGCGAGATCTCGCTCGCGGGCGGCACCGTGCTGGTGCCGCACGACGCGGAGCGCGTCCTCGAGGCGATCTACGGCCCCGACTGGAGCGTTCCCGATCCGGGATTCCGCTGGAGCCGGGACCGGAGCAGCGCGGCCATCAGCGGCCAACTTCCAGAGGCGGCCGTGGAGGAGATCTACTGGGCCGACTTCTATGCCCACACCACGTTCCAGCACGGGTCGACGTTCTTCGATGCCGTGAATGCGCGGGCTGACCTGCCCGATTGCGTCGTGGACATCGGCTGCGGCGACGGCCGCGACTCGTTCGCGTTCGCCCGCGCCGGACGGGCCAAGATCACCGGGCTGGATCGTTCTCACGTGGCGGTGCAGCAGGCTGCGCGCAAAGCGGCTGAGCTCGGGCTCGATGACCGCCTCACCTTCGTCGCGTGCGACGTCTCCGAGGCGGAGGCGCTGCGCGCGATCCTGACCGCGGCCCGCCGCGGCGACGAGCCGATTGCCTTCTACGCGCGGTTCTTCCTGCACTCGATTCCCGAGGACGTCCAACGCACGCTGCTGAGTGTGGTCGCGGCGTGCGCGCGTCCAGGCGACTTCTTCGCCGCCGAGTTCCGCACCGATCGCGACGAGGTGCTGCACAAGACCTACGGCAAGCACTTCCGCCGCTTCCAGAGCGGCCAAGCGTTCGGCCGCTCACTGCGTGACCGCTACGGATTCGTGCCGCTCGTCGAACAGGAAGGCAACGGCTTTTCTCCTTATCAGGGCGAGGATCCGCAGCTTTACCGCGTCATTGCGCGCCGGCCATGACAACCAGGCTGCGCCGGTTAGGCGGACGGGTCGCGCGCACGCTTCGCATCCGCCCGCCCGTCCCGGTGGTGCGTACCGGTGTCGTCGAGGAGTTCACGCGTTCGCTCGCGAGCGGGTGGGTGGCCGCGGCGCCCGGCACGCCGAGCGTCACCGTCACGCTGGCCGTGAACGGTTTCGAGGTCGCCCGCACCCGCGCGACCGTCACGACCAAGCGGCGTCACGCGAGCGGCACGGTGCTGCAGTTCCGCTTCGTCCTCAAGGATCTGTGGCACTACGTGGGCCCGAAGGACCGGATCGCGGTGCGGGCCGGCGGGCAGGTGCTGCCCATCGTCGGGCACGGCACGCATCTTGCGCCGCCGAAGCGCGGCGCGAAGTCGCTGGAGGAACTGCGCGCCGCGCTTCAAGCGGGTTCGGTCTTCTCACGGATGGGGCGGCTGCAGCAGGATCTTCGCCTCAACACCGCGTGGCTCGCCCGCGCGACCGCGCTGGCCGAGGAGGTGCGTGGTTTGATCGCCGAGCGGTTCGGCTACGAGGTCTTCTTCGCCTACGGCTCGCTGCTCGGGGCCGTCCGCGAGCACGGCCCGATCGGTCATGATGACGATCTCGACCTCGGCTACCTGTCCGCGCGCCGCGTCGGATCCGAGGTGGGAGTCGAGCTGCACGACATCGCGCTCGCCCTGATCGAGGTCGGTTACCAGGTAGAGCCGTTCCCGCCGCTGCTGCACATCTACACGGATCTGCCCGACGGTGGTCGGCAGCGCGTCGACCTGTTCCCGCACCACTTCGACGAGGCAGGGCTGCTGCAGGTCTCGTGGGGAATGGCCGGTGACACGCACGTCCGGCTCAACCAGTGGCGCGGCGTGCACGAGGTGCCGTTCGGGACGCAGCGGGCGCCTGTGCCTGTTGCCGCCGAGGAGGTTCTCGCGCAGCTCTACGGCGCGAGCTGGCGCGAACCGCAACCGGGGTTCTCGTGGTACCGCGACCGGACCGAGAAGCCGGACGATCTGGCGATGTCCTGGGACGACTGCGACGAGGTCTACTGGGCCGACTACTACCGCAGGTCCGAGACGCTGGAACCGTCGCCGTTCTGCCGTGAACTGATCGTCCGGCCGGACTGCCCCGAGCTCGTCTTCGACCTGGGCTGTGGCGACGGCCGCGACAGCCTGGGCTTCGCCGAAGCCGGGCGGCGAGTGATCGGAGTCGACCGCTCCGCCGCAGCTCTGCATCGTGCACGCGAGCTCGCCGGTGGGCGCTCCGTCAGCTTCGTCCAATGCGATCTGCTCGACACGGCCGCGCTGTCTGCGGCGCTTGACCGCGTGGACGGCAAGCCGGCGCTGAGCTATCTGCGGTTCGTGCTGCACGGCTATCTGGGCACGCGGCTTGAGGAGCTGTTCGGCTCTGTCGGCGCGATCGCCCGGACCGGCGATCTGCTCGCGCTCGAGTTCCGTGACGTCTCCGATTCGGAGCTGCCGAAGGTGCACGCGTCCGCACATCGCGAGTTCGTCGACGGCGCAGCGCTGGCGAACCGGCTGGCCGAGTGGGGCTGGACGGTCCTGGAGCACGACTGCAAAACCGGTCGATCCCCTTACCGCAGCGAGGATCCCGCCCTGTACCGGATCGTTGCCCGCCGGGTGCGCGTCACGGATCGTGCCTGATGCGCCGTCCGGCCACAGGTACGTCGCCCGGATCCTCAGCTGTGTTACCACCGAGGGGGACGCGGGCGGCGGCGATCGCGCCGAGTAGCTCGGCTTGCATTCCGAGCTGCCCGGCCACCACCGTCGCCGCGTGAGCGCTGGCTGGCTGGGCGTATCGGTCGATCGACTCGCGAGCACCTGCGACGAACGGCGCGCGGGCCATGCCTAGTTCACCGCCCAACACGATCGCCTCCGGGTTGAGGCAGTTCACCAGATCCGCCAGCACTCGCCCCACGGTGCGCTCCGCGTCGGTGATCACTCGCGCGGCGGCCGAGTTGCCCGCGAGCTCGGAACGGGCACCAACGGCACGCAGAGCGGACCGGTCACGATCACGTACACCGACGGGTCCACCTCCAGGTCGACACTCACGTTCGCGGACTGGTTCAGCAACGCGGTCGTGCCCGGGTGCACGCTCGTGGCGACCGCGCCGGGCTGGAACAGGCCGGCAGGTAGCCCCTACCCGGCAGACCAGCACGTGAGTGTCTACGATGCATCCCTCCCGCTCACAGCGGGCAAGTGGTTGCGGTGGTCTACCGGAACACGGCTGAGCCGTATCCGTACTGCCGTTAGGCGCTCCCGTCGAAGTCGGTGTTGCGGTCATCGCGTTGCTTCTCGTCTCGAGAACCTTTGCTCGGATCTCGTTGAGGATCACGCGGTGGCCGTCTCATCTCTCGATGGCACGCCTTGTCCGTCGAAGATCAAATACCACGTCTGGACGCAACTGGCCACCGATGATCGAATCAGCACAGGCGTCGTATCGCCTCGGGGTGACTGCCATCACGGGTTTCCGCCTTGGCGTCTCGGTTCAGTACTCGGCGCGGAAGGTCGCGCCCAGGTCGGGTCCGGTTCCGAAGTAGTGCCGGAACACGTACAGCAGCGGTGTCCACCGGTTGGGGTCGATGTGGTCGGTCCCAGGCACCACGATGTCCGGGTGGCCGTGCACGTATTCGACGTGGGTCTCGACGATGACGAAATGGTCGCGGTCGGGTCCGGCTGGACGGTGGACGGCGGCGACGGTGGCCTCGAGCTGCAGCGCGCATTCGGCGATCCGGGGTGGGGCGACGAGCACGGATGGCTGCCGTGTCCACCCGGCGGCGGCGAATTTGTCCTTCTCGTAGTGGAAGCTGCCGGCTTTGTGCGGCGGCACCGGCTGGGCGCCGGTCATGTCGGCCAAGGCTTCGACCTCGTGGTGCAGGCTCGCGTCGGGAAGGTTGATCACGCATTCGAGCTCGCGGCGCAGGTTGGTAGTGGTTTGCGCGCTCGTCGACCACCCGAGCACGACGGTGTCACCCAGCGCCCAGGCCGAGGACATCGGGCCGATGTTGGCGCTGCCGTCTGGGTTCAGCGTGGTCACCAACGCGACCGGGGTGCCGAAGTACAGGATCTTCGGCCGTATCCGCACGTGCGCCGGCCTTGCCGACGGGTCGGTGATATCGCAGATGCGTTCTGAACTCACCGGCCAACGGTATGTGCAGATCGATTCGACGCAGATCGAACTAGCGCGCCGATAGGCTCGGCGGCGCGGTGATCGAACTGCGCCCGCGTCGAAGGGAACGTGACCGTGCAGAACGGCAACGGGGACACCGATATCGCTGCGCTCGGCGCGATGGTGGCCGATCGGGCTCGCTGTGCCATGTTGCTCGCCCTCGATGACGGTCGGGCATTGCCGGCCAGCCGGCTGGCCGCTGAGGCCGGCGTCAGCCGCGCTACCGCGAGCACTCACCTGCGTAAGCTCGCGCACGCCGGGCTGTTGCAGGTTGAGGCGCACGGTCGGCACCGCTACTACCGCCTGGCGGGACCAGCCGTCGGGAACTTGATCGAGACGTTGCAGCAGCTGGCGCCGTTCGCGCCGATCCAGTCGCTGCGACAGGGCACCCGAGCCGAGGCGCTGCGCCGAGCGCGCACCTGTTATGACCATCTGGCCGGACGGCTCGGAGTCGACTTGATGCAAGCCATGATCGATAACGACTACCTTGAGGGTGGCGACGGGCGCTTCGTGCCCGCACGAGCCAGCAGGGACCAGCGCACCGGTTATGGCCACGACATCGACTACACGCTGAGCGAGGCAGGTCGTCGCTTCCTCGGGGAGTTCGGCGTGCGTCCGCCACCTGGCCGGCGACTTGTCAGATATTGCATCGACTGGAGCGAACAACGCCACCATCTCGCGGGCGCGCTGGGTCGCGGCCTGTTCGATCGGTGCCTGGAGCTGGATTGGATTCGCCGGTCGCCGTCAAGCCGTGCGGTATGCGTCACCGATCTCGGCGAGCGAGGATTCGTCGAGATGTTCGGCATCCCACCGGGGAGCGCCCGGGGGGATGTGCCAAGTACAGGCCGTGCGGGCGGGGCTTGACATGTGTAGATCATTCCGATTCCGAGGTGGGCTTTCCGCATCGGCCGAGTCTGACGACTCCGGCACCTGGGACACCCTGTGGTACCCGTCCAGATGCAGCCGCGCCGTCCTCGTGATTCCTCCGCACTGGACTGGCTAGCCAGTCAAATGGGCTGCGTGTATATAGGTAAGGATGTCGCCGCCGTCGATTCTGTGCATCATCAATCCTGGCGGTGCCGTTTCGTCGATCAAAGCGGTCGTCGAACCGTCGGATGCCGGCGGCACCTGGCCAAGTGAGTGGGTGCCCGGTGCTATCAGCAGTGGTTTGCCAGCCCATGTCGTGACTGCGGCAGCGTGCGTATGACCACACATGATCGCCACGATCCGGTCTTCTTCCTCGACGATCTGCGCCAACGCGGGGTCAACCTTGGCTCGCAGTTGATCAACCACCGGGTGCCCCAACTCGCGCGGCGGGTGGTGCAGCGCGAGCACCACCGGTCCGTCCGTGCTCGCGATTTCGTCCTTGATCCAGTCACATGTGCCAGCAGCTGTCCGGCCGGCGAACGAGCCCGGCACGGTGCTGTCGAGGAGCAGGAATGTCATCCCGGCAGCGTGACGTCGGCGATGTACCTGACCGTCGATTTCGATATAGGCCTCCTCGGTCGACTCGAGGTGTGCACGAAATGTTGTCGCCGGATCACTGTTGCCGCGCACGAGCAGCACCGACGCGCTTGTCTGGAGCAGTGTCTGATGCAGCCAGGCCATTTCTGATTCCGGGTCGGATTCCGGCGACGGTTCAGTCAGGTCGCCGGTGACGAGCACGACGTCGGGGCCGGTCCGCAGTTGCTGCAGCCACTGTGTTATCGCCTGGACCCGGAGTCGGGTTTCTATGGTGCCGTCGAGGTGAGGGTCGGACAGGTGCGCTATCCAGCGCCGAGTACTCATCGCCTCACCGATCGGCCGGCGGCGTTGGCGGCGGTCCGCTCGCACGCTTCGGCCTCGCCCGCTCGTCGGCTCGGGGCGTGGATGTGCTGTCGGGTCAGGCCGACGTCACATACAGGCGGGCGGCCGCAGGCTCGCCCTCGATCACGGCGGGCACTTGCTCGGGGCGATGTGGTCACTCCCGTAATCGGTTCCGTAGGCACCTACGGGAAGTTAGTAGTCAGTAACTAATAAACCCAACCGAATATCTGTCTTCTCACTCCCACAGCCCGGGGTTCAGTCAGCGCGCTGATCGAACTCGGCGCGCGCCGTCTCGATGTCGTTCATGTGCGCGTACGCCCATTCGCGGATGGCGCGGATACGGCCAGACAGGCCGTGCCCGAGGTCGGTGAGCCGGTACTCGACCCGCGGGGGCACGCTGGCGAATACCTCGCGATGCACCAGCCCGTCGCGCTCCAGCGCGCGCAGCGTCTGGGTGAGCATCTTCTGACTGATCCCGTCGACGGTGCGGCGCAACTCCTGGAAGCGCAGGGTCTGCCGCTCGAGCGCGTAGAGCACCAGCAAACTCCACCGGTCACCGATGCGGTTGATCACTTGCCGGGTTGGGCACGCCTCGGCGAGAACGTCGAAACGGCCGTCACGGGAGGCAGTGTGAGATCGGACAGTCGGGGCCACCGTGTTCCTCCGTAGTCACTCTGGGGTTTCTACGGCACAAATTACTGCCTACTTACGTATCGCGCCTGCCGGGCTCATGCTGGCCGGAGCAGGATCACGCGATGGGAGTTGCTGGTGCGCGATGGTTGCGGACGGGCACCGCAACCTGAAATCGGGGTGCTGACCGATTGAGCGAACACCGCTGACGTCATCACCGACCTACTCGCTCGCCGCAACCGCGGCAGCGCCGTACCGGAGGTACCCGCATGACCCACACCAGCGCCGAAAGCCGTGCCGTACTGCAGTCCTACCTGGACGCGCTCGTCGCCGGTGACCTGGACCGCATCGCCGACAGCTTCACGGAGGACGCGACGTGGTCCCTGCACGGCACCCTCCCGCTGTCCGGAGTCAGGCGCGGCCGGCACGACATCCTCGAGTTCCTCACTAGCGCCGGTGCCCTATACGAGACGGGCACGCAGCAATTCACCTTCGCGGACATCACCGCCGAGAACGACCGGGCCGTCCTCGAATGGCAAGTGACCGGCATCGCGTCAGCGACGGGCAAGCAATACGCCAACGAATACTGCGGCGTGTTCGTGATCCGCGACGGCCGCATCGCCGAAGTCCGCGAATATCTCGACTCGCTGCATGTCGCCGAAACACTGTTTCCCACCCCTGCTTGAGGGCGATTCCGAAGCAACCCGCGGTCTGCAGGGACTTCTGGAGAGCGCTGCGACGTCCGCCGCGCCGCGACCGCGTCGGCCCGGATACTGAGGAGCACGCCATCATCACCTTCACCGACTATGGCTTCGGCCCCCAGTCGCGCAACCGGATCAACGCCGCGGCGGATCCTTCGCCGGCGGGCGCAGTCGCGGCGTTGGAGACGTTCTACTATGCGTTGAATCACTGCGACATCGAGGCCATGGCCGCCGTTTGGTCACCTCACGAGCTCGCCCAGCTCAACAACCCGCTGGGCGGCATCCTCCGCGGCGGCGCGGAAGCGGTCGGGCTCTACCAGCGGATCTTCGACAGCACAACACGCGTGCAGGTCACCTTCGGTGACGCCGTCTCCTACCGACAGCACACCAGCGCGGTCTTCGCCGGCCGCGAAACCGGCAGCTACACCGTTACCGGCCAAGCGCCTCGAGCGCTCGAGATCCGCACCAGCCGGTTCTTCGCCTACAGCGACGCGATCGAACGATGGGTGCAGCTGCACCACCACGGCAGCATCGACGATCCCGACGCGCTCCGCGCCTACCAACGTGCCGTCGCGCCCGAATGAGAATCTCTGAGGTTGGATCCAAGCGCGGAGTGCAGTATCACAACATGCGGATATTGATCCTCGGGGGAACGGTGTTCCTCGGCCGTGCATTGGTCAGCGCGGCCCAGGAGCGAGGCCACCACGTCTCGATCTTGACCCGTGGTCTCAGCGGCCCTGACCCGCAGGGCGTGCAGGCCTTTCGCGGTGATCGGGATGCGGCCGACGGCCTGCGAGCGTTAGACGGGCAGACTTTCGACGTCGTTGTGGACACCAGCCGCCAGGCCGTCAGCCACGTGCGCGCGGCCACCGCCCAGCTACTCCACCGCAGCGGTCGGTATGTGTTTACGAGCGCCGGCTCTGTCTACCGCGACTTCTCCAAGACCGGTATTAGCGAATCGTGGCCGACCGTCGACCCGATGTGGCCCACTGACCCTGCTCATGAGCGGGACCGAGCCAACTACGACCGGCTCAACGTTGCCTGCGAGCAAGTAGTCCTCGGCGCCATGGGGGACCGAGGGTTGATCATCCGCCCGGGACTGATCGTGGGCGCTGACGACCCGAGTGATCGGTTCGGCTACTGGCCCGGCCGGATTGCGCGAGGCGGCGAGGTACTGGCTCCGGGCAGGCCGGAGCAGCAGGTGCAGTTCATCGACGTCCGCGACCTGGCCGCATTCATCGTGCACGCCGCCGAAGACGGCCTTTCTGGCATCTACAACGCGTACGGACCGGCCCAGCCCATCACGATGGGTGAGTTTCTCGGGGCGTGCCTGATTGAAACGGGCAGCGACGCGCGCCTCCAGTGGGTGGATGACGATCTCCTTATCCACGGAGGGCTGCGGCCCTTTCTCGATCTCCCACTGTGGTTGCCCGACCTCCCTGAGAACCGGGGGTTCTCCACAGTCGACTTCAGCAAGGCCGCGGCTGCGGGACTGGCTCACCGGCCCATTACCGATACCATCGCCGCCGCGCTGGGTACCGAGCTGCGCTTCGGACTCGAGCGGAAGCGCCGGGCAGGCCTCGACGCCCGTAGAGAGGCTCAGCTACTGGCCGACTGGCGCTCAACACCCCACACGCCGTCGGCACGAGAGCGGTAGGCCAGTCGCACCGGGTACTGCGACCGACGCGTCGACATGGGCGGATGGACCTCCCCCGCCTGAGACGGGACTCGGTGAGATG
The DNA here is from genome assembly GCA_035765515.1 of Jatrophihabitantaceae bacterium. Lineage (GTDB taxonomy): Bacteria > Actinomycetota > Actinomycetes > Mycobacteriales > Jatrophihabitantaceae > DASRSS01. Next base: position 7,140 of record DASTXN010000111.1, on the reverse strand, counting down.
TGGTACGCGACGTGTTCGGTGAGAAGTTCGAGCATTCTGCCGACGGCGGGATGGTCGGCCGCGCCGTCACGCACGCGAGCAGAAATGCTGCGTTGCGGCGTGGGGTTCGTGATCGGCACTGCCACCGTCGAGGCGGGCAGCGAGTCCACGGCGAGGCGGGGGACGACAGTGATGCCGATGCCTTCCGCGACGAATCTGATCGCGGTGGGATAGTCCTGGGTCTCGATGTGGAAAACGGGAGAAAATCCGGCCGCGGTGCAAGCGTCGAGAACGATCTGCCGGCAGAGGCCGTGCCCGGAATCGTTGTCGACCCAAGCCTGCTCGCGCAACTCGATCAGGTCGATGTGGCTGCAGGCGGCCAACTCGGAGGTGATCGGGACAACCGCAAGATACGGCTCGGTGAGCAGCGGGCGCACGCGGTACCCGGGACGGTTCGCAGGTTCGGTGCCATCAACGGCGATCTCGACATCAGGCGGTCGTGCGTCGGGCTCGCGCAGATCGATGAGGCGCAGATCGAGGCGCAGCCCAGGAAATTCGCGAGCGAGCATCGCAACGGCGGGCGGCATCCAGGTGGCTCCGGCAGAGGCGAAGTAGTCGACGGCCAGGGTGCCCTCGCGGCCTGCCCTCAGGTCAGTGACCAGAGAGTCGAGACCGGCAAGATCTTCGAAGATCCGAGCGGACTCGGCGGCTATCGCGCGGGCCGCCATCGTCGGTTCGATGCCGCGGCCGGAACGCCGGAGGAGGGTCAGCCCGGTTTCCTTCTGCAGGGTCGTGAGATGTTGGCTGATGGCCGAGGGCGTGTAGCCGAGGCTGACAGCGGCGCCGTTGATGGATCCGGCCGCGATGACGGCGCGGAGCACGCGGAGCCGGTGCACGTCCACCGTACGAACATTACAGCGTGGCTAATGATTGCGGCAGCATTTGTCGATTGTGCTTATGCATTGCCGATGCCAGTCTCAAGCTGTGTCGAGCAACCGGGCCGCGGCAGTAGCCGTCGTGACGACATTGGTGTTGTGGGCGAGCGCGTTCGTGGAGATCCGTTCGGTCGGCGCGGTGTTCGCGCCGGGCCCGATGGTATTCGTCCGGCTGTTGGTCGGCACGATCGTCCTGGGACTGGTTGCCCTGCGGTATCGGCGGCCGTTGCCGCCCGGCCGGGCGTTGTGGTTTGTGCTCGGTTACGGCGTGCTCTGGTTCGCAGGTTACGGGTTCACGCTGAACTGGGCGGAACAGCATGTGGACGCCGGGACCGCGGCGATGCTGGTGAACATTGCTCCGATCCTGGTTGCATTGGTCGCGGGCGTCGTGTTCGGTGACGGGTTCCCACGGCCGGTGATCGTGGGCATGCTGGTCGCCCTCGGCGGCGTGGTGCTCATCGCGGCTGGTAGCGGTTCTCGTACTGGTGCGGACTGGCTCGGCGTGGTGCTGGCGTTGTTGGCGGCAGTGCTGTACGCCGCGGCCGTGCTGCTGCAGAAGGTGGCGCTGCGGACTGTCGACGCGATGACGGCGACGTGGGTGGCTTGTCTAGCCGGGTTGGCCGCAACGACGCCGTTCGCCGGGCAGGCCGTGGGCGAACTGTCCGGCGCTCCGACGAGTGCGGTACTGGGTCTGGTGTATCTCGGGGTCGGCCCGTCTGCGGTTGCCTTCACAACGTGGGCGTATGCGCTGGCCCGCTCCGATGCCGGACGGCTGGCAGCGACCACCTTGTGCCTTCCGGCGATCGCGGTTGTGCTGTCCTGGGCCACGCTGGATGAGGTGCCGACGGCCCTGGGGCTGGGCGGCGGAGCGCTGTGCCTTGCCGGCGTGGCCATCAGCCGCCACCCACAGCCTGCGCTGCCGGCTGCCACATCACGGTCGCTCGGGCCACGGGCGCCGTTGGGCGGCGCGCAGGGATGCGACCCGTGTTCCGCGCGAGTGGTGCCCTGACGGTGTCGTCCAGCGGACGCGCACCGGCTCGGTCCGATGGCGAGAGCTCGACCGGCGCCATCGCGGAGTCACCGTGGCAGGTACCGGACTTTCGCACGCTGTTCACAGCATCGGTCGCCAGCCAGCTGGCGACAAGCGTCGGTTACGTCGCAGTGCCCCTGTTCGCGGTCATGGCCCTGCATGCTGGTGCCGGTCAGGTGGGTGCGCTGGCAACGTTGGGAACCGCGGCCTTCCTGCTGATCGGCTTGCCGGCCGGCTCATGGGTGGACCGGCTTCGGGCAAGAAGCGTGCTGGCAGCTGCCGACTTCGCACGAGCCGTGCTGTTCGCCTCGGTTCCGGTCGCGCAGCTGTTCGGTGTTCTCACGTTCTGGCAGCTGTATGCCGTTGTGTTGCTGACCGGATGCGCGACGGTGTTCTTCGACGTCGGCTCCCAGAGCGCGATTCCCCGGTTCGTGGCGCAAGGCGCGCTGCTACGGGCCAACGGCGCAGTGGCCGGGCTGATCGCTGCGTGCAACGTCGCAGGCAGGGGGGCCGGCGGCGCGTTCGTCCAGTTGCTCGGCGCGCCTATCGCCCTCGGCGTCGCCGCGGCGAGCTACCTGGCGTCGGCGCTGCAGCTTCGCGCGCTCAGCCGTGGTGCGGCGGGCCACACCGCTGCCCCTGTGCGGATGTGGCCACAGATCGCGGCGGGCTTACGGCACGTCTTCTGTGACGCGGAACTGCGCGCGCTGGCGCTGACCGCGGCGATCAGCAACTTCGGCATGCAGATCGTCAACACGATGCTGCCGGTGGTGTTCATGCGCGAGCTCGCGTTACCCGGCGGGGCCCTGGGCGCGTTCTGGGCGGCCGGCGCGGCAGGTGTCCTGTTAGGGGCTCGCTGCGCCCGGCGGCTCGCCGACGCGCTCGGCCTCGGCCGGATACTGACGCGACTTGGTCCGTGCTTGGCCCCGTGCGCGCTGGGCGTCGCACATCTCGAGCGCGGACCGTGGCTGTGGCTGGCTGCCGGCGGGTGGCTGATCGCGATGTTCAAGATCGGCGTGGACAACGTCCTCGGAGTTAGCCTGCGCCAGCAGGCCACGCCGGCGTGGCTGTTGGGACGGATGACCGCGACGTTCCGCTTCGTGCTCACCGGTGCGCTCGCGATCGGATCCGCCGCCTCCGGAGTGATCGGTGAGCTTGCTGGTGCGCGCGCCGCCTTGTGGGTGGGCGCGATCGTCCTTGCCGGCGCGTTCGTACCGGTCACGATCTCCCCGATCCGAACGCGGCCGCGGACTATGAGATAACAGACAAGTGCTGCTTGTTAGTAGTTACTAGTTACTAACTTATATGTATGTCTCTGACACGAATGACAGGACAGCAACGTCGTGAACAGGTACTGAGCGTGGCCGAGCTCGAGTTTGCCGCGTGCGGCTTGCACGGAGCGTCGACCGAGACGATCGCGCGCGGTGCCGGAATCACGCAGGCTTATGTCTTCCGGTTGTTCGGCACCAAACTGGAGCTGTTCCTAGCCTGCGTCGATGCGGCTTTCGAGCGCCTTACGCTGGCGCTGCGGGCGGCAGCGGGGGACGCGACCGGTGTGGACGCCCTGGCGGCGATGGGTCGCGAGTACTACGCGATGCTGGCGGACCGCACGACGCTGCTGCTGCAGCTACAGGGGATCGCGGCGGCAGCCGCGGGTGAACCTGAGATCCGTGACGCGGTCCGCGTTAGTTTCGGCAAACTCTGGCAGGCTGTGTCCGCGACCGCCGGGCTCGATCCGGTGACGATCAAGACCTTCCTGGCGTTCGGCATGCTGCTGAACACCAACGCCGCCCTCGGTCTGGCCGATGTGGACGAACGGTGGGCACGCCAGGCCCGGACTCGCATCAAGCCGGGGTTGTTCGAGCACGTCACCCGCGAGACGAACCGGTGAGCATCGTCCTAGAACGCACGGAGGCGAGGTTTCTCGTCGCGACCGTGGTGTCCATCGGCCTGGTGGTCGCCGTGGTGGGCACCCTCGGCGCCCCGTTGATCACGGCTGTCGCGCAGTACTACCACGTGTCGCTGGCGGCCGCGCAGTGGACGCTGACGATCGCGTTGCTTTCCGGTGCCGTCGCCACGCCGCTGCTCGGACGCCTGGGCTCCGGGCCGCGGCGCCGCGCCGTCATCCTGACAACGCTGAGCGTGGTCGTCGCCGGCAGTGCGCTGACTGTTCTCCCGCTGCCGTTCGCGCTGCTGCTGCTCGGCCGCGCCGGGCAGGGCGTCGGCTTGGGATTGACCGCCTTGATGATGGCGACGGCGCGCGACCACCTCTCTGAGGCGCACTCGGCGAGCACGATCGCGTTGCTCGCGGTGGCGTCCACCGCGGGCATCGGGATCGGCTACCCGCTGTCCGGGCTGCTCACCGACGTGGCAGGTATCCGCGCCGCCTACGCCCTCGGGTTGCTCGTCACGAGCGCCGTCCTCGTCACTGCGCTGATGGTGCTGCCGCCCGCGCCGTCTCGCGCGTCCGCCGGCGTCGACCTGCCCGGCGTCGCGCTGCTCAGCAGCGGGCTGCTGGCCCTGTTGATTGTCATTAGCCAGACTGAGCTCTGGCGTCAACATCCTGCTCTAGCAGGCGTGATCCTCGCCGGCGCGGTGCTGCTGCTGGGCGCGTGGATCCTCGTCGAGCTGCGGATGGAGCATCCGCTCGTGGACATCCGGCTGCTGCGGGACCCGGTCGTCGCCGCCGCCAACCTCGCGATGCTGACCGCCGGTATTGGCATGTACCTGCTGCTGAGCCTGATCACCCGCTACGTCCAGACACCGATCGTCGCGGGTTATGGCTTCGGACTCGACACCTTCCAGGCCGGGCTCGTCCTCGTGCCGTTCTCCGCTCTGGGATTCGTCGCAGGAAAGACCTCGGCCCCGCTGCGAGCGCGCTACAGCGCCCGCGCGCTGCTCTCCTCCAGCGTCGTGCTGGTGCTGGCGGCGACCGTGCTTTTCGCACTTGTCCGCGGGCACCTCGCCGAGCCGATTCTCGCGATGAGCCTGCTGGGTCTCGGCGTAGGAGCCTTCTCTGCGGCCATGCCCGCCGTCATCTTGGCCGTGACACCGAAGAACGAGACCGCCAGCGCCATGAGTGTCAATCAAGTCGTGCGCGCGGTGGGCTTCTCCATCGGCAGCGCTATCGGCGGCCTGGTCCTCGCCGGCTATACAACCGGCGTCTATCCCCGTGCTTCCGGGTACGGCACCGCTGCATGGATCGCAGCAGCCACGACGGGGGCCGCGCTGTTGTTCATCGCGGCGCGCCACCCGCGGGCACAGCACAGCCGGCGAGCCGGCCGCCGGCCTAGGGCCCATGCCGACCAGGCCGCCGCGCGTTGACAGTCAAGTAAGGAGATCCGTGCACACACACTTCACCGTCCGGCGTGGCGACGCCGCGGACACCCGGGTGTTGCTCGACTTGTTCGACGGTGCGATCCGCTGGATGGTGCAGCGCGGCGCGACCGAGCAGTGGGGCTCGACCCCGTTCTCCGAGATCCCGGAGCGCGTGAACTCGATCAGGACGTGGGCGGCCGGCGGTGGGCTGCGGGTGGCCGAGAGGGACGGCAGGCCCGCCGCGGCGATCGTGCTGGGGGACGCGCATCCGTATGTGCATGCGGCGCGTGAGCCGGAACTTTATGTGATGGTCCTGATCGGCTCGCGTGAGCCGTTCGCCCGTGGAGCGGGTCGGTTCCTGCTGCAGGTGGCCGAGCAGGAGGCCTCCGAGCAGCGCCTGGGTCTGCTGCGAGTGGACTGCTTCGCCGGCAACGGCGGGGCGCTGGTGCGCTTCTACGAGAGCTGCGGATTCACGCGCACCGAGACGTTCACAGTGCGGGACTGGCCTGGTCAGGTGCTGGAGAGGCGGCTCGACAAGGCGGCCTCCAGTGCATGAGAGCAACCGACCGGCGCACGTGCCGGCCGTCGGCTGCGAGCCGCGGCCATGACCGCGTTACCGGCGGTGTCGATCGGATCGCACGAACGCGTCGCGCTGATCTCGGACGTGCACGGCAATGCCTGGGCGTTGCGCGCGGTGATCGCGACGCTGGCCGAGCACGGCGTCACGGCGCTGTGTTCGCTCGGTTGCCTCACGTGGGGTCCCGAACCGCGCCGGGTGATGGGCCTGCTCGACGAGTTGCCGATACCCGTCCATCGGCTGGCCGGAAACGGTGAACGGGCCGTGATCGAAATGGCCGTCGGTCAGCGGCCGATCGAGCGCGCTACTCACGAGTGGATCGTGCGAGCGCACGGCGATGACGTCGACCGGCTGCGAGAGCAGCCCAAGGCGTTGATACTGACCATGCCCTCGCTCGGGCCGATCCGACTGTGCCATGGAAGCCCGCGTTCAGATGTCGAGCTGTTGACGCCCGGGACGCCGCACACCCGACTTGCGGCGGCCTGCGAAGGCGTGCCGGAACAGACCATCGTTCATGGCCATACACACCTGCAGTACGGCCGGCGGGTAGCTGATCGCGTCGTCCATGGCTGTGGGAGTGTCGGGCTGCCGTACACGCACGACGGTCCGGCGGCCTACTGGACGCTGGCGGACGCACACGGACTGCATCCGCAGCGCACCGAGTACGACATCGAGTCCGCCGCCCGGGAGTTGTGCGATCACCGGTTCCCGGACGCCGCGCGATTTGCCGACCAGATTCAGGCACCAACGGATCCGGACTGGATCGTGCAGGACGCCGAGGCCCGCGAATTCGCCGACTGAGCTCTCACCGGTCGGGGTCGCGATACGCGACACGGCCCTCGACGTAAACCTGTAGCGGCCGGCTCATCACGTCCAGCGGGTCGCCGGACCAGAGCACGACGTCGGCATCCGCGCCGACGGTCAGCGAACCGATCCGATCGGCGACACCGTAAATCTCCGCGGGAACCGACGTGATGGCCCGCAGCGCAGCGTCCCTGTCCATACCGGCCTTGACTGCGAGCGCTGCCTGCAGGGCCAACAGTTGGATCGGTACGCCGGGATGGTCGGTGGCGATCGCGACCCGCACGCCGGCTGCGTGCAGCACGGCCGGCGTGCGCCAGGTACGCCGGGCCAGTTCCACCTTGGCGCGCGTGCCGATCAGTGGTCCGCAGACCACCGGGATATCCCGTGCCGCGAGGATGTCGGCGAGAAGGTGCGCCTCGGTGCCGTGATGGATCACGAGCCGGTACCCGAACTCGTCCGCGAGCCGCAGCGCGGTGGCGATGTCGTCCGCGCGGTGCGCG
>DASTXN010000110.1:0-5765 GCA_035765515.1 Jatrophihabitantaceae bacterium | reverse complement strand
GCGCCCTCGGGGGGCACGTCCAAGGCGAAGTACTCGCTCGCCGACGGCGTCGCCGCGAGGACCCACGCCGCGGCCAACGAGCTGCTGGACGCGAACCCGCTGTACCCCGGCCTCGACCTGGGCTGACACTGCCCACAGTGGGGGTCCCCCCGCCAATGAAGGCGCGGCCCACGCGAGTGGCGCGTTAGCCCCGCGAGTGGCGCGAAATTTCGCGCCACTCGGTACCCAAACGCGCCACTCGGCGGGCGTCGACTCCCTCAGTTCGAGCGGGCGATGCCTAGCGGCGCGTACGAGTGGCCCGGGAACACCTTGCTCAGCGAGCCCACGCCGAGCCGCTTGTGGGCGAGTTCGCCGAGCAGGTCGAACACGTTGTTGAGCCCGGGCACGTCGCCGTTCTGCGCGGAGCCGCCGTCCAGGGGGGCCCACTTGCCGAGCACGCCGGAACCGGACAGCCCGCCACCGAGCAGCCAGGCGACGCTGCCGTGGCCGTGATCGGTACCGCCGCTGGCGTTCATCGCGACCCGGCGCCCGAACTCGGTGACCACCACGACCGTGACCCGCTTGCGGCGCGCCGGGCCGAGGTCGGTCATGAACGCAGACAGCGCTTGCGCCGTCGCACCCAGCTGCTGGTCGAAGTCCCACCGCTCGTCCGTGTGCGTGTCCCAGCCGCCGACGTCGATCGTGGCCACCTGCAGGCCGGCCTCGGCGCGCAGCATCGTCGCGAGATCCTGCAGCGCGCCGGCGAAGTCCCCGTCCGGGTACTTCGCCCCGTTGCGCACCCCGGACCTCGCCCGCAACTTGCCGGCCTCGGCGAGTGCGGCCATCGTCGCGGGCACGTCCGCGCCAAGCACGCCGTCCATCCCGCGGTAGAGCTTCGCGACCGCGCGCTGCGACTGTGGCCGGATCTCGTCCCAGCCGGGGAACTGGAAGTTCTTCAGCGATTCGACGACGATCTTGCGCTGGCTGCCGACCAGCGAGAACGGCTCGGCCGTCCCCATTCCCACCGCGCGGAACGTGGTCCCGGGGCCGAGCTGGGCGAGCGCGCGGTCGAGCCATCCGGACGTCGCGGCGTCCGAACCGCCCTTGTCGACGTACTGCTGCGCCTGGAAGTGGCTGCGTGAGATCCCGTTCGCGGACACGGCGGGGACGAACGCCAGCTCGCCCGTTTGCCAGAGCAGGTCGTACAGCGGTTTGGCCGCGGCGTTGAGGCCCCAGCCGGACGTGCCCGGCAGCGCGATCAGCTCGCCGTCGGACGGAACCAGCCCGCTGCGGACCTGCTGCAGGTAGTCGCCGCCGAGCGCGGAGGAGCGCGGGACGAGCAGGCGCAGTCCGTCGGCGGCTCCGCGCAGGAAGATCGTGATCAGGGTGTTGGTCGGCGCCGCCGTGGTGCCCGGCGCGGTGGCTGCGTACGCGACGCGGGTCGTCACCAACTGGCTCGCCAGCGCGGCCGCGCCGACCATGCCGGCACCGGCGATGAACCGTCGGCGCGTCCAGCCGCTCGTGCCCCATGCTTCGTCCTGCGCGCGGAGCTCGCATTCGACGCGCGACGCCTCGGCACGCAGCAGGTGTTCGGTGTTATCGCAGTGCATGATGCGGTCCGTCCAGGATGATCGCGGCGAGTGGCGCGGCCTGCCAGCGCAGCGCCGATTGCGACAGCGGGGTGCGCGCGGGCTCGTCCAGGAAGTCCTGCAGCACGGCGCGATGAGTCGCGGTGAACCGCATCCCGGTCAGCCGCCTCGCGAGTGCGTCGACGGCCTGGCCGCTGGTGCGCGGCGCGTGTCCGTACAGGTGCCGCGCGTCGGACTTGGCGAAGCCGTCCCACCACGAGTCGGCGAAGCCCAGGTGCAGCTCCCACAGGTTGAGCATCGTGCCGGACGAGCGCCAGTCCTCGGCGGTGTCGGGGTAACCGTTCGGAGCGGGCCAGTCCAGCGGCGCGTTGCCCATCTGTGCCGACATCCAGTGCAGCGTTTGCAGCGCCTTGCCCATGTCGGTGACCTTCGTGCCGAGGACGCGCACCGTGGCGATCAGGTTCTCCGTGGGCCGGCGCACCTTGCGACCGCGGCTGTCCCAGAACTCCTGCGAGTGCAGGATCGTGGTGATCATCGGGGTGATCGCGGTGCCGTGCTCGAGGTACGCCTTGGCGACCGCGGCGACCAGCGCCCGCGACGGGGTGTCCGACACGAAGCGCACGCACAGCTTGCGGGCCAGGTGCGAGGCCGTGGCCGGGTGCCGAGCGAGATAGCGCAGCAGCGCGTCGCCGCCGGATTCGCCGTCGGACGTACTCGCGTTGTCGTGCCGGAAACCGAGCACCGCGACCGGCCCGGTCGGGTGGTTGGACGCGTCGTAGCGGTAGTTGAAGTCGTCGTCGATGGTGCGCCCGGTCAGTAGCCGCGCGGCGTTCTTGACGTCGCTCTCGCTGTAGACGAGTCCGACCGTGTGCAGTTCGAGCAGCTCGCGCCCGTAGTTCTCGTTGACCGCGGCCTTGGTCGACTCGGCCAGGTTCAGGAACAGCAGCATGGCCGGGTGCCGCGCGGCCGCCAGCAGCATGTCGGTGAACGTGCCCAGCGCGTGCCGGCGGATGACGTCGTGGTCGTAGCCGTGCCGGGTCGTCCACACGTCGCCGTTGTGATTGGCGACGTTCAGGTGGTTGCTGAAGAAGTCGACCAGCGTCTCGAACAGCTGCGCGCGGCTCCACGCCTGCAGGCCGAGCGTGACCTGGGTCAGCTGGTCCATGGCGTTCCAGTCGTACTCGTTGCCGTGCGCCTTCAGCCACGCGCGGGTCTGCGCGGGTGTCTTGCTCAGCAGCGGACCCTGGGCCGCGACCGCGGCGTGCCCCTGGTAGCCGGGGCACTCGCGGGCCGCCTGCAGCTCGGCGCGGTACCAGGCGTCGATGCCGTGCTTGGCGATGTATCGGTGGGCTGACGGCGTGGGCCCGAACGTGAACCGCGAGAGCACGTGGGTGGGCGGATCCCAGTGCAGCGGCGCCTGCGCGGTGCGGCGCGCGTGCTTGACGGCCTGGGCGGCCGACGGCCAGATCCGTGACATGGCGGTCCCGAGGGGCGGGCGCCGTCGATTCCCCCGAAGACGGCGCGAAAGACCCCCGCGGTCAGTCCCGCCAGAGTAGATCAGCTGTCAAGCAGGACGGATCGGACGGCGTCCTCGCTGCGCCCGACCACGGTGGTGCCGTCGTCGGCCGTGATGATCGGGCGCTGGATGAGCTTGGGGTGGGTCGCGAGCGCCTCGATCCAGCGGTCACGGTTCGCGGCATCCTTCGGCCAATCCAACAGGTGAAGCTCCTTCGCCTCGTCCTCGCCGGTTCGCGTGATGTCCCACGGCTCCAGGCCCAGCCGGTCCAGCACGCCGACGAGCTCGGACGCGGTTGGCGGGTCGTCCAGGTAGCGGCGGACAGTATAAGCCACGCCCGCCTCGTCCAGGATCGACAGCGCGGACCGGCACTTCGAGCAGGCCGGGTTCACCCAGATCTCCACGTGCGCCATCCTGCCGTATCAGCCGGCGAGGAACCGCATGTCGACCGCCGCGTGGACCTCGATGTCCTCGGGAACGAAGTTGACGTTCATGCCGCTCGATGCCGAGAACCTGGGCGCGCGGGCGCCGGCAAGGGGCACGGCACCGCCGTGCTCGACAGACCGGCCGAGCAGACCGGGATCAGCTGCCGCGACCGGACGCACGGCCGTGAGCCCCAGGTCGCGTGCGTACCCGGCGGCACGCTGCTGCGCGCTCCGCACCGCCTCACTACGCACCTGCTCGGTCAACCGCTCGCGCGTCGAATCGCTCAATTCCCATTCAGTGTGCCGGACCTCGACGTCGTCGACGGCGATCGCTGTGCCGAGCCACGCGCCGAGTCGCGCGAACCCGCCCGTGCCGGCATCGGTACCACCGAAGCGGACCCGGAACGACACCTCGGCGCGGTGCATCAGCACCTCGCGGTCCTTGCGGCCGTTGAAGTCGCGATACGAGTCCACGCGGAGCTGCTCGCTCGCCCACTGCGTGATCGGGCCGTCGTTCTCGTCCACCAGCGGCGCGATCGCCGCGGTGATCGCCTTCGCCGCGGCCTCGGCGCGTTCATGCACCTCACCGCGTTCGGAACCCTGCGCCGACGCGGCCAGGTGCACGGTCGCGAACTCCGGCGGATGCGTCGTGGTGGCGGTACCGCGCACGGTGATCTCTACGTCCGGCATGACAGCTCCCCCACTGGCTCGCACTGGCTCGACTTGACTCCCCGCGACGCTAGACCGTGCCAATAGGGTGTGGCCATGACGAATTCGGCGAACGCGGACATCGGGGTCACCGGCTTGGCGGTCATGGGCCGCAACCTCGCCCGCAATCTCGCGCGGCACGGGCACGTGGTCGCGCTGCACAACCGGTCGGCCGAGCGCACCCGCAGCCTGCTCGAGGAGCACGGCTCGGAGGGGACGTTCATGGGCAGCGAGTCGATGGCCGACTTCGTGGCCTCGCTCAAACGCCCACGCGCGGTGATCGTCATGGTCAAGGCGGGCGATCCGACGGACGCCGTGATCGACGAGCTGGTTCCGTTGCTGGACGAGGACGACATCGTCATCGACTGCGGCAACGCGCACTTCGCCGACACCCGGCGCCGCGAGGCTGCGCTGCGTGAGCACGGCCTGCACTTCGTCGGCTGCGGCGTCTCCGGCGGCGAGGAGGGCGCGCTGCTCGGCCCGTCGATCATGCCCGGCGGCTCGGCGCAGTCGTACCAGAAGCTCGGTCCGATCTTCGAGTCGATCGCCGCGCAGGTGGACGGCACGCCGTGCTGCGTGCACGTCGGCGCGGACGGCGCCGGGCACTTCGTCAAGATGGTGCACAACGGCATCGAGTACGCCGACATGCAGCTCATCGCCGAGGCGTACGACCTGCTGCGCACCGGTCTCGCCGCGACGCCGGCCGAGCTCGCGGATGTGTTCCGCGCCTGGAATGCGGGCGATCTGGAGTCGTTCCTGATCGAGATCACCGCGGACGTGCTGGCTCAGGACGATCCCGGCACCGGCAGTGCATTCGTCGACATCGTTCGCGACGAGGCGGAGCAGAAGGGCACCGGCCGCTGGACCGTCCAGACCGCGCTCGATCTCGGCGTGCCTATCACCGGCATCGCGGAGGCCACCTTCGCGCGGTCGCTGTCCGGGCACGTCGAGCAGCGCGAGCCGGCCCGCGCCACGTTCGGCACCGACCTCGGCTCGCTCGACGTCGACCCCGACGATCGCGATGCGTTCGTCGAGGACGTCCGCCGCGCGCTGTACGCGTCCAAGGTGGTCGCGTACGCGCAGGGCTTCGACCTGATCACCGCCGGCTCCGCGGAGTACGGCTGGGACGTTGACCGCGGTGCGATGGCGACGATCTGGCGCGGCGGCTGCATCATCCGCGCGCGGTTCCTGGATCGGATCCGCGAGGCCTACGACGCCGATCCGCAGTTGCCGTCGCTGCTCGTCGCGCCGTACTTCGTGTCCGCGGTGCGCTCCGGCGTCGACGCATGGCGACGAGTGGTGGCGCAGGCGGCCACGGCAGGCATCCCGATCCCGGCGTTCGCGTCGTCGCTCGCCTACTACGACGGGCTGCGCCGCGACCGGCTGCCGGCCGCACTGATCCAGGGGCTGCGCGACAACTTCGGCGCGCATACGTACAAGCGGGTGGACAAGGCCGGCTCGTTCCACACCGAGTGGGCCGGCGACCGGGCCGAGCATCCGGCGTAGCGCGTAGTTGCCACCACCGTCGTGATCAACGGGCCCGAATCG
>DASTXN010000109.1:0-48997 GCA_035765515.1 Jatrophihabitantaceae bacterium | reverse complement strand
CCGACCGAGTCGGCGAGCAGCGACTGCTCCTCGGGACTGGCCGAATCGCCGTCACTGACGACCGGCTCGGGCAGCCACGTGCCGACGTAGTCCTCGCGGCGGGAGCGGCGGGAGCGCAGCATGTCCAGGCAGACGCGTCCGACGACGGTGGTCAACCAGCCGGCCAGGTTCTCGATGTCGGTGTCGGCGGACCGGTGCAGCCGCAGCCACGCCTCCTGTACCGCGTCGTCGGCCTCGCTGACCGAGCCCAGCATCCGGTACGCGACGGCCCGCAGCCGCGTCCGGTGCTGCTCGAACTGCTCGACCAGCCACATCTCGTCGTTCACCTTCGCCGCCCTTCGTGGCAAATCTCGTCTAACCCACATGACGAATCGGCGCCGCGGAACGTGACCGCCCACCGGCCTGATCACATCCGGTCACGTTCGCACCCCGCCATTCGACACCTCATCGAAGAGCAACCGACAGATCCACCCACGAGAGAGGTGTGCCATGGCGGCAACCCGAACCGGCCCGTCGTTCCTCGCGACGCGCCGCGGCAAGCTCACGCTCGCCCTGCTGTGCGCGATCGCGTTCCTCGACTTCATCGACGCGTCGATCGTGAATATCGCGCTGCCGGACATCCGCACGGACCTCGGCTTCTCGGTGCAGAACCTGCAGTGGGTGCTGTCCGGCTACCTGCTGACGTACGGCGGGTTCATGCTGCTCGGCGGGCGCGCCGGCGACCTGCTCGGACGGCGCCGCGTGCTCGTCACCGGCACCGCCCTGTTCGCGGTCTCGTCGCTTGTCGGGGGGCTCGCGCAGAACGGCGGCACACTTGTCGGGGCGCGCCTCGCCCAGGGACTCGGCGCCGCGCTGATGCTCCCCGCCGCGTTGTCGTTCCTGACCACCCTCTTCCCGGACGGCAAGGACCGGCACACCGCGCTCGGTGTGTGGGGTGGCGTGGCCGGTCTCGCCTCGGCCGCGGGCGTGTTCCTGGGCGGCATCCTCACCGAGGGTCCCGGCTGGCGCTGGGTGCTGTTCGTCAACCCGCCGATCGCCGGGCTGCTGCTGCTTGCGGTCGCGGCGCTGCTGCCGGACGGGCGCGACCACGTGTCGCGCGCGGGCTTCGACATCTTCGGCACCGTGCTGGTGACCGGCGGCATGCTGCTGCTCGTGTACGCGCTCGTCGAGGCACCCGACCACGGCTGGGGATCGGCGAGCGTGATCGGCGAACTGGTCGCGGCGGGCGTGCTGCTGGCCGCGTTCGTCGTCAACGAACAGCGCACCGCGAACCCGCTCGTCCCGCTGTCGATCTTCCGCGTGCGCGGGCTGGCGGCCGCGGACACCGCGCAGTTGCTCGCGTTGGCCGGGTTTCTCGCGATGTTCTTCTTCCTGACGCTGTACATGCAGAACGTGCTGGGCTATTCGCCGCTGCGCACCGGGGCCGCGTACCTGCCGCTGTGCGGTGGCGTGGCGGTGTCCGCCGGGATCTCCTCGCAGCTGCTGGCACGGGTCGGGACGCGTCCGGTGATCATCACGGGGGCAGTCGTCGCGGCGGCCGGGCTGATGCTGCTCGCCCGCGTTCCGGTGGACGGCAGCTACCTGTCCGACCTGTTCCCCGGACTGATGGTCGTCTCGGTCGGGCTCGGCGGCGTGTTCGTCTCGGTCACGACCGCCGCCAACGCCGGCGTTCCCGCCGACAAGGCCGGGCTCGCGGCGGCGCTGCTCAACGCGTCGCAGCAGGTGGGCGGCGCGCTCGGTCTTGCGATCCTGACCGCGATCGCGACCTCGCGGACCAACCACCAGTTCGCGGCGCACGCCGATCCCGCACACGCGCTGACGTCGGGCTTTCACCGCGCGCTGTTCACCGGCGCGATCTTCGTCCTGGCGACGGCCGTGGTGGCGCTGCGCACGACCAACAGCCGCGGCGAGGAGCCCGAACCCGACGCGCGCGAACTCCGCGAGGGGATGGTCAAAGCCCCGACCTCCGTCTAGACTTAACAGCCATCACACATCGGTCGGAGTGGTGGTGGTTGGTGCATGGATTCGCCGGACCTCGCCAGCGGTCTGGAGCGCCTGGCCTGCCTCGTCGGGCTGGCCGAGCCGATGGACGAGGCGCTGCACCGGGCCGCGCAGTACGCGCTGACCGCGATCCGCGACTGCGACGCCGTGTCGATCACGACGCTGGCGGGCGGGCGTCCGGCGCTCGTCGCCGCGACCGATCCACGCGCACGCGCGGCGGACGTCGCACAGTGGGAGCTGGCCGAGGGCCCGGCGCTGGCCACGGTGGGCCACGGCCGGATCACCGCGTCCGGTGCGCTGCGACGCGAGCTCGACTGGCCGCGCTGGGCGTCCGAGGTCGTCGACAGCGGACTGCACAGCGTGCTCGTCGCACCGCTGGTCGCGGCGAAGACGTTGATCGGCACGCTGACGGTCTTCGGCCAGCGTGAGCGGGTTTACGACCCGGAGGCCGTCATGCACATCCAGCGCTTCGCGCGGCCGGCCGCAGTCGTGATCCACAACCTGCAGCTGATCCAGCAGTTACAGGCTCAGCTCAACCGGTTCACCGACGTGTCGCATCAGGCCGCGTCCGCGGGAGTCGCGGTGTCTGCCGGCTCATCCACGTGGACGTAGCGCGTGCCGCGGAACAGTGACGCCACGGCACCGATCAGGCACATCGCGATCGCCATGCCGAACGCGATCGCCAGGCCGTGGTGGAACGGTTGCGAGATCAGGTGCGGGAAGAACTGCCGTCCACCGAGAGTGGCCTGATCGCTGGACGACAACCCGGACAGGGTCTTGTCGCCGACCATCGTCTTGATCGGGTTGTAGCCGAGGAACGCCGCGAACAGGCTGCCGACCGGCGGCTGGGCGGCCACCGCGCTGGCCACGGACCCCGGCACGTGGTGTGCGAGCAGCCCGCTCTTGAGTGTGGCCGGCAGGGTGGACGCGAGGCCGGCGATCATCAGCGAGAAGAACAACCCGATCGACAGCGAGAAGCCGGAGTTCTGGAACGTGGCGCGCATGCCGGACGCGGCGCCGCGCTGGTGCGCCGGCACGCTGTTCATGATCGCGGTCGTGTTCGGCGCCGAGAACAGGCCGGAGCCGATGCCGTTGAGCACCAGCAGGCCGGCGAACTGCCAGTAGCTGAAGTCCACCGGCAACACGATGAAGCCCAGGAAGCTCAGCGCGACGAGCACCAGCCCGCCCGTCGCGAACGCGCGCGCACCGAACCGGTCGGAGAGCGTGCCGGACAGCGGGCCGGCGATCAGGAACGCGATCGTCAGCGGCACCAGGTAGATGCCCGCCCACAGCGGGGTGTCCTCGAACTTGTAGCCGTGCAGCGGCAGCCAGATGCCCTGCAACCAGATGATCAGCATGAACTGCATGCCGCCGCGAGCGACGGACGCGAGCAGCCCGGCCAGGTTGCCAGCCCAGAACGCCCTGATCTTGAAGAGGTTCATGGCGAACATCGGCTGCGCGACCTTGGTCTCGACGGCGCAGAACGCGATCAGCAACGCGCATCCGCCGATCAGGCCTGCGAGCACCCACGGGTTCGTCCAGCCCATCGAGTGGCCGCCGTACGGCTGGATGCCGTAGGTGATGCCGACCAGCACCGCGGTGAGGCCGACCCCGAACAACACGTTGCCCCACCAGTCGATCTTCGCCGGGCGACGCTCGCCGAGTTCGTGCAGGCTGCGGTAGGACCAGATCGTGCCGATCAGCCCGACGGGCACCGAGACGAAGAAGACCAGCCGCCAGTCGACCTCGGCCAGCAGGCCGCCGGCGATCAGGCCGACGAACGAGCCGGCGAGCGCGGCCACCTGGTTGATGCCCATCGCCATGCCGCGACGGTCTGCGGGGAACGCGTCGGTGAGGATCGCGGTCGAGTTCGCGAACAGCATCGCGCCGCCGATGCCCTGTACCACGCGCCAGACGATCAGCCACAGCGCGCCGTGGCCGCCCGTCAGCGGGTCGAGCGCAAGCGCGACGGATCCGGCGGTGAACACCGCGAAGCCCGCGTTGTAGATCTTGACACGGCCGTAGATGTCGCCCAGCCGGCCGAGCGACACCACCAGCACGGCCGTCACGACCAGGAACCCCATCAGGATCCACAGCAGGTAGCTGATGTTGCCGGGCTGCAGCGGATCGAGCTTGATGCCGCGGAAGATCGCCGGGAGCGCGATGATCACGATGGACGAGTTGATCGTCGCCATGAAGACGCCGAGCGTGGTGTTCGACAGGGCGACCCACTTGTAGTGCGGGTGGTCGCGGTCGAAGGCGCCCATCGTCCGCCGCCTCGTGGAAGATCCCGCCGTCATACGCCGCCCTTCCGCCCGCTAGGACCGCCTTCTCCGACACGGTGACCGGTTCGGGTGGCGTTGCCCGGTCATGCTGCCGGAAACGGCGGCCGAACTAAGTTAGCCGAACTAACTTTACCCAATAGGACCCGTCATCAACAGCCGGTTCCGGCCGGTGGCGCAGCCACAACCGGCTGTCGATCAGGCCTCAGACGCGGCGGGCGACCACGTAGCGATCGCGTCCGGTCAGGTCCTGACAGGTCTGCGGCCGGTCGAATCCGCCGGCGCTCTGGACCAGCTCGCGCACGGGCGGGCCCTGCTCGTCGCCGTGTTCCATGACCAGCAGGCCGCCCGCGCGCAGCAGCCGGCGCGCGGCCGCGACCACCGCGCGCGGCACGTCGAGGCCGTCCGCTCCCCCGCCGTACAAGGCACGCGTCGGGTCGTGCTCGTGTACCTCCGGGTCGACGGGCACGGCATCCGGCGGTATGTACGGCGGGTTCGAGACGAGAACGTCCACGGTGCCGGCCAGCGCGGCCAGCAACGCCGGGGCCGTCACGTCGGCGAGCTCGACGCGGGCACGATCGCCGAACGCGGCGAGGTTCGTGCGCGCGAGGTCGACGGCCGCGTGGTCAACGTCGACCGCGATCACGGACGCGGCCGGGGCCTCGTCGGCGACGGAAGCCGCGATCGCACCGGTGCCGGTACACAGGTCGACCACGAGCGGCGTGCGTCCGGTGATCGCACGCACCTCGTCGATCGCGGCCCCGGCCACCACCTCGGTCTCCGGCCGCGGCACGAACACGCCCGCGCGGACCTGCAGCCGGACATGCCGGAACCAGGCGAAACCGAGGATGTGCTGCAGCGGCTCACGGGCGGCGCGGCGAGCGACCAGTGCGCGGTATCGCGCGGTGAACCCGTCGCGCGCCGGCGGCGGAACCGCGAGCGTCAGTCGCTCCACTCCGAGCGCGCTCGCGGCGAGCGCCATCGCGTCCGGACGCGGACTGGCGACCCCGGCCGCGTCCAGCTCGGCGACAGCTCGCTCGATCTCGGCGCGCAGCAGCGTGCGCGCTTCGGGCGAGCCCGATTCCGTTACAGTGCCGCCTTGTACTCGCGCAGCAGGCCGCGGCTGATGATCGTCTTCTGAATCTCGGACGTGCCCTCGCCGATGAGCAGGAACGGCGCCTCGCGCATGAGCCGTTCGATCTCGTACTCCTTGGAGTAGCCGTAGCCGCCGTGGATGCGGAACGCCTCCTGGGTGACCTCGGCGCAGTACTCGGACGCGAGCAGCTTGGCCATGCCGGCCTCGACGTCGTTGCGCTCGCCGGCGTCCTTGAGGCGCGCGGCGTTGACCATCATCAGGTGCGCGGCCTCGACCTTGGTGGCCATCTCGGCCAGCTTGAACGCGACTGCCTGGTGGTCGGCGATCTGCTTGCCGAAGGTCTTGCGCTGCTGGGCGTACTGGACGGCGAGCTCGAACGCGCGGATCGAGATGCCGCATGCGCGCGCGGCCACGTTCACGCGGCCGACCTCGACGCCGTCCATCATCTGGTAGAAGCCGCGACCACGGCCGGCCTCCCCGCCGAGGATCGCGTCGGCGGGAACCTTGACGCCGTCCAGCACCATCTCAGTGGTCTCGACGCCCTTGTAGCCCATCTTCTCGATCTTGCCGGGGATCGTGAGTCCCGGGCGGGTCTCGCCGAAGCCCGGCTCCTTCTCGATCAGGAACGTGGTCATGTTCTTGTAGACCGAGTCCCCGCCGAGATCGTCCTTGACCAGCGTGGCGACGACGCCGGCGCGCGCACCGTTGGTCAGCCACATCTTCTGGCCGTTGATCACGAATTCATCGCCTTCGGACGTCGCGCGAGTCTTGATCGCGGAGACGTCCGAGCCACACTCCGGCTCGCTCATCGAGAACGCGCCACGGATCTCACCGGTCGCCATCTTCGGCAGCAGCCGCTGCTTCTGCTCGTCGGTGCCGTGCTGGTTGATCATGTACGCGACGATGAAGTGCGTGTTGATCACGCCGGAGATCGACATCCAGCCGCGCGCGATCTGCTCGACCACGAGCGCGTAGGTGAGCAGCGATTCGCCCAGGCCGCCGTACTCCTCCGAGATGGTGAGCCCGAACAGGCCCATCTCCTTCATGCCCTCGACGATCGCCTCAGGGAACTCGTCCTTGTGCTCGAGCTCGGTCGCGTGCGGGAGAATCTCCTTGTCCACGAAGCTCTTGACCGCGGACAGGATCTCCTGCTGCACATCGGTCAGGCCGGCGGTCTGGGCAAGGCGGGCCATCTGGTCCTCCAGGGGACTGATTCGTCTAGGGATGTGTTGGCAAAGTATGCCCCTGCCGCGGAGCTGCTCACCACGCGAAAGCGGTGAGTTCACTCTCAGCCCGCTGGTTCCGCCCCACCTGGCAACCTCGGACCCACGCCGCTACCGCGAAGCTTCGGAGTGCGGGACATCCCGACCACGTACGGACCAGTGACGGGCACCGATGTGACCGAGGTCCCGTGAGTTCGCGGCGCGATGACGCACCCCCGTGGTTAGGCCGCGCTGCCCTATCGGCTCGCCCTGACCGACTAACCTTCTGACGTGACCGCCCGCAGGAGCATGCCGTGAGCACGGCCACCCGCGTGTTCATCGCGCGGCTGTCCGGCATCGGTGTCTTCGACCCCAACGGCGACCCGCTGGGGCGGGTGCGCGACGCGGTCACCACCTTGCGCATCGACCGCCAGCCGCCGCGCGTGCTCGGGCTGGTCGTCGAACTGCAGCACCGGCACCGCATCTTCGTGCCGATGGGACGCGTCACTCGCATCGAGGCCGAGGCGGTCGTGCTCTCGTCCGGCACGGTGAACATGAAGCGCTTCGAGCGGCGTGTGAACGAGGTGCTGGTCCTCGGCGAGCTGCTCGATCGCACGGTGACGGTCGCCGAGAACAACACCCAGGCGCACATCGTGGACGTCGGCATGGAGCAGAACCGTGCGCGCGACTGGGTGATCACGCGGCTGGCGCTGCGCACCTCGGGCGGCCGGATCGGGCGGCGCCGCGGCCAGCTGTTCCAGGCCGCGTGGAACGAAGTCGAAGGGTTGGGCATCACCGAGGCGCAGCAGGGCACGGACACCCTGCTGTCGATGCTGTCCGACCTCCGCGCGGCCGACGTCGCCAACGCGCTGCGCGACATGCCCGACAAGCGCCGGCTCGAGGTCGCGTCCGCACTGGACGACGAGCGCCTGGCCGACGTGCTCCAGGAGTTGCCCGAGGACGATCAGCTCGCGCTGCTGCGCTCGCTGGACGAGCACCGCGCTGCCGACGTGCTCGAGGCGATGGACGACGACGACGCGGCCGACCTGCTCGGTGACATGCCGGCCGCCGACCAGGAGCGGCTGCTCGAGCTGATGCAGCCCGAGGAGGCCGAGCCGGTCCGCCGGCTGATGACGTACGGCGACTACACCGCCGGCGGCCTGATGACGTCCGAGCCGGTGATCCTGCTGCCGGACGCCACCGTGGCCGAGGCCCTCGCGCTGGTGCGCAACCCCGAGCTCTCCCCCGCCGTCGCCGCGCAGGTGTTCGTGGTGCGCCCGCCGCAGGCGACGCCGACCGGCCGATTCCTGGGGACGGCGCACCTGCAGCGACTGCTGCGCGAGCCGCCGTCCGCGCTGGTCAGCGGGATCGTGGACAAGGACCCCGACGCGCTGCGGCCGGACACGCCCATCCAGGACGTCACCCGGCACCTGGCGACGTACAACCTGGTGGCCGCGCCGGTCGTGGACGAGCACGACCGGCTGCTCGGCGCGGTGTCCGTGGACGACGTGCTGGACCACCTGCTGCCGGAGAACTGGCGCGAGTCCGACCCCAGCCAGGCCGGCCATGGCTGAGCCGCGCATCCGCCTCGACCAGCCGCGCAGCGAGCGGCGCGGCTGGCGGCTGCGCGTGGACTCCGAGGCGTTCGGCCAGCTGACCGAGAAGGTGGCCCGCTATCTGGGTACCGGCCGCTACCTCGCGGTGCAGAGCATCGTGGTGGTGCTGTGGATCGCGTGGAACTCGCTCGCCCCCCACCGGCTCCAGTTCGACCCGTGGAACCCGACGCGGTTCATCTTCCTGACTCTGGTCCTGTCGCTGCAGGCGTCGTACGCGGCGCCACTGATCCTGCTGGCGCAGAACCGGCAGGACGACCGCGACCGCGTCAATCTCGACGCGGACCGTGACGAGGCCCGCCAATCGAAGGCGGACCTGGAGTATCTCGCGCGCGAGATCGCCGCGATCCGGATGGCGCTGGGCGAGGTCGCGACGCGCGACTTCCTGCGCGCCGAGCTCGCCCGCGCCGAGGCGGCCCGCGAGGCTGCCCGCGACGACGGCCGCGAGGACATCGCGGCCAGCGACGCGTAGGAACGGTCAGGCCAGGCGCAGCAGCGCGGCGGTCAGGGCGGCCAGCACGACGATCACCAGGAACGGCGCGCGCCGCCAGACCGCGACCGCCCCGACCGCGAAACCGGCCAGGCGCGGCCCGTCGAAGTCGTAGTGGGTGCCGCTGGACACGCCCTCGACGATCACCAGCGCGGCCAGCAGCGCCACCGGCAGCAGTTCGACCAGCCGCCGGGTGTGCCGGTGCTCGAGCACGCGCGCAGGAACGAGGTATCCGGCGAGCTTGAGCAGGTAACAGCCCGCCGAGGTCGCGATGACCAGCGCCCAGAGGTTCATGCGGGGTCCCCGGCGAATTTCGGGTGGGGGTCCCCCCGCTTGCGGGGGAGTTCTGCGCGAGGAGGTTCAGTGGGGTGCTCATGTCGCGCCCCCCATCCGGCCGGCTAGCAGTAGTGCGGCGCAGGACGCGAGCACCGGAACGCCCGCCGGCGTAACGGGAATCAGCACGAACGCGAGGACGGCGCCGCCGAGCGCGATGCGTTTCTCCAGCCAGCCCTGACGCAACCGCGGTGCGAGCAGCGCGAGGAACGCGGCGGGTACCACCGCGTCCAGCCCGAACTTCGTCGGGTCGCCGATGGCGCTCGTGCCCGCAGCACCCAGCAATGTCGTCAGGTTCCAGACCGTGAACACGCCGGCGAACGTCCACCAGAACGCAACGCGCCCGTTGCAAGCTCCCCCGCCGGCTACGCCCTCATAGGCGGGGGTACCCCCAGACGCATGCGCGATCGCCATGGCCGTGGATTCGTCGATCGTTCCGTGCGCGGCGAGCAGCCGAGGCAGACCGCGCACCCGCAGCAGCGGGGTCAACCGCATCGCGTACAGCATGTTGCGCGAGCCCAGCAGCAGCCCGCCACCGAGCGCGGCCGCGAGCGTGCCACCGCCGGCGACGACTCCGACGACCGCGAACTGGGTGCCGCCGGTGAACGTCAGCAGCGACAGCAAGCAGGTCTGCAGCACCGACAGCCCGGCCGCGACCGACGCAGCGCCGAAGGCGAAACCGTAGGCGCCCACCGCCAGCCCGACCCCCAGTGAGTCACGGATCACCGTCCGGCGCGGGGCAATCGGCTCGGTCGGCGTCACGCCGCCCGATCCTAGGGACGTACCATCGAGCACGTGCCCCGCCCTGACGAATCAGCCATCCGCGCCGCGCTCGCCACCGTCAACGACCCGGAGATCCGCAAACCGATCACCGAGCTGAACATGGTGCAGGCGCTGGCGATCAGCGATGACGGCTCGGTGAACGTGACCGTGCTGCTGACCGTCCCCGGCTGCCCGATGAAGGACCAGATCACGCGCGACGTGACGGCCGCGCTCACGCCTGTCGACGGCGTCACCGCAGTGCACGTCGAACTCGGCGTGATGAGCGATACGCAGCGCACCGAACTGCGCCAGCAGCTGCGCGGTGACGCCCCGGCGAACGAGATCCCTTTCGCGCAGCCCGGTTCGCGCACCCGCGTTTACGCCGTCGCGTCCGGCAAGGGCGGCGTCGGCAAGTCGTCCGTGACCGTGAACCTGGCCGCCGCGCTCGCCGCGAAGGGGTTGTCCGTCGGCGTCCTGGACGCGGACATCTACGGCTTCTCCGTCCCACGCATGCTCGGCGTCACCGGCAAGCCGACGCAGGTCGAGCAGATGATCATGCCGCCCGTCGCGCACGACGTGAAGGTCATCTCGATCGGCATGTTCACGCCCGGCAACACCGCGGTCGTGTGGCGCGGGCCGATGCTGCACCGCGCACTGCAACAGTTCCTGGCCGACGTGTTCTGGGGCGAGCTGGACGTCCTGCTGATGGACCTGCCGCCCGGCACCGGTGACATCGCGATCTCGGTCGCCCAGCTGGTTCCGTCCGCCGAGCTGCTGGTCGTCACCACGCCGCAGCTCGCGGCCCGCGAGGTCGCCGAACGCGCCGGTTCGATCGCCCTGCAGACGCACCAACAGATCGTGGGCGTCGTCGAGAACATGAGCTGGCTGGACATGCCCGACGGCTCGCGCATGGAGCTGTTCGGCAGCGGTGGTGGCCAGGCGGTGGCCGACTCGCTGTCGCAGTCGACCGGAACGAACGTGCCGCTGCTCGGACAGATCCCGATCGACCAGCGGGTCCGCGAGGGCGGCGACGCGGGCGCACCGGTCGTGCTGGACGCGCCGGATTCGACTGCTGGCGCCGCGCTGCGTGCTGTCGCCGACAAGCTCGCTCAGCGGCAGACCAGCCTCGTCGGCCGCTCGCTCGGCCTCGCCCCCGCCCGCAGCTGACCCACTCGTAGAGGACGTCGCCCGATGGCCGACTGGAACACCCAGATCATCGAGGAATTCCGCGCCAACGGCGGGCAGGTAGGTGGCAACTTCGCCGGCGCGCCCATGACGCTGCTGCACCACCGCGGCCGCAAGTCCGGCCGCGAGTTCGTCGCTCCGGTGATGTACCTGGCCGACGAGAACGACGCGGATACGAGGTACGTCTTCGCCTCGAAGGCGGGCGCGCCGACGAACCCCGACTGGTACGACAACCTCATGGCCGCGGGCGAGACGACGGTCGAGGTCGGGACGGAGACGTTCGCCGTCACCGTCCGCGAGGTGACCGGCGAGGAGCGAGACCGAATCTTCGCCGAGCAGGCGCGGCGCTACCCGGGATTCGCCGAGTACGAGACGAAGACCGCGGGCATCCGCACCATCCCGGTGCTCGCCCTGACGCGCCGCGCGAACTGAGCGACGCCCGCAGCATTCAGCCGTTGAATGACGGTTCAGGTGGCGTCGGGGTCGAACGGGGCACGCTCGTCGCGCCCGAGCGGTGGCTCGGCGGGGCGGGCCACCGGCTTGGTCATGGAGACCGGGCCGCTGCTATCAGAGGTGCCGGACGAGTCGTCGCCCAGCAGCGCGTCCTGCAGGTAACCCCGCGGGGTCAGCTTGCTCAGATCGACGGCGTCGCCGAGCACCGCCCGCTGCAGCGCGGTGCGCGGGTTCAGGTTGCGCAGGTCGACATCTGCGAACTCCGGGCCGAGCTCGTCGCGCAGTTGGGTGCGCGCACCCTGAGCCAGGTCACGCAGGGTACGGATCATCCGGGCCGCATCCTTGGCCAGGCCGGGCAGCCGGTCCGGGCCGAGCACGATGAGGCCGACGACGGCCAGCACCATCAGTTCCAGCGGCCCGATGTTGAACACGCGCCGAGTCTATGCCCGCTAGCTCAGGACTTGCCGAGCACGATCGTCGCGGTCTTCTTCTGACCGCCGCGGAAGTACGTGACAGCGATCTTGTCGCCGGGCTGGTGCTCCTGGACGATCACGACGAGCTGGTCGTAGCTGATGATCGAATGCCCGTCGGCGGTCACGATCACGTCCCCACTGTGCAGGCCCGCGTCCGCCGCCGCCCCCCCGGGCGCGACCTGCACCAGGTACGCGCCGAGCCGGTTGCCGTCGGTCACCGACCGGCCCTGCGCGTCCAGCGAACCGTGCTCGGCGGTGCCTGAGGAGATCAGCTGCTCGGCGATCCCGCGCGCGTAGTTGATGGGGATCGCGTAGCCGATGCCGCTGACCGGTGTCTCACCGCCCGAGCCGTCCGGGACGCTGAACCGGCCGGCCGAGTTGATCCCGATCACGGCGCCGGACGCGTCCACCAGGGCACCGCCGGAGTTGCCCGGGTTGATCGCGGCGTCGGTCTGGATGGCGTCGAGGTAGGCGTCGGACGAACCGTCCTCGCTGGACACGTGCACGGCCCGCCCGAGCGCCGAGACGATGCCGGACGTGACGGTGCCCTCCAGCCCGAGCGGCGAGCCGATGGCGATCACCGGGTCGCCGACCGCGAGCTGGTCCGAATCGCCCAGCGAGGCGACGGTCAGCTGATCGGTGGGCACCTTGATCACGGCCAGGTCGCTGATCGGGTCGCGGCCGACGATCTGCGCCTTCGCGGTCGCCTCGTCGGAGAACGTGACGGTGATGGACGCGTCGGTCCCGGTGGCCGCGTCCGCCACCACGTGGTTGTTCGTCAGCACGTCGCCGTGCTTGTCGATCACGACGCCGGAGCCGACCGCGTATTCGGTGGACGTGGACACCGCGATCGAGACGACGGCCGGGCCCACGCGCGCCGCGATGTCGGCGACCGATCCCGGCGGCCGGTTCGCAGGCGTTCCGGTCTTGGCCAGGCTGACATTGTCGTGGTGCAGCAGGTTGTCGGTCTTGTGCGTCACCCAGTACCCGACGCCACCGCCGATTCCGCCGGCGACGACTGCGACGATCACGGCGAGCATGAGCGCGCGTAGCCCGAACCGCGCGCCGCGGACCACGCGGGCGTCGGGCTCCTCGTCCGCCTCGGCAGGCGCGGGAGGCAGGTCGCCGTCGTCGACCTCGGTGTCCAGCTCGGGCGCGAGCTGCTCGGGAGCGCCTCCCGTGAAGATCGCGCCGCTGCCCAGCCAGTACTGCGAGCGCGGGTCGCGCCACGGGTCGAACGGCGCGTCGTGCTTCCACCACGGCGGCTGGCCCGCGCCTGCGCCCGGGACGATGCGGCTGCCCGGCGCCGGGTCGAACCCGCCACTGGCCTGGGCCGTCGGGCCGAAGGCGTCGGACAGGATCAGCGGGACGGGCGGGGGCGGAGTCCGGCGCGGGTTGATGCGCTCGCCCGGCAGCGGCGCGAAGCTCGCGTCCGGGGCGGGACGTCCGTAGGCCTGGGCGTCCGCGGGCGCGACCGTCGGGGGCGGCGGCCGGTAGTCGGCGAACGGCGGGCGCGGCGCGAACGAGCCCTCGACGGACTCCGGCCGTGCGAACGCCTCGGGCGCGAACGGCTCGCCGGCCTGCTGCGGACCGTCGGCCGACTGCTGCGACCCCGGATCGTCCGCGGCGTGGCGGCCGGACTGCTCAGTCACCCGCGCGCTCCTCGATCGTGGCCAAGTCCTTCGGTTCGAGTCTGCCGCAGAAACCTGTGGCGCGCTGCAGGAGGCCTAGCTGTCTGGATCCCGGCGCGGGCCGGCGATCACCGACCGAGGACGGCGTGGTGCGCCGGCGAGTAGCCCGCGGGCTGCACCTGCACGGGATGTGCCGGCCGTGGCGTGGACGGCGAGGCGTTGCCGCTGCTCGCGTGCGCGGCCGAGCTCACCGCGAGCACGCCGGCGGCGGCCACTGCGACCGCGGCACCGACGATCGGGCGCATCCGGTGCGGGCGCTCCTGCTCGACGGGCACGATCGCGGCCGGGACGGCCAGGTTGCCGAACGTGGCGAGCATGGTGGAGCCGTCCGAGCCGAGCACGGTCGGCGGCGTCTGGATGGGGGTGGTGGCCGGCACCTCGCGCAGCCGGTCCAGCAGGCCGGACGGCAGCGCCGGTGCGGGCGCGGTCCGCAGCGCCCAGGCGGCCTCGCGCTGCACGGCCACGGCGTACGCGCACTCGGGACAGTCGGCGGTGTGCTGCCGCGCCCGCTGGCGGGCCAGCCCGGTCAGCGCGCCGTCCGCGAACGCCGCGACGGCTTCGTCCGAAAGATGCTGAGGATTCACGAGAACGTCTCTTCTGTACCGCCACGCGATGAGCTCCCCCGCAAGCGGGAGGACCCCCAGCGCGAAGAGGCAGATCTCTCGGCGGCTGGCGCCGCTGTGGTCAGTTGACCCGCGTGCTCCACCGGACGCGGAGCGGACGGGGCTCTATGAGCTAGCGCCTGCCTGAGGAGAACTCGGCCGCGGTGGATGCGGGAGCGGACGGTGCCGACCTTGATGTTCAGGGTCGCGGCGATCTCCTCATAGGACAGCTCCTCGAGGTCGCACAGCACGACGGCGACGCGGAAGTCCGGCGGCAGCGCGTCGAGCGCGGCCTGGATCTCCGGGTCGAGGTTCATGTGCTCGTAGGCCTGCTCCGGGCCGGCCTCGCGGGAGGCGAGCCGGTCGCCGACGTCGTCCGGCAGCGCGTCGAAGCGGATCCGCTGACGGCGGCGCACCATGTCCAGGAACAGGTTCGTGGTGATGCGGTGCAGCCAGCCCTCGAACGTGCCGGGCGTGTACTCGGCCAGCGAGCGGAAGACGCGGACGAACGTCTCCTGGGTCAGGTCCTCGGCGTCCGCGCGGTTGCCGGAGAGCCGGTAGGCGAGCCGGTAGACGCGGTCCGCGTGCGTGCGCACGACCTCGTCCCAGCTGGGCGGTACCCAAGCCGGTGCCTCAGTGACATCCTCTGCCGTCATGCCTCACCCCTGCCGGTCTCGTCCGCCCCGCCCTGTCGTGGAACCGACCCAACCAGCGCTAGCTGTTCGTCAAGTAAACGCCTCAGCGGCCGTTCACGTTCCCGCACGGCCCACATCTAGGCTCGGCGCGTGCACGCGTACACCCCGGCTGACGACCGCACCGCCCGCGCCCTGGCCGACTACTGCCTGCAGCGGCTGGCCATGGAGGCGCCGCTGGACCGTCCACTGCGCCCCGACGAGCTGGAGGCGCTGGCCGGCCAGACAGTCACGCCCGCGGGCATCGGCGGGGACGAGGCACTGCGGCTTTGGGCGGACGTCCTCGGCCCGGCGTGCCTGTCCGTCGACCACCGCCGCTACCTGTCTTTCATCCCGTCCGCGCCCACGAAGGCCGCGGCCGGGTTCGACATGCTGGTGGGCGCGTCCAGCGTCTACGGCGGCTCGTGGCTGGAGGGTGCCGGCGCGGTGTACGCCGAGAACCAGGCGCTGCGCTGGCTGGCCTCGCTCGCCGGGTTGCCGGACGGTGCGGGCGGCGTGTTCGTGCAGGGCGGGACGATCGGCAATCTGTCCGCGCTGGTGGCTGCGCGGGAAGCCGCGCTGCACCGGCGCGGGGGGCGGCCGGCCCGCTGGGCCGTGTGCGTGACCGAGGAGACGCACTCGTCGGTCAAGCACGCGCTGCGCGTGGTGATGGACGTCGACGTGGTCGAGGTTCCCGGCGACGAGCGCGGCCGGATGACCGGTGCCGCGCTGCGCCGCACCGTGGCCGGGCTGTCGCCGGAATCGCGCGACGGGATCTTCGCCGTAGTCGCGACCGCGGGGACGACCAACCTGGGCGTGGTCGACGACATCGCCGGCATCGCGGACGTGACCGACGAGCACACCTGGTGGCTGCACGTCGACGGCGCGTACGGCGGCGCCGGGCTGGCCGCGCCGAGCGTCCGGCACCTGTTCGCCGGCGTGGAGCGGGCCGACTCGTTCATCGTCGACCCGCACAAGTGGCTGTTCGCGCCCTTCGACGCGTGCGCACTGCTCTACCGCGACCCGGTGCAGGCCCGCGCCGCGCACACCCAGCACGCCGGCTACCTCGACCCGGTGACCGTGGACGGCGAGTGGAACCCGTCCGACTTCGCGATCCAGCTGACCCGCCGCGCGCGCGGCCTGCCGTTCTGGTTCTCGCTCGCCGTGCACGGGACGGACGCGTACCGCGAGGCGCTGGAGCAGACGCTGTCGGTCGCGCGCGCGGGCGCGGAGCTGATTCGTGCTGCGCCGCACCTGCGGCTGCTCGTCGAGCCGGAGCTGACCGTCCTGATCTTCGAGCGGATCGGCTGGGACGAGGCCGCCTACACCGCGTGGAGCGCCCGGCTGTTGGACGAGCAGGTCGCGTTCGTGACTCCGACCCGGCACCGCAACCAGGTCTGCACCCGGTTCGCGATCGTGAACCCGCAGACGACGTCCGACGACCTGGCGCTGATCATCGACTCGATGCGCTGATCTGGCGATAAGGTCAGCCGCATGGCGGACGCGATGGTGAACCTGCAGAGCGTGTCGTACGCGGAGTCGTTCGTCGCCGAGGACGAGGTGATCGCCACGGCGCGCGACCGTGCTCGCGAGCTGGGTTGCGTGCCGATCGGTCCTGCCGGCGGGGCGATGCTCCGCGTGCTGGCCGCGGCGACCGGAGCGCGGGCCGTCGTCGAGGTCGGCACCGGTGCGGGCGTCTCGGGGCTGTACCTGATGGGCGGGATGGCCGCCGACGGCGTGCTGACGACCGTGGACGTCGAGGGCGAGAACCAGCGCGCGGCCCGCGAGGCGTTCACCGAGGCCGGGATCGCTCCGTCCCGCTACCGGATGATCAACGGCCCGGCCGCCGAGGTGCTGCCCCGGCTGCGCGAGGACGCGTACGACCTGGTGTTCGTGGACGCGGACAAGACGGCGTACGGCGTCTACTTCGAGCAGGCGGTGCGGCTGCTGCGTCCGGGCGGCGTGATGGCGTTCGACAACGCGCTGTGGCACGACCGCGTGGCCGATCCGACGCAGCGCGACGCGGACACGCTGACCCTGCGCGACCTGGGCCGGTCCGTCCGCGACGACGACCGGCTGATCCCGGCGCTGCTGCCCGTGGGCGACGGTCTGCTCGTGGCCGCCAAGCGCTGAGCTACTCGCCCGGGATCACCCAGCGCAGCGCCGGCCGGAACCGCGCGAAGTCCCGGTCGAAGGACGCGAGCGTCGCACCGTTCTCGATCGCGATCGCCGCAATCGCCGCGTCCGTCACCAGGTTGCCCGTGGCCTGGTGACGCTCACATAGCTGTCTGAACAGCTCAAGGTGACGCGAACCAGCGTCAGCCGGCCGGTGGCCGTCGTGGCCACGCATCGCGTCGATGAAGGCGAACACCTCGTCGTGTGATGCCGGCGGATCGAGGACCCTGCGATTGGTCGCGAGCCGAACGAGGGCGTGCCAGACGATGAACGGCGCACCAAAGGTCTCGCCCTCCACCCGGATTCCGTCGAACCATGCCGTCGCTCGCGCATGATGGGCGTGCTCACCGCCGAAGAGCGCGAACAGTACGTTCGCGTCGAGGACGATCACCGCAGCTTGTCCAGCGGAACGCCCTCGTCCAGGAACTCCTGAATGTCGGCGTTCGACATGCGCTCCAGCGGGATGAGCAACCGCCCGTGGTGGACAGGAAGCGGTGGATCCGTGGCGCGGGCAGGCGGGACGGCAAGCTCGCGCTGCACTGCCCGGCCCACATACTCGCCGAGTGTGACGCCCAGCCGCCGCGCCTCGTCCTTGGCCCGGGCCAGGACGTGCTCGTCGATGTTGATCGTGGTGCGCATGATGCTCAGTCTACCGCATCACCCGCATCACCGTAGTTTTGCCGCCTTTCCCCACGCTCCGACCAAAAATCGGGCCCGATTTTGGTCCGCGCGTGGGGAAAGCGGGCCCAGTAGCGTCGTCGGACGTGGCCTGTTACGTCGACTCGGTGCGCGAGTACCCGGACGCCGGGCTGCGGCATACCCGCTTCTGCCACCTGCTCGCTGACACGCGCGAGGAGCTGCACGCGATGGCCGACGAACTGGGCATCCCGCGCCGGTTCTTCCAGGACCACCAGTGGCGCTGGCACCACGATCTGCCCGAGCAGTTGCGGGCCCGGGCCGTCCAACTCGGGGCAGTCGAGGTGACGATGCACGAGGTCGGGGCGCTGCTGCGGGCGCGGCGGGCGGCACTGGGCAAGTAGCGCGGCTCGCGTAGGTTCGACGGGTGCGAATCACGGTCCTGGCCGGCGGCATCGGCGGCGCGAAGTTCCTGCGTGGTGTGCGCGCCGCGTGCCCCGGCGACGAGATCACTGCGGTCGTCAACACCGGCGACGACGTCACCCTGCACGGCCTGCGCATCTGCCCGGACCTGGACAGCGTCATGTACACCCTGGCCGGCGCGAACGACGTCGAGCGTGGCTGGGGTCGCGAGGGCGAGTCCTGGCGCATCCAGGAGGAGTTCAAGGCGTACGGCGCCGAACCGTCCTGGTTCAACCTCGGCGACCTGGACATCGCCACCCACCTGGTCCGCACCCGGATGCTGGACGCCGGCTACCCGCTCTCGGACGTCACGGCCGCATTGTGCGAGCGCTGGCAGCCAGGGGTCACGCTGCTGCCGATGACCGACGACCGCTGCGAGACGCATGTGATCGTCGAGCTGGACGGATCGGACGGTGACACTGCTGCTCGCGCGAGCGCTCACAGGAAGGCGATCCACTTCCAGGAGTGGTGGGTACGGCACCGCGCCTCGCTGCCCGCGCACGGCTTCGTCCAGATCGGTTTGGACGACGCCGAGCCCGCGCCCGGTGTGCTGGACGCGATCACGACCGCCGACGCCGTCCTGATCGCGCCGAGCAACCCGGTCGTCTCGATCGGCACGATCCTGGGCCTGCCCGAGATCCGCGAGGCGGTGCAGACGACCCCCGCGCGCGTGGCCGGGCTGTCGCCGATCATCGGTGGCGCGCCGGTGCGCGGCATGGCCGATGCGTGCCTGCCCGCGATCGGCGTCGAGGTCACCGCGCAGGGAGTCGGCCGGCATTACGGCGGCCGAACCGCCGGAGGGCTCCTGGACGTCTGGCTGGTGCACGACACCGACACGGCGGACGTCCCCGGTGTCGACGTCCGCACCGTCCCGCTGCTGATGACCGACGACGCCGCGACGGCCGCCATGGTCAAGGTCGCGCTCTCGTGACGGCCGATCACGCATCGCCGCGCATCGAGGTGCTGCCGGTGCTCGGGATCGGCGAGCTGCGTCCGGGCGACGACCTGGCGGCGCTGATCGCCGAACACGCTCCGCCGCTGCAGGACGGTGACGTGCTGGTCGTGACGTCCAAGGCGATCTCCAAGACCGAGGGCAGGCTGATCCTGCTCGACACCGACGACGAACTCGCCCGCGAGGCTGCCCGGCAGGAGGCGATCGACGCCGAAACCGTGCGCGTGGTGGCCAGCCGCGGCGAGCTGCGCATCGTCGAGACCCGGCACGGGCTGGTGCTCGCGGCGGCCGGCGTGGACGCGTCCAACGTCGCGCGCAACGAGCTCGCGCTGCTGCCGCTGGACCCGGACGCGTCCGCTCAGCTGTTGCGCGAGAGCCTGCGCGAACGACTCGGCATCACGGTCGGCGTGGTGATCAGCGACTCGATGGGTCGGCCGTGGCGGGCCGGGATCACCGACACCGCGATCGGCGTGGCCGGACTGACCGCGCTGACCGACCCGCGCGGGCGCACCGACGCGTACGGCAACACGCTCGCCGTCACCCAGGTCGCGGTCGCCGACGAGCTCGCGTCGGCCGGCGACCTGGTCAAGGGCAAGCTCGGCGGCGTGCCGGTCGCGATCGTGCGGGGCCTGGCACGGGACGGCAAGCTCGACGACGACGGCCTCGGCAGCCGCTCGCTGATCCGCGGCTCGGTCGACGACCTGTTCCGGCTCGGCACCGCGGAGGCGATGGCGGTCGGCCGTGAGGACGTCGGCGGCGCGACCGACCTGATCCCGCCGCTGCACGCCGACGCGGTCGAGGTGATCACCGCACTGGAGCCGCAGTCGGCCGGCGAGGCCGCGTTGCGCCAGGCATTCCTGGCCTTCCTGGCCGCGCGAGCGGACGCGATGTGGCGCTCGTGCGCGCCCGGGCACCTGACCGCGTCCGCGCTCGTCGTCGACCCGACGCGGCGGTCGGTGCTGCTCACCCTGCACCCGCGAGTGGGCCTGTGGGTGCAGCTCGGCGGGCACTGCGAACCGGGCGATCACACCCTGCTGGACGCGGCCGCGCGTGAGGCCCGCGAGGAGAGCGGGATCGGCGCGCTCTCGTTCGACCCCGCGCCCCTCGGCATGGACGTGCACCCGATCACCTGCTCGCTGGGCGTCGCGACGCGTCACCTGGACGTCCGGTTCCTCGCCGTTGCGCCGGAGGGTGCCGAGCCCACGGCCAGCGAGGAGTCGCTGGACCTGCGCTGGTTCGGCTTCGACGACCTGCCCGCGGACACCTCGCCCGAGCTGCCCGCGCTCGTCGCCACCGCTCGGCAACGACTGGGGCTCTAGTGCGACGACGGACGGGGCGGTAGGTGCGCGCGGACGTGCTGGAGGCGGTGTCGTCCTGGCCGGTAGGGACGGCCGCCGCGGCCGTGGTCGGGCCGGACGGCGTGCTTGCGGCGACCGGTCCGCTGGAGCACCGGTTCGCCCTCGCCTCGGTGACGAAACCCCTTGCCGCACTGGCGATTCTGGTCGCGGTCGAGGAAGAGGCGGTGTCGCTGGACGATCCCGCGGACGACGCGCTGATCCCCGGCGCGACGCTGCGGCACCTGCTCGCCCACGCCTCCGGGCTCGCGCCGGAACGTCCGCTGAAGTCGTTCCCGCCGGCGACGCGGCGGGTGTACTCGAACGTCGGCATCGAGCTCGCCGCGTCACTGGTCGCGGACGCAGCGGCGATGCCGTTCCCGGATTACCTGCACGAGGCGGTGGTCCGTCCGCTCGGGCTGACCGCGACCGCGCTGCCGCCGCCCGGCTCCGCGGCGCGCGACGGCGTGGCGAGCGTGGCGGACCTTGCCCTGGTCGTCCACGAACTGCTGAACCCGACCGGCCTGCTGGCGCCGTCCACGCTGGCCGACCTGCGCACGGTGCAGTACCCGGGGCTGCGCGGGGTGCTGCCCGGGTTCGGTGGCCAGGACCCGAACGACTGGGGGCTGGGCTTCGAGATCCGCGGGCACAAGTCGCCCCACTGGACGGGTTCGCACAACTCTCCCGCGACGTACGGACACTTCGGCCAGAGCGGCACGATGTTCTGGATCGATCCCGAGGCCGGGGTCGGGCTGGTGGCGCTGGCCGACCGCGACTTCGGACCGTGGGCGGCTTCGGCGTGGCCCGCGCTCGCAGACACGGTGCTCGCCTCAATCGCCTGAACGGCCCACCCGAGTGGCGCGTTAGGTACCCGAGTGGCGCGGTATTTCGCGCCACTCGACGGGGTAACGCGCCACTCGCGAGGAATTTCGTGCGGTAATCAGATCGCGCGGATGTCGTTGGGTGCGAACCGCGGGCCGAACGCGGGCGGGCGGACGCCGGACAGCTCGATCAGCCGGATCACCCGCGCCCGCTGACCCGCCCACGGCGCCAGCAGCGCGAGCATCTCCGCGTCGGTGCCGCGCGCGCGGCCGGTCAACGCATGCACGACCAGGTTCGCCAGATGGAAGTCGCCCACGCTCACCGCGTCCGGGTGCCCGACCGCGCGCAGCAGCGTCTCGGCGGCCGTCCACTCGCCGACGCCGGGGACGTGGCGCAGCCGCGCCATTGCGTCCGCGACCGGCATCGCCACGCACTCCTCCAGCCGCCGCGCGACTGACGCGGCGGCGCGGATCGCCCGCTGCCGCTTGCCGTCGACGCCGAGGCGGTGCCAGTCCCAGGTGGTGACGTCCAGCAGCTCACGCGCGGACGGCGGGACGAACAGGTCCGCACGCGGCCCTGGCGCGCGGTGGCCGAAGCGGCGCAGCAGCCCGCGCCAGGCCCGGTGCGCCTCGGTGCCGGTGACCTTCTGCTCCAGGATCGCGGGTACCAGCGAGTCGAGCACCAGGCCGGTCGCGGGCAGCCGCACGCCCGGGTTGCGGCGCAGCACCTGGTGCAGCAGCGGCCGATCGACCAGCTCCAGCGCCGACCAGTCGTCGTCCGCGCCGAGCAGCCTGGGCACCCGGTCGAGCAGCCACGGCGCGCCGTCGCCCCATGCGGACGCGTGCACGTCCGTCCCCGCCACACGCAGCGCGAGCGTGCCGTCACCATCCGGCGTCGTGCACGCCCACCAGAACGCCCCCAGGTCGAGGCGATGGGCCGGGTCGGCGGTACCGCGACAGAGCGGACCGGCCAGCGTGGTTGCCAGATCGACCGGCCGCGCCGCCGACCAGACCCGCTCCGAAGGCACGCTCACAGATCCGAGGAGAATCGGACGCCGCCGTCGGGGATCGCGATGTCCGGCCAGACCCGGACGCCACCGCGCAGCTCGACCCGCGCGCCGATGCGAGCGCGGTCACCGATCACCGCGTCATCCAGCACCGCCTGCTCGCCGACTACGGCGCCGAACCCGACCGCCGAGCGGCTGACGGACGCTCCGGCACCGATCCGCGCACCGTCGAACAGCACCGCACCGTCCAGCACCACCTCCGGCCCGACGACACAGCCGGCACCCACGGTCGTCCCGCCGCGCAGCACCGCCGATGGGTCCACCGCCGCGCCATCGAGCACCAGCGCCTCGCCGGCCGGACCGGGCAGCGCCGGCGACGGCGCCAGACCCAGCACAAGATCGGCAGAACCGGCGATGAAGTCGGCGGGACGGCCCAGGTCGCGCCAGTACGTGGACTCGACGTGGCCGCAGATTCGCACGCCGTCGGCCAGCAGCCCCGGGAACGTCTCGCGCTCTACCGACACCGCGCGCCCGGCGGGGATGGTGTCGATGATCTCGCGGCGGAACACATACGCGCCCGCGTTGATCTGATCCGTGACCGGATTCGGATCCTTCTCGCAGAACGCGGTCACCCACCCGTCCGCGTCAGTCGGCACGCAGCCGAACGCGCGCGGGTCGTCCACCTTGGTGAGGTAGAGCGTGACGTCCGCCGCGGTGTCCTCGTGCTTCGCCAGCAACGCGCGCAGATCGACGCCGGACAGCACGTCGCCGTTGAAGATCATTACGGTATCGCCGCGCAACCGCGGCGCGACGTTGCGGATCCCGCCGCCCGTGCCGAGCGGCTCGGTCTCGACGGCGTACTCCAGCTCCACCCCGAGCGCGGCGCCGTCACCGAAGTGCTCGGAGAACACGTCGGCGCGATAGGACGTTCCGAGCACCACGTGCTCGATGCCGGCGTCGCGAATACGACTGATCAGGTGGGTGAGGAACGGGACACCGGCGGTGGGCAGCATCGGCTTGGGCGCCGACAGGGTCAGCGGCCGCAGCCGCGTGCCCAGGCCGCCGACCAGGATGACCGCGTCGGTCGAGCTCACGCCGGACAGCTTTTCACACCGATCCTGTCAACGCCGGACAAGTGCTCGGCGCCGGACAGGCGCTCGCCGCACACGCGGTCAGGGACGGCGGTCGCTCATCGGGCCGCGGGTCAGCCTGCTGCTCCGCTTGGCCAGCGCCGCCCGCACGCCGATCCCCATCCGCAGCGCGACGCGGACCGGCAGCCAGCGCCAGCCGGAGTAGCGCTTGGCCAGGTAGCTCCACACGCTGCGGTGCTGGTCCGCGGCGAGCGTCGCCGGGTCGGCCTGCGCCTGGCGGACGCTGCCCCGCACCTCCGCGGACGGCACGTACACGTTGCGCCAGCCCGCCTTGACGAACCGCTCGCCGAGATCGAGATCCTCCAGGTACACCAGCCGGTCCGCGTCGAAGCCGCCCACCTCGTCGAACGCGTCGCGGCGGATCAGCAGGCAGGTGCCGACCAGCCAGCCGGCGGTGCGCTCCTGCGGCGTCTCGCGCTCGTGCCGGTACGCGCGGGTCCACGGATTGTTCGGCCACCACCAGCCGAACAGCGCGTGCCCGATCCCGTTGCGCAGCGACGGCACCGATCGCGCGGACGGGTACACGCCGCCCTGCACGGTGTGGATCAGCGGCCCGAAGGCGGCGCCCGACGGCCAGCGCTGCGCCGCCGCGAGCAACGCGTCGAGCGCGCCCGCACCCCAGACGATCTCCGGGCTGGCGATCGCGACGAACTCCTCGGTCGTGTCGTAGACGCCGAGGTTGACCGCCCGCCCGTAGCCGCAGTCGGTCGCGTCGACGAGGCGCACCCGGCGACCGTCGACCGCGGCCCGCACGGTCTCGCTGAGCGGACCCTGATGAGCGAGGACGACGTCCACCTGCTCGGCTGTGGCCGAGCGCAACGAATCGAGGAACGCGGGGAGGGAATCAGCGGGGGCGTGCGTCACCGCGACGACGGCAACGGATCGCCCACTGCTCATCCCACTCCAACCTGACGCTGCTGGCGCGAGCCTACGCGAGCGCGAGAAACGGCCCGCCGACCGGTCGCGCTTCCCCGCGAGCGGCCGTTCACCGGTTTAGCCTCGGCAGTCGTGGTCATCCGTGCGAGCAACGCCGATGGGAGCGCGGTTCCGCGCCGGCTCGCGATGCCGCCGCGCGCCCGGTTCTGGTTGCGGATCTCGGTCGCGGCGCTGTCGTTCGCCACGCTGATCGGCAGCGGCCTGGCGTGGGCCACGTTCAAGAACTTCACCTCGGACGTGCCACACGGGGCACCGGTTCCCGCGCTGGCTTCCGGGCTGCAGGACCCGGACGGCGCGGACCAGAACGTGCTGCTGGTCGGCAACGACAGCCGGGCGGGCGCGACGAAGGCCGAGCTCAAGGCGCTGCACGACGGCGGCGGTGGAGGCGGCGTCAACACCGACACGATGATCGTGCTGCACATTCCGGGAAACGGTTCGGCGCCGACTCTGGTGTCGATTCCACGCGACTCGTGGGTGCGCATCCCCGGCTACGGCAAGGGCAAGATCAACTCGGCGTACGGCGACGCGTACACGACCGCGAAGGACCAACACCGCAGCGAACTGCAGGCGCAGAGCGCGGGACTGATCGAGACGATCAAGACCATCGAGACGCTCACGGGCCTGCACATCGACCACTACGCGCAGGTGAACCTGTACGGCTTCTACCGCATCAGCACCGCGATCGGCGGCGTGACCGTGTGCCTGAAGGCGGCGCAGAACGCGTCCACCGACTCGGACGCGTACGGCCACGGCTACTCGGGCATCGACCTGCCCAAGGGCGTCTCGGTGATCGAGGGCAAGCAGGCGCTCGCGTTCGTGCGGCAGCGACACGGCCTGCCGAACGGGGACCTGGACCGGATCAAGCGCCAGCAATACTTTCTCGCGTCCGCGCTGCACAAGATCACGTCGGCGGGAGTGCTGCTCAACCCGTTCAAGCTGCACGACCTGCTCACCGCTGTCGGCTCGTCGCTGCTGACCGATCCGTCGCTGAACCTGCTCGACCTGGCCCGCGAGATGCAGTCGATCGCCCTGGGCAAGATCAAGTACCTGACGATCCCCAACGAGGGACCGCAGATGATCTACCCGGACGGTGTCGCGACGTCCATCGTCGGTGTCGACACGGTCGCGATGCCCGGCTTCATCCGCCGGCTGCAGGGCAAGCCCGACGACCCCGCGCTCGCCGCCGCGAAGCCGGCCGCCCCGGCGTCGGTGGCCGTGGACGTGCTCAACGGGACGGACGTCGTCGGGCTGGCCGGACGCAATGCGGCGCAGTTGCGCAAGGACGGCTTCCACGTGGAGACAATCGACTCGACCAACACCGCGCAGGCGAGCACGCAGATCGAGTACCCGGCGGGCGGGCAGAGCGCGGCAAAGGCGGTGCTGGCGCTGGTGCCCGGCGCGCAGACCGTGCTCACCGCCACGGTGAAGCGCGTCACGCTGGTGCTCGGCAGCGACGGGAGCCAGGTGGACGGCCTGACCAGCGCCCGCACGCACGTCACCGCACAACCAAAAGCCAAGACCACCACAAAGACGTCCGGCCTCGGCTGCATCAACTGAGGGATTCACGTGAGTGATCCACGCCGCCACTGTCTTGCGCCGTCAGGGCAACGCAAAACGGTAATCTCGGCTAATGCCCGGACCGAGTTACCACGACGACTGGAGCGGTAGCTCGGCCTCCCGCGGCCAGCCGCCGCTCCCCCCGGAACTCGATCCGCGCGGGCGCAAACGCGCACGCTCGAGCAGCCCCGGGGCTCCGAGCGGCGCCAGCCGCGCGAGGGACACCGGCCGCCCGAGCAGGAGCGTGTCGGGGCCCGCTGCCAACGCCGGCAACGGCGGCGCATCCGGCCGGACGGCCGCCCGCCGCGGGCTGCTGACGGTCTGCACGCTGATCTCGATCGTGTTGCTCGTGCTGGCGGGCACCTACTGGTGGAAGTTCCACCAGTTCAAGTCGAACCTCGACCGCGTCGACATCTCGTCCGCGCAGCAGAGCTGCGGCGGCTCGGACAGCGGTGGGCAGAACATCCTCGTGGTCGGGAACGACGACCGCAACGACATGACCGACGCCGAGGTCAAGGCGCTGCACACCGGCCGCTCCGGCGGCAGCCTGAACACCGACACGATGATGATCATCCACATCCCGTCGGACGGGTCGAAGGCCACGCTGGTGTCACTGCCGCGTGACTCGTACGTCCAGATTCCCCACCAGGGAAAGGCGAAACTGAACTCTGCCTACCCCGACGGCTACACCGCCACCCACGGCAGTATGAGTGCGAAGCGTGCCGCGGGCGCGAACCTGCTCGTGTGCACGGTCGAGCACCTCACCGGGGTGCACATCGACCACTACGCACAGGTCGACCTGCTCGGCTTCTACCGGATCAGCAACGCGATTGGCGGCGTCTCGGTGCGCATGTGCGCTGCGGTGCGCGAGAAGAACTCGGGGATCCACCTGCACAAGGGCGTCAACGTGATCAAGGGGCGGCAGGCACTCGCGTTCGTCCGGCAGCGGTACGGCTTCCCGAACGGCCTGGGCGACCTGGACCGGGTGAAGCGCCAGCAGTACTTCCTCACCGCCGCGTTCCGCAAGGTCGCGTCGGCCGGCACGCTGCTGAACCCGTTCAAGCTGCAGGACCTGCTGACCGCGGTGCAGAGCTCGCTGTTCGTGGATTCCTCGCTGGACCCGCTCTCGCTCGGCCGCGAGCTGGAGAACCTGACTGCGAACAACATCAGCGGCAAGACGATCCCGACCGACGGTTTCGCCGACACTGACGTCGGCAGCGTCGTGGTCGTGCACCCGACGACGGTGCGGGCGTTCATGGCCAGGGTGATCAACCCGCCGGCCAGCACGCCGAAGACGTCCGGCAAGAAGGCCAAGAAGACCAACCCCATCGACGCGAAATGCATCTACTGACGTGACCACACCGGAACAGCTGTTCGCCGACCTGCTCACCCGCGATCCGGGCCGGCCGTTCATCACGTACTACGACGAGGCGACCGGCGAGCGCTCGGAGCTGTCGGCGACGTCGCTGGCCAACTGGGTCGCCAAGACCCATCACCTGCTCGCGACCGAGCTCGGCCTCGGCGCTGGTGACGGCGCGCTGCTCGCGTTGCCCGCGCACTGGATCTCGATCCCGCCGCTACTGGCAGCGCTGACCGCGGGTCTGCAGCTCGTCGACGACTCGGCGTCCGCAGAGGTGGCTTTCGTCGAACCGGCAACGCTGGACGCGGCCGCGGGCGTGCCGGACGTCTACGCCGTCGCGCCGGACGCAGCCCGCGTGGGCTTCGGGGCCTCGGCACCGGTCGGCGCGGAGGACTACGTGACGGCGGTGCGCCCGCAGGCGGACGCCTGGGGCAGCGTGCGGTTCGGAGCGGGACCGGACGATCCATGCCTGGCCGGCCGCACGCGCGCCGAGGTCGCCACCTGGGCCCGCGAGCGCGCGACGGAACTCGGGCTGTCGGCGGGCGCGCGCGTGCTCGCCACGCGGGACTGGTCCACGCCGGCCGACTGGGTGGACACGCTGCTGGCCCCGCTGTCCGTCGGCGGCTCGCTGGTCTACGTCCGCAACTGTGCCGACCCCGACGTGCTGGAGCGGCGCGCCACCCAGGAACGCGCCACCGCCCGCCTGGACTGACCGGCCATAGGATCTCCCTATGAGTGGGCGAGGCAGGTCGGCGGTACCCGGACGGCCGCCCGCGCGCGATCCTGGACGGCATGGCCGGCCCGCGTGCACGAGATGACCGACGGAGCGAACGACGTGACTGAGGTGAGCACGCCACCGACCAGCACCGTGCGGCCGCCGCGGCTGCACCGCGCGGGCGCACGCGCCGTCCAGGTAGCGCCGGGCGTCGCCGTTGCCGTTGCGATCGCGGTGGTCGCGACCGTGATCGGCCACTTCGCCCCGCTGCTCGGCGCTCCGGTCGCAGGGATCGTGCTCGGCGTGTTGGTCAGCGCGCGGCAGCGCAGGTACGCCGTGCTCGCGCCCGGTATCGGCTACGCGAAGGGCTTCGTGCTGCAACTCGCGGTAGTAGTGCTCGGCTCGCAACTGTCGCTGCACCAGGTCGTGCACGTGGGTGTCGGCTCGCTACCGGTCATGCTGGGCACGCTCGCCGTCTGCCTGGCGCTGGCGTTCCTGCTCGGCCGGCGCCTGGGCATCGACCGCGACCTGCGCACCCTGATCGGCGTGGGCACCGGGATCTGCGGCGCGTCAGCGATCGCGGCGGTGAGTCCGGTGATCCGCGCGAAGAGCAACGACATCGCGTACGCCATCTCGACGATCTTCCTGTTCAACGTGCTGGCAGTGCTGCTCTTCCCGCCGATCGGGCACGCCTTCGGGCTGAGCCAGCACGAGTTCGGGCTGTTCGCCGGCACTGCCGTCAACGACACCTCCTCCGTCGTCGCCGCCGCGACCACGTACGGAGCGGCGGCCGGCAACTACGCGGTCGTCGTGAAGCTCACCCGCACGTTGATGATCATCCCGATCTGCCTCGGCCTCGCGGCTCTGGTGCGCCGCCGGGACGCGGCCGCGGACGGTTCGAACGTCCGCGCCGAGGAGAACGCGCTCGTCCGCGCACTGAAGCTGATCCCATGGTTCCTGATCGGGTTCCTGGTCGTCGCGGCCGCGAACACGCTCGGGCTGGTGCCGTCGTCCAGCCACGACGCTCTGCAGCACGTATCCCTGTTCCTGATCACGGCCGCGCTCTCGGCCATCGGGCTGTCGACGGACGTCGCGGCGCTGCGCCGCGCGGGGCATCGTCCGCTGCGGCTCGGGTTGTTCCTGTGGGTCGCGGTCGCGACGACCAGCCTGCTGCTGCAGTGGGCGCTGCCGTAGCCCAGCTCGCAAGCGCGGCAAGATGGACCCGTGACCGCGCCGCTGCCGAGCTGGACTCCCGAGCTC
This sequence comes from Jatrophihabitantaceae bacterium, assembly GCA_035765515.1. GTDB lineage: Bacteria > Actinomycetota > Actinomycetes > Mycobacteriales > Jatrophihabitantaceae > DASRSS01. The sequence continues at coordinate 19,777 of DASTXN010000109.1, read as the reverse complement.
GCGACGCTGGATCTGCTCCTCTCGGTGGCCGATCTCGGCAGCGTCGGCAAGGCCGCGGCCGCGCACGGCATCAGCCAGCCCAGTGCCAGTGCCCGGCTCGCCCGGCTGGAGCGCCGCCTGGGCGTGCCCGTACTGCGCCGCAGCACCCGGGGCAGCACGCTGACACCGGCCGGCGAGGCGGTCGTCACCTGGGCGCGCGGTGTGGTGGACGCGGCCCGCACCCTGACCGACGGCGTGCTCACGTTGCGCGCCGACCGCAACGCCCGGCTGCGCGTCGCGGCGAGCCTGACCGTGGCCGAGTACCTGCTGCCGCAGTGGCTGCTGGCACTGCGCCGGCACAACCCGGGCCTGGACGTCGCCGCGAGCGTGGCGAACAGCCGCGACGTCTGCGCCGCGGTCCGCGACGGCCGCGCCGACGTCGGCTTCGTCGAGGCGCCTGATGTCCCGATCGGACTATCCGCACGCCAGGTCGGCACCGACCGGCTGGCGATCGTGGTCGCCGCCGACTATCCGCTGGCGCGCCGGCGTGGACGGCTGCACACGCGTGACCTGCCCGGCCTGCCGCTGCTGTTGCGGGAGCCGGGTTCGGGGACCCGGGACACGTTCCTCGACGCGCTGGCCGCCGCGCTCGGCGAGCGCCCGCCGTTGCCGCACGCGACGGAGCTCGGCTCGACGGCGACGATCCTGGCGACCGCGCGCGCCGGCGGCGGGGTCGCGGTGCTGAGCGCGCGTGCCGCGTCCGCCGACGTTGCCAGCGGAGCCCTCACCGAACTCGAGGTGCCCGGCCTGCTCATGCGGCGGCCGCTGCACGCGGTGTGGCTCGGCAGGCGGCCGAGCGACCTGGCGGCGCAGCTGATCGAGCTCGCGTCCAATTGACTGTTGGCTCGGCCCAGGCTCGGCCCTTGGGCCCCGGCTCGCGCCGGAGGTGTGCCTGCTAGGCGGCCAACAGTCAGCCGCCCAGCAGGATGCCTGCCGCCAGCGCGATGCCACCGGCCAGGTAGGCGGCGTAGTCGTTCACCGAGCCGGTGTGCAGCCGGCGCAGCCAGGTCACCGGCCGCGGCTCCCGGATGCGCAGGTACACGGCAGCGACCAGCAGCCCGATGCCGATCTCGATCGCCGTGGTGATCAGGTCGCTGGCCTTGCCGTAGTCGAATACCAGGCTGCTCGCCGGAACCGTCCCCGATCCGGCCAGCACCGCGTGCGAGTAGCCACTGGGGTCCAGCAGGATGGACGCGGCCGGCCCGACCACGCGCTCGACGAACTGGCTCGGGAAGATGCCGAACACGATGCAGGCCGAGCCGACGACGAACAGCGCGATCCGCATCCCGATCGGCGTGCGCTCCAACTGCTCGTACTCTTCCTCGCGACGGCGGTAGAAGCCCAGCCAGGTCGCGCGGGCCAGCGCGGCCACCGTGATCACCTGTGCGACGAGGGCCAGGGCGTGGATCACCGGTTCGTCCAGCAGGCCTTCGTGGATCAGGCTGAGCGAGGCGTAACCGCTGAACCCGGGCACGCCGGAGATCGACAGCGCGCCGACGGTGAACGCCGCCGTCACGACCGGACGCCGTCGCGCCAACCCGCCGATCTCGGACAGTTTCGTCAGTCCGGTCGAGTGCACGATGCTGCCCGCGCACAGGAACAGCAGCGCCTTGAACAGGCCGTGGCTGACGAGCTGGAACGCGGCGCCACCGACGCCCTCCTCGGTCGCCGAACCGAAGCCGGTGAGCAGCAGGCCCATCTGCGAAACGGTGTCCCACGCGAGCAGCCGCTTCAGGTCGTCCTGCGCCAGCGCCATGATCGCGCCGAGCAGTGCGGACGTGATGCCGAGCCCGGTGATCAATCCCAGCAACGCATGCCCGCTGTCGGCGCCGTAGACCTGCAGCGTGAGCCGCGCGATCGCCACGATGCCGAGGTCGACCATCAGCCCGGAGAACAGGGCGGAGATCCCGCCCGGCACGGGCGTGTGCGCGTCCGGCAGCCAGCCATGGAAGGGGGCGATGCCCGCCTTGGTGCCGAACCCGGCGATCAGCAGCGCCAGCGCGACGAGCGCGACGCGGCTGTCGCCGCCGAGCAGCGAGTTGTGCAGCTGGGCGAAGCTGAGCGCGCCCTCCTTGCTGTAGAGCAGGCCGGCGCCGACGAACACCGCGAAGCCCGCGATCGACGTCAGCACCAGGATCTTGAACGCCGCCTCGAGTGCGATCGGTCGTTCCAGGAAGAACCCGGTCAGGCCGTAACTGGACAGCGCGGCGACCTCGAACCAGACGAACAGGTTCACGGTGTCTGCCGTCAGCGCGGCAGCAATCAGCGCGGCGAGCAACAGCTGCACCAAGCAGGCGAGGCTGCCGATCTCGCGCTCGCCGAGACCGCCGAACTCCGAGAGCAGTGACAGCAACAGCAGGCCACCGAGACCCGCTGCGAGCAGCGCGAACATCATTCCGAACGGGTCGGCGGCGAACGCGATGCCGAGCAGCTTGCCGTGAATCGGATGCTCGGCGCTGAAGAAGTGCACGACGACGTGCCCGCTGCCGGAGTAGACCTGTCCGGCGACCGGGACGAGCACGAGCACCGATCCGGTCATCGCGATCATGCCGACGATCAGAGGCAGCTTGCGGTGCAGCTTGGCTATAAGCGGGCTGATCACCGCACCGCCGATGGGGATCACGACCGCCAGCGGCAGCAGTGTGGCGGCAGCACTCATCGCGGCCTCAGCCCTTCAGCGCCGTCATGTCGTCGGCGTCGACGCTGCGGTAGTGCTGCGCAACACGCACGGCGGCGGACAGGAACACGGCGGTCACCGCGACACCGATGACGATCGCGGTCAGGCAGAAGTTCTGCAGCACCGGGTCGGCCACATTGCCGTGCACGAGATCCGCGGCCGACTTCCCGTCCGGCGGGCTGGTCAGCACCGGGGCCGTCGAGTGGCGTCGGTACGCCATCGAGACCATCAGCAGGTAGGTCGACGCCTCCATCAGCGACAGCCCCAGGATGATCTTGATTAGGTTTCGGCGGGTCAGCACGGCTAGCAGGCCGATGCTGAACAGCAATCCTGCGGCGATGTAGTTGGCGAGGATCACGCTTCGCGCTCCTGGTCGGATTCGCGACCTGTGCCTTTCCTGCGCCGCTCGTCGTCGGATCCGCGACCAGCGCCGTCGCCGTCGCCGTCGCCGTCCTCGTCCGGCGCCCAATCGTGCTTCATGCCGAGCAGGCTGAAGACCGCGATCGTCAGGCCGGTTGCGACCTCGATCAGCTCGCTGCCGGAGAACAACTGGTTGGTGCCGCCGGCGCGGATGGTCCCGGGCACCGCGAGCGTCAGGAAGTTCGCGAACATCGAATCCTTGAACAGCAGGCCGAACAGGCCGATCGCGATGATCGCCATGGCACCCAACAGCTCGATCGGCTCGACGACGGTCGGCCGCACCGCACGGCTGACCGCGCCGCGCCCGAAGGCCGTGTACATCACGAGCACCACGCCCATCACCGCCGCGCCCGCCGGGAAGCCACCGCCGGGCGTGTAGCCCCACAGACACAGGTAGAACGCGGCGACGCCGAGCGGGACAGCCGCGATCCGGGCGCCCACGCGGACGACGACGGACATACCGGCGGCGCGCTCGGGAGCACGCGCGCCGAGCGGGAGGTCGTCGGAGTTGGGCGCGAGATCGCTCTTGCCGTCCTCCTCGTTCGCCTCCGCCTCGCGGGCCTGCTCCTCCTCGCCGCTCTCGCCGCCGCCCTTCGGATCCACCTCCTGCTGTTCCTCGCGGCCGGCCATGGACTCACCGACGTACTCGGTGCGTGGCTCCGGTGAGCGGGTGAGCGTGACGACCGAGACCACGGCGGCCAGCAGCAGGAACGTCTCGCCGAACGTGTCCCAGCCGCGGCTTCCATAGACGATCTCGCTGACGACCTCGTTCTGGCCCCACTTCGGCAGCGCGATCTCCATCGCGTGCCGCGCGATGTCCGGAAGCGCGGCCGCAGCACGCGGCAGGTCGACGACGCCGATCACCAGGACGGCGAGGACGGCACCGGCGAGCGCGAACCCGATCGCCGGACGGTGCAGATCGTTCTCCGCGCGGGGTTCCTGCTTGGCGTGCTCAACGGCGGCCGGGTCATTCATCGCCGCGCTCGCCCTCCTCGCCGAGCTCGCCACGGTCGCGCACATCCGCGCGCACCTTGCCGATCGCGATCAGGTAGAGGACGGGCAGCGCTATCGCGCCGACCACGATCTCGGACTGGGCGTCATCGGGTGCGCCCAGCACGACGAAGAGCAGGGCCATGACGGTGCCCATCGCCGACAGCGCCATGACCGCGCCGTTGAGGTTCTGCAACTTGTAGACGAGAGCCGCGGACACGACGATCACGAACAGGCACAGGTAGTCCAGCGCCCAGAACGCGCTCACGACTGCTCCTCCGTCTCCTGCTGTTCCTTCTGACGGGGCTCGTCCAGTACCGAGCCCTTCCACATCGGCACATCGGTCAGGTAGGACGAGCGGGCAAGCGCGTGCGTCGCCGCGGGGCTGAGGACAAGCGTGAAGAAGCCGACGAACAATGCCCGGCCGGCGAACTCGGTGACCGGGCCCTCGGCGATCGCGAGCGCGATCAGCAGCGGTAGCGCGCCCATCGTGATCACCTTGGACGAGCACTGGATGCGGGTGTAGACGTCCGGCATGCGCAGGATCCCCACGGTGCCGCTGAGCGAGAAGAACAGCCCGATCGCGCACAGCACGATCACCGCAATCGTCATAGCAAACCTCGCTCGAGGTAGCGGGACCAGACCAGGGCGGACAGGAAGCTGAACGAGGACAGCCACAGCGTCACGTCGAGGTAGATGGATCGATCTGCGAACGCGGCGAAGAACAGCACCGCGATCGCCGCCTGGGTCGAGATGGTGTTCAGGGCGACGATGCGATCCGCGACCGACGGTCCCTTGGCCAGCCGGAACAGCAACAGCGTGATGATCGCCAGCTCGGTTATGCACACCGCCATATACACGTCTTTCACGACCTGCTCCTTCGCACGATCGGCGCCAGCAGTCGCTCCACCGGTCCGTTGACCGACTTGGTGCGCTCGCCGCGATCCCCCTCCGGGACGGCGACGGCGTGGTACTGCAATTCCTGCCGGCTGCGGTCCAGATCCGTGATCTGGTTGTCCACGATGAGCGACGTGATCAGACCCGTCCCGCCGAGCCCGCCGTCGGTGCGCATGGACGTGGGCACGATCAGCATCCCCGAGCGCAGCGGGCGGCTCGGTGCCCAGATGCGGTACGCCAGCTTGACGTTCGCGCCCACGATCCGGGCCAGCGACACGAGCACCAGGCGCACGGTGGCGAACAGCACGCGCGGGTCGAGCAGCCGCCACGGGGCGGCCACGTCGTCGAAGGCGCAGAGCCCGAGCGCGACGGCGAGCGCGACCAGCCCGCCGGTCACCAGTTGCTCGAACGTCACCGTCCAGGTCAACAGCAACCAGGTGCCCGCGGCCCAGACGTAGAGCGCGGCGATGCGGCGCATCATCAGGACGCGCCCAGCCGGCTCAGCACGCTGTGCTGCCACTCACCGAGCAGCTGATCCGCGTCCCGCCACACCTCCATCGCGCCGTTCTCGCGCAACTCCGCCTCACTGGTGCCGCCACAGGTCAGGCCCACGAACGGCAGGCCGGCCTTACGCGCCGCCTGGCCGTCCCACACGGAGTCCCCGACGAACGCCGACCGCTCGGCGGACGCGTCCACGCTGTCGAGCGCCGCGAGCAGGATGTCGGCGGCCGGCTTACCCGCTCCTGCGTCGTCGGAGCTGGTTGCGCCGCTGATCGCATCGTCAGCGTCCAGGGCCGAGCGCAGCGCGCCCAGCTCCCCTTCGGACGCGGACGATGCCAGGACGGTCCGCAGCCCGCTGCCGGCGCACTTGCGCAGCAAGGCGGCGGAGCCGGGCAGCGGCTGCAGCCGTCCCCAGAACTGCTTGTACAGGGCGAGGTGCGCCGCGTCGAGCACGTCGTCGTGATCGCGGTCACGGTCCGGCCCGAGCAGGTGGTCGAGCAACTCCTGCGAGCCCATGCCGATCGCCCGGTGCACCGTGGCCATCGGAACGGGCCGACCCTGCTGCCGAAGCGCCTCGCCCCAGCAAACCGCATGCAGGTAGTTGGTGTCGACGAGCGTGCCGTCCACGTCGAACAGGACGGCGCACGCGCCTCCGCCGGGATCGACGCTATGGTCAGCGCCGGGCACGGCGTGCCGCCGACTTCTCCGTCCGTGCGCCGCCGGTCGTCAGCGTGCCGGACGCGTTCTCCAGGTGAGCGCGGACGAACCAGTGGAACTGCTCGAGCTGCGCGGACTGCCCGATCAGCATGTCCTGCGTGACCGGGTCGGACTCCTCGGTCGCCTCGATCGCCTCGCGGTGCGCCTCGATCACGCCGGCGTACACGACGTCGAGCGCTCCCATGTGGGCGATCGCGTCCGCGCGGCCGATGTCGTAGTCGTCCCAGCTGCGCTGCGCGACCAGGGCACCCGGCGTGCCGCACGGCGAGGCACCGAGCGTCGCGATGCGCTCGGCGATGTCGTCAACCATCAGCCGCACCGCGTCGACCTGCGGATCGAGCATCGTGTGGACGGCGATGAACTGCGGGCCCACCACGTTCCAGTGGATGTGCTTGAGCGTGAGCGCCAGGTCGTTGAGCGCGTTGAGCCGGTCCTGCAGCAGCGCGACGACCCGCTTGGCGTCCTTCTCGTCCATGCCCGGCACCGTGTAGGCCAGGGAGCGCGGCGCAAGCTTTCGTGCGGTTGCCATTGTTTTCCTCACTTCTCTCAGCGGTTGCTACTCGGTCTTCCACCGGTCGGCGTCGGGGCTCAGCGCGAGACCGTGCCCTGGCGTGGTGTTTGCCCTGATCAGGCCGTCGTTTACCACCGGCACCCCGTCGAAGAGTTGGGGCTCCAGGCGCGCGTGGTCGGCGAAGAACTCGATGTGCCGCAGGTTCGCGGTGGCCGCCGTGACCGGCGCGTGCAGTGCGGGCGCACAGTGCGCGGACACCTCCAGGTTGTGCGCTGCCGCGATTGCCGCGCCGCGCAGGAACCCGGTGTAGCCGCCGCACCTCGTCGCGTCCAGCTGGATGCAGTCGAGGACGCCGCAGAGGCCCTCGATCTCGTACACGTCCGCGGCGTACTCGCCGGCGGTGACGTCACAGCGCAGCGCGCCGCGCAGTACCCCCAGCCCGTCGATGTCGTCGCTGCTGACCGGTTCCTCGAACCAGACGACACCGAGTTCGTCCAGCGCCGCGCCGACACGCAGCGCCTGACCGCGCGAGTAGCCACCGTTCGCGTCCACCATGATCTCGACGCCCTCGCCGGACTGCTCGCGCAGCTGCCGTACCCGCGCCAGGTCCCGAGACACGTTGCCGCCCCACGACTCGCCGACCTTGATCTTCATCGCGGTGCAGCCGAGCTCGCGCCAGCCGGCGATCTGCTCGGCGAGCTGCTCGTCCGTCATGGTCGTGAATCCGCCGGATCCGTAGACGGGGACGCTGTCGCGCACCGCCCCGAGCAGGGCCGGCAACGACATCGAGTGCAACCGGGCCTTGAGGTCCCACAGCGCGACATCCACCGCGCTGATCGCGTGCATGACCAGGCCCTTGCTGCCGAGGTTCCGGCAGTTGCGGCGCATCGCTTCGTAGCAGGCGGTGATGTCGTCGGCGTCCTGGCCGACGACCTGGCCGACCAGGTTGTGCTGCACGATTGCAGCGGTGGCCGGGCTGCCGTACGTCCAGCCGATGCCGGTCACGTCGCCGGCGTGCACCTGGACGACGACGGCGGTCGTCGCCTCCCACTGCAGCGTGCCGTCGGCCTCGGGTTCGGGCGTCGGGAACTTGTAGGCGGCGACATCGACTCCTGTGATCTTCATGCGAACCGCCCGTGTTCGATCATCTTGTCGGCCAGTCGTGCGGCCAGCGCCATGATGGTCAGCGCCGGGTTGGCGGAGCCTTGCGTCGGCAGCACGCTGCCGTCGGCGATGTACAGCCGGTCGACACCGAAGACGCGATGCTCGGGGTCGACCACACCCTGCTCGGCCGTCGCCGCCATCCGGGCGCCACCGACCAGGTGCGCGTCTCGGGTGATCGTCATGACCTCGGCCGCGCCGGCAGCCTTCAGGATCTGCTCCATCGCGTCCTGTGCCGCCTTCAGCAGCAGCTTGTCGTTCTCGCCCTGGCTGTAGGAGAAGTGCGCGACGGGCAGACCGTGCCGGTCCTTCTCCTCCGCCAGGGTTACCCGGTTCTCCGCCCGCGGCAGGAACTCGCAGAGCGCACCGAGCGTCGCCCAGTGCACGTACGTGCTCATCCGCTCACGGAGGTCCTTGCCCCAATGCCCTTGTGCGGAAACGTGTTCGGCCCACGTGATCGGCAGCGGGCTGACGTTCTGGATCGCGAAGCCGCGCCGGTACGGCTTGCTCGGATCGTCCTCGTAGAACTCCTCGGACGTGACCTCCGGCGGCGGCGCCTTGTACATCCGGATCTCGGCGTCGAAGCGGCCGGCCGTCTGCGGCGCGCCCTGCACCATCAGGTACCGGCCGAGCTGGTCGTGATCGTTGCCGAGGCCGTTCGGATGCGCATCGGTGGCGCTGAGCATCAGCAGGCGCGGCGTCTCGATCGAGTAGCCGGCGACCGCGACCGCCTTGGCCCGCTGGAAGTGCTCCATCCCGTCCCGCAGGTAGGTCACCCCGATGGCGCGGTTGGTGCGGGCGTCGACATGCACCTTGCTGACGTGGCAGTTGGCGCGGATCTCGGCGCCGTGCGCGAGCGCGTCCGGCACGTGCGTGATCAGCGGGCTGGCCTTCGCGTTGACCTTGCAGCCCTGCAGACAGAAGCCGCGATAGATGCAGTGCGGACGGTTCCCGAACCGCCCGTTGGGAATCGCGACCGGACCGACCAGGGCTCGGATGCCGAGGGCGGACGCGCCCCGCAAGAACACCTCGCCGTTGCCGCTGACCGGGTGCGGATGGTGCGCGTAGCGGTGCGGGTCGCCCCAGATCCACTTCTGTCCGGCGACCGGCAGTTCCTCTTCGATCGTCTCGTAGTAATGCCGCAGATCCGCGTACGAGATCGGCCAGTCCGCGCCGACCCCGTTGTTGGTGTACGTCGCGAAGTCGGAGGGATGCAGCCGGGGCACGTAGCCGGCGTAGTGCACCATCGAGCCGCCGACGCCGCGGCCGGAATTGTTCGAGCCGAGCGGTACGGGGTCCGATCCGCCGATCAGCCGCGGCTCGGTCCAGTACAGGACGTGCGCGCCGCGCTCGTCGCTGACCCAGTCGGTGTCCGGGTCCCAGAACGGCCCGGCATCGAGGCAGACGACCTTCCACCCGGCGCGCGCGAGGCGCTGGGTGAGCACGGAACCGCCTGCTCCGGACCCGACCACCACGAGGTCGACCTCGTCGCCGTCGGCGTAGCGGCGCATGTCATTGCGCAGCGCGTGATTCGTCCGCGTGCCGTCGTTCGGCAACAGCCACGCGGACTCGTTGCGCTCCTTGATCGACTTGTAGCTCAGCTTGCTCACGCCGAACCCCCGCTTGACGGCATGCGCTCTTCCCAGTGCTCGAGCCGATCCACGCCGAGGTTCAGGTACCCGCGCGGGTAGGCCGGGCCGCCGAAGCCGATCTCGCTCCAGGCGTACGGGTGCGAGTAGAAGGCCGTACAGGCGTACCGCGTCCACAGGCTCCACACCTGGCTGGCCGGATAGGTGTGCCAGTCCTTGCTGTCCTGTGAGAGGTCCTGGACCGTCTGGATCAGCGCACACTGCGCATCGACCCCGACGCGCGCGAACGGCAACTGGTGCGCCGCCTGCGCGTCCTCGTCGAGCCAGGCAAGCGTCTGCCGCCAGGCGTCGGCGTCCTCGGGCAGGTCGTCGTAGTGCCAGCCGTCCGTCTCGCCACGCGCCAGCCGCGTGTCGATCAGCTCCAGCGCCGGGACGAGTCGCTCGTCATGCTGGCCGAGCAGCAGGTCGACCAGCGGGCGTGCCACCGATACCTCGCGGTCGGTGAAGAAAGCGAGCTGCGTGTCCGGCGCGAGCCGCTCCATGACCACACCGGTCGTCACGGCGTCCCAGTACGGCGTTTGCTTCAGGACGTCGAAGTCAGGCACCGGCAGGGTCCTCCTCGCGGCGCAGCACCGCGGCCAGCAGCCCCATGCCCCCGACCAGCGACGCGAGCAGCGGCGCGAACACCGGCGGCCCGCCCTCGATGTTGTAGCGCGTCCACCCCCCCGGCCGCTGCTTGACGCCGCGCAGGTGCAGGTAGGTGCCCTGCAGTCCGTTCGCGACGATCAGCGCCGAGGCGAACGGCAACACCGTCTTGGCCGCGCGTCGGGAGAACACCGCGGCTATGCCGGACGGGATCGCCGCGGGCACGACGAAGATCGGCCACCACATCACCTTGTTGCCGAAGCTCGCGGCGTCGTGCTCCATGTAGATCTCACCGGCGGTCACCGCGGCCCCAGCCGCGGTCAGCGCCGAGAGGGTGCGTTCAAAACGTCCCGTACGGACGTCGCGGAGCAAGCTCATCACTTCTCCTTCTCGCCCGGCAGGTATTCCTGCACCTTCTGCTTGACGCCCTCCTTGACGATTCCCCAGGCGTCCTCGTCGCCGTGCAGCAGCGCGGTCGCGGTGTCCTTCGCCTGCTCGAACGTCGCGTGCGGCGGAATCGGCGGCACGTTGGGGTCGCAGCGCACGTCGAGCACCGTCGGCTGGTTCGCGCTCAACGCCGTCTCCCACGCGCGCCCGACCTGCGCCGGGGTGTCGACGTTGATCCCCAACAGCCCGACGCTGCGCGCGAAGGCCGCGTAGTCCACGTCGGGCAGGTTCTGGGATTCGGCGAACTTGGGCGAGCCCTCCATGGCCCGCATCTCCCAGGTCACCTGGTTCAGGTCGTTGTTGTGCAGCACCGCGACGATCAGCCGCGGGTCGGCCCACTGCTCCCAGTACTTTGCGACCGTGATCAGCTCGGCCATGCCGTTCATCTGCATCGCGCCGTCACCCGCGAACGCGATGGCCGGACGGTCCGGGTGCGCCCACTTGGCGCCGATCACGTACGGCACGCCCGGCCCCATCGTCGCGAGCGTTCCGGACAGCGAGCCGCGCATTCCCTCGCGGAACTTCAGGTGCCGTGCGTACCAGTTCGCGGCGCTGCCGGAGTCGGCGGCGACGATCGCGTTGTCGGGCAGCCGCATGGACAGCTCGTGGAAGATCCGCATCGGGTTGACGGGCTCGGCGTCGGTCATCGCGCGGCGCTCGGCGATCGTCCACCACCGCGACACGTGCCGCTCGATCTCCTCGCGCCAGCTGCGGTCCTGCTTGCGGTGCAGCAGCGGGATCAGCGCGCGCAGCGTGGTCTTCGCGTCACCGACCAGGTTCACCTCGTACGGGTAGCGCATGCCGATCCACTTTCCGGACCGGTCGATCTGCACGGCCCGCGCCTGGTCGAGCTCCGGCATGAATTGCGTGTACGGAAAGTTGGAGCCGACCGTCAGCAGCGTGTCGCACTTCTTCATCATGTGGTCGCTGGCCATCGTGCCCAGCAGGCCGATCGAGCCGGTCACCCACGGCAGCGTGTCCGGCAGCACGTCCTTGCCGAGCAGCGCCTTCGCGGCGCCGGCACCCAGCAGGTCGGCGACCTCGGTCAGCTCCTCGACGCAGTCGTGCGCGCCCTGGCCGACGAGCAGCGCGGGGCGCTGGCCGGCGTTGAGCAGGTCCGCGGCCGCCTGCAGGCCGTCGGCCGACGGGGTCATCGTCGCCTGGTGCACGCCCAGGCTGGACGGCACCTCCTTGAACGCATGGCCCGGCGGCTCGTACGGAAGCTCGAGCACGTCCGAGGGGAAGATCAGGCAGGTGGGTGCGCTCTCCGCCTGGGCGATGCGGATGGCGCGGTCGATCAGGTTCGGCAACTGCTCGGGAACGGTGCACATCTGCACGTAGTCGCTGCACACGTCCTTGAACAGGGTGAGCAGGTCGACCTCCTGCTGGTACGAACCACCCATCGCGCTGCGCTCGGTCTGGCCGACGATCGCGACGACCGGGACGTGGTCGAGCTTGGCGTCGTAGAGGCCGTTGAGCAGGTGGATCGCACCGGGACCGCTCGTCGCGGCACACACGGCCACGCCACGGCTGAACTTCGCGTAACCGACAGCCTCGAACGCGGCCATCTCCTCGTGCCGCGCCTGCACGAACTGCGGGTCGTTCCCGGCCCGCCCCCACGCGGCGAGCAGGCCGTTGATTCCGTCGCCCGGGTACCCGAAAACCTGGCGCACACCCCACTCGCGCAATCGGGCAAGCAGGACGTCGGCAACGGTGTCTCCCATGCCGCTGGTCGTCCCCAAAATTCATCTCACCCAAACAGCGGGCATACTTTGTCGTCACGCTGGGAACGGTGACGGACATGCCGAAGAATTCATCGCAGATCGTCGTCGTCACCGGTGCCAGCGCGGGCATCGGACGTGCCAGCGCTCGCGCGTTCGGGCGCCGCGGCGACACCGTCGTCCTACTCGCGCGAGGTGAGAAGGGGCTCGCCGGAGCGGCGCGAGAGGTCGACGAGGCCGGCGGCCGTGCCGTCACGATTCCCGTCGACGTGTCCGACGCCGAAGCGATCGCCGCCGCCGTCGAGCTGATCGAGACCGAGGTCGGTCCGATCGACACCTGGGTCAACGTCGCGTTCACCTCGGTGTTCGCGCCGTTCGACAAGATCAAGGCGGCCGAGTTCAAGCGGGTCACCGAGGTCAGTTACCTCGGCTACGTCTACGCGACGATGGCCGTGCTGCCGCGCATGAAGGCCCGCGACCGCGGCACGATCGTGCACGTCGGCTCCGCGCTCGCCTACCGCGGCATCCCACTGCAGAGCGCCTACTGCGGGGCGAAGCACGCGATCCAGGGCTTTCACGAGTCGCTGCGCTGCGAGCTGCTGCACGAGAAGAGCGGCGTGCACGTGACGATGGTGCAGATGCCCGCGGTCAACACCCCACAGTTCTCCTGGGTGCTTTCCCGGCTGCCCAGGCACGCCCAGCCGGTGCCACCGATCTACCAGCCCCGCTTCGCCGCCGAGGCGGTCGTCCACGCCGCCGAGCACCCGAAGCGGCGCGAGTACTGGGTGGGTTCGAGCACGATGGGCACCCTCGCGGCCAACGCGATCGTGCCAGGCCTGCTGGACCGCTACCTGGCGCGCACCGGTTTCGGGTCGCAGCAGACCGACGAGCAGCAGGAACCGGACGCGCCGGTGAACCTGTGGGAGCCCGCCGACGGCGAGGACGGCGAGGACTTCGGTTCGAACGGCGTGTTCGACGACGAGTCACACACGCACGACCCGCAGCTGTGGGCGTCCCAGCACCACGGCCTGCTGGCGGCGGCGGCCGGTCTCGTCGGGGCCGGGGCGGGTGCGGTGGCCGCGCGCCTCGCGCGATGAACGCACGCATCGTGGCCACCCGATCGGTGGCCACAGTGAACACGCTGACCGGGCTGGCTCTGCTCGCCCGCCCGGAGCAGGTCGTGGAGGCGGTGACGCACGGTCACCGGATCCCGGCCACGAACGTCGTGCGCGTCCTGGGCGCACGGCTGGCCGTCCAGGGCGTGCTGCTCTCGCTCGTCCCCCGGCGCCGGATCGTCACCGCGTGCGCCGTAGTGGACCTGACGCACGCCGCCAGCATGTACGCGTTGTGCGCGGCGCGGCCGCGCTACCGCCGCGCGGCACGGGCCAGCGCGCGGGCGGCCCGCGCGTCGGGTGCGCTCACCGCCGCCGCTGCCCGGGGTTTGCAATGAGCGAGCTTGCGAGCGAACGAAACGGCACAGTGCGACTTGGAGCCCCATCGCTGTCCGCGATCGAGCGTGCGGCGCGGCCGGAAATGGACGGCGGACAGCAATGAGCGAGGCAGCCGACCGGGGGAAGGGCCCGCTGAACAATCCGCCACACGTGCTGCGCGAGTACGCGCTGCTCGCCGACGGCGAACGCGGCGCAGTCGTGGGCCCGCGCGGGGACATCGTCTGGATGTGCGCGCCGCGGTGGGACAGCCCGGCCGTCTTCGCGGCCTTGATCGGCGGACGCGGTGGCTACGCCGTCACACCGGTAGGGCGCTTCGTCTGGGGCGGTTACTACGAGGACGACACGTTGATCTGGCGTAGCCGCTGGGTCACCAGCGACGGCATCGTCGAGTGCCGCGAGGCGCTCGCCTTCCCCGGGGACGAGCACCGCGCCGTCCTGCTGCGGCAGGTACGTGCGGTCGACGCGCCCGCGCGGGTTCAGATCGCGCTGCAACCGCGCGCCGAGTTCGGCAAGCGCCAGTTCGCCGGGCTGTCCCGCGATGGCGAGGTGTGGACGGGCCGCTCCGGCGAGCTGCAGGTGCGCTGGACGGGAGCCGGCGAGGCCCGGCCGACCGGCAGCCACGGCGACCGGGCGCTGACGTTCGAGCTCGAACTGCCAGCCGGCGGCTGCCACGATCTGGTGCTGGAGATCTCGGACGAAGCGCTGCCGGACGAACCCGTCGACGTGGTCGGTGCCTGGCGGGCCACGGAGTCGTCCTGGAAGGACACCCTGCCACGGTTCGAGAACACGCTGACCCCCCGCGCCGCGCGCCACTCGTACGCGGTGCTGCGTGGCCTGACCTCGCGCGGCGGCGGCATGGTCGCCGCGGCGACGACCAGCCTGCCCGAACGCGCCGAGTCCGGCCGCAACTACGACTACCGGTACGTATGGATCCGCGACCAGTGCTTCACTGGTGAGGCCGTCGCCGCGGCCGGCCCGTACCCGCTGCTCGACAACGCCGTCAGCTTCGTCGGCGCCCGGCTGCTCGAACACGGCGACAAGCTCGCCCCCGCGTACACCACGCTCGGCGAGCGCGTCCCGGATCAGCGCAACCTCGACCTGCCCGGCTATCCCGGCGGCTTCGACCGCGTCGGCAACTGGGTGAACCAGCAGTTCCAGTTGGACGCGTTCGGCGAGAGCCTGCTGCTGCTCGCCGCCGCCGCCAAGCACGATCGGCTGGACGAGGACGGCTGGCGCGCTGCCGAGGTCGCTGCCGCTGCCATCGGGCGGCGCTGGACCGAGCCGGACGCCGGCATCTGGGAGATCGACGACCGGCCATGGACGCACAGCAGGCTTATCTGCGCGGCGGGCCTGCGCGCGATCGCGACCATCCGCCCGTCCGCGAGCAAGGCAGCCGACTGGCTCGCGCTGGCGGACCGAATCGTCGCCGACACCGCCGCCCACGCAGTGCATCCGTCCGGGCGCTGGCAGCGCTCGCCCGACGACCCGGGCCTGGACGGCTCGCTGCTGCTCGCCTCGCTGCGCGGCGCGGTACCGGCGGACGATCCGCGCACCGTCAACACGCTGCGCGCCTACTTGGACGAGCTGACCCGGGACGGGTACGCGTACCGGTTCCGGCACGACGAGCGTCCACTCTCCGACGCCGAGGGCTCGTTCCTGCTCTGCGGGTTCCTGACGGCGCTGGCGCTCCACCAACAGGGCGACCCGGTGCAGGCGATGGGCTGGTTCGAGCGCACCCGCGCCGCGTGCGGACCGCCGGTGCTATACACCGAGGAGTTCGACACCGGTCAGCACCAGTTGCGCGGCAACCTGCCGCAGGCGTTCGTGCACGCGCTGATGCTGGAGGCGTCCGTGCGCCTCGCCGAGGCGGGGCCGGCAGATCGTTTCTCGGCCCCGGGCAGCGGGTAATCCTGCTTCGAGCGAAGGAGGAGATCATGCCTGGTGGACGGAGCCCTGGCCCGAGCGTCAAGGACAAGAAGATGTACGAGAAGCTGCGCGACGAGGGCAACTCGAAGGAGAAGTCGGCACGGATCGCGAACTCGGCCGCGAACAGCAGCAGGAGCAGCGTCGGCAAGCGCGGCGGCAAGTCCGGTTCGTACGAGGACTGGAACGTCAGCGATCTGCGCAAGCGGGCGTCCGAGCTGGACATCAACGGCCGGTCGTCCATGAACAAGAAGGAACTGGTCAACGCGCTGCGCAATCACTGAGCGCCTGACGGGCCGCGCCGGTCAGGCGAGCGCAGTGCCGATCGCCCAGCCGAGCGACGCCGCGCCCAGGCCGGCCACGAGGCTGACCGCGACGTTCGCGACGGCATAGAACCGCGCGCGTTCCTGCACCAGCCGCACCGTCTCGTAGCCGAACGTCGAGAACGTGCTCAGGGCGCCGCAGAAGCCGGTGCCCACCAGCGCCATCGCGGTCGGCGACAGGTCGCTTCCGGCACCGGCCAGTCCGCCGAGCAGCAGCGAGGCCAGCACGTTGACGGTGAGCGTCCCCCACGGGAACAGCGTGTCGTGGCTGCTCTGCACCGCGCGGTCGGTCAGGTACCGGGCGGGCGCGCCGACCGCTGCGCCCAGCGCGACCATCAACGCGATCACCGCCGCACCACCTCGGGCTCGGCCGCGCCCGCGGCGCCCGCCAGGCTGCGGGCCCCTGCCACGCCCAACCACACCGCGACCAGGCACGACACGAACGTGACCGTGATGTAGCCGAGGGCGAGGCCCGGACGGTGCTGTTGGATCAGCCGAACGGCGTCGACTGCGAACGTCGAGTAGGTGGTGTAGCCGCCGAGGACCCCGACGCCGAGGAACGGGCGCCACAACCGATGCGGCCGGGCCAGCTCGAGCAACACCACCATCAGCACGCCGATGAGCAGGCAACCGCTGGCGTTGATCGCGACCGTCGACCACGGGATCGCGTTGTCCGCATGCGGGAGCGCGACGCCCAGCCCGTAGCGTGCTTCAGCACCCGCGACACCGCCGAGCGCCATCGCGGCGAGCAGATCCCATTCGCGAGGGCGTGTCTCGGCGCGCTGCACGGGATCGTGCAGGTCGACGTCGGGGTCGATGATGTGTGGCGGGCCCGGCCGCACGGCCGGGTCGGGATGGGAACGAGCGTCTTCACCCTGGCGGGCTTCACTGTTCGGGCCACTGGCGCGCCGCATTACTACCTCCGTGGTTGGCGTGAGGTAGGGACCGTTGGCGTGTACCCGAGAGCCGGGATGGGTCAGCGGGTCCAAGCGGTTGTCGGCGGGCCCCTCCGCCGTCGCGCCCAGTCTAACCGCCGCTGGTCGGGGCCGGCCTTATGGAATGGGTTCGGCCGCTACTTCAGCAGGTTGCGGGCCATCACCATGCGGTTGATCTGGTTGGTGCCCTCGTAGATCTGGGTGATCTTCGCGTCCCGCATCATCCGCTCGACCGGAAAGTCCTTGGTGAACCCGTAGCCGCCGAACAGCTGCACGGCGTCGGTCGTCACGGCCATCGCGGTGTCGGACGCGAACACCTTGGCGGCCGAGGACGTGAAGGTCAGGTTCGGCTCGTCCCGCTCCGCGCGTGCGGCAGCGGCGTAGACGAGCTGGCGCGAGGCCTCAACGCGCATGGCCATGTCGGCGACCATGAACTGGATGCCCTGGAAGTCCGCAATGCGCTTGCCGAACTGCTTGCGCTCCTTGATGTAGCCCACGGCCGCGTCCAGCGCGCCCTGCGCGATGCCGAGCGCCTGGGCTCCGATCGCCAGCCGGGTGTGGTCCAGGGTGCGCAGCGCGGTCTTGAAGCCGGTGCCGGGCTCGCCGACGATCCGCTCGGCCGGGATCGTGCAGTTCTCGAAGTAGATCTCGCAGGTGGGGCTGCCCTTGATGCCGAGCTTGCGCTCCTTGGCACCGACCGAGAAGCCCGGGTCGTCCTTGTGCACGACGAACGCGGAGATCCCGTTCGCGCCCTTGCCGGGATCGGTCACGGCCATGACCGTGTAATACGTCGAGACGCCGGCGTTCGTGATCCAGCACTTGGTGCCGTTCAGCACCCAGTGGTCACCGTCCAACACCGCGCGGGTGCGCATGGAGGCCGCGTCCGAGCCCGCCTCGCGCTCGGACAGGGCGTAGCTGAACATGACCTCGCCGGCCGCGAGCGGGGCGAGCACTTCCTTCTTCAGCTGGTCCGAACCGGACAGGATCACCGGCTGGCTGCCCAGCTTGTTCACCGCGGGGATGAGCGAGGACGACGCGCAGACCCGGGCGACCTCCTCGATCACGATGCAGGCGCTGATCGCGTCGGCGCCCATCCCGCCGAACTCCTCCGGCACGTGCACGGCGTGGAAGCCGGCCGCGACCAGCGCGTCGTGCGCCTCCTGCGGGAACCGGGCCTGCTCGTCGACGTCCGCCGCGAACGGCGCGATCTTGTCCTCAGCGAGCTGACGGACGGCCGCCCGGAGCATGTTCTGCTCGTCAGTGAGGCGGTAGGAGTCGAAGTCGGGATTGCCGGTAGCCATACCTAGATAGTAGGACGCCCTAGTAAATGCCCGGCCGCTAGGCTGCTGCCGTGGCCGAGAACGAGAACGTCCTTGCTTACGACGCCAAGACCGCGTCCGTCGCGTACCAGAACGCGCTGGACGTCATCGCCGCCGTCGAGCCCAATGTCGCCGGAGCGATCCGCGCCGAGCTGGCCGATCAGCGATCCTCGTTGAAGCTGATCGCCAGCGAGAACTACGCCTCCCCCGCCGTGCTGCTGACGATGGGCAACTGGCTCTCGGACAAGTACGCCGAGGGCACCATCGGGCACCGCTTCTATGCGGCCTGCCAGAACATCGACACCGTCGAGCAGCTCGCCGCCGACCACGCGAAGGAGCTGTTCGGCGCGCCGCACGCGTACGTCCAGCCACACTCGGGCATCGACGCGAACCTCGTGGCGTTCTGGGCGATCCTGGCGCAGCGCATCGAGTCCCCGGCGCTGGAGCAGGCCGGCGCCAAGCACGTCAACGACCTTTCCGAGGACGACTGGCAGCAGCTGCGCAAGGCGCTCGGCGACCAGCGCGCGCTCGGCATGTCCCTGGACGCGGGCGGCCACCTGACGCACGGCTTCCGGCCGAACATCAGCGGCAAGATGTTCCACCAGTCCTCGTACGGAACGAACCCGGACACCGGGCTGCTGGACTACGACGACGTGGCCGCGAAGGCCCGCGAGTTCCGTCCGCTCGTGCTGATCGCGGGCTACTCGGCATACCCGCGGCGGGTCAACTTCGCCAAGATGCGCGAGATCGCGGACGAGGTCGGCGCCACGCTCATGGTCGACATGGCGCACTTCGCCGGACTGGTCGCGGGCAAGGTGTTCACCGGCGACTTCGACCCGGTGCCGCACGCGCACGTCACCACGACGACGACGCACAAGTCGCTGCGCGGCCCGCGCGGCGGCCTGGTGCTGTGCCAGCCCGAGTACGCCGACGCCGTCGACCGTGGCTGCCCGATGGTGCTGGGCGGCCCGCTCGGCAACGTCATGGCCGCCAAGGCGGTCGCGCTCGCAGAGGCGCGCCAGCCGATGTTCCGCAGCTACGCGCAGCACGTCGCCGACAACGCGGTCACGCTGGCCGAGGGGCTCATGCGCCGCGGTGCCCGGCTGGTCACCGGCGGAACCGACAACCACCTCGCGCTCATCGACGTCTCGACGTTCGGGCTCACCGGACGGCAGGCCGAGTCGGCGCTGCTGGATTCGGGAATCGTCACCAACCGCAACGCGATCCCGCGCGACCCGAACGGTGCCTGGTACACCTCCGGCGTGCGGATCGGCACGCCCGCGCTCACGTCCCGCGGGTTCGGCGCGGCCGAGTTCGACAAGGTGGCCGAGCTGATCGTCGACGTGCTCTCGTCCACCACGCCGACCGCCGCGCCCTCGGGGGGCACGTCCAAGGCGAAGTACTCGCTCGCCGACGGCGTCGCCGCGAGGACCCACGCCGCGGCCAACGAGCTGCTGGACGCGAACCCGCTGTACCCCGGCCTCGACCTGGGCTGACACTGCCCACAGTGG
>DASTXN010000108.1:0-9422 GCA_035765515.1 Jatrophihabitantaceae bacterium | reverse complement strand
TCGCGCCCATCGTGTTCCAGTAGCGCTGCAGCAGGTCGCGGTAGTCGATGGTGACCAAGATTGTCGTCGCCGCGCCGCCGGAATCCGGCAGCGTGCCCGAGCGCAGCAGTCGGCTGCAGGCCTCGGCGAGCCCGTCGTGGCGGCGCTGGGCGGCGGTGCGCTCGTCCCGCGCCCCGTCCTCAGCCGGCGCGGGCGTCGAGAGTGGTCCGAGAACAGCACGCAGCGCGGCGGCCGCAAACGGAGTGAGCCGGCCGGAGAGTTTCGCGGTGCCGTCGGGCTGGTCGATCACATTGAGTCCGCGCAGCCGCCGCTGGACCTGCTCTTTCGGTTCGGTCCCGTCCTGGTTCAGCCGTGCTTCGGCCTGCACGCACCACTTCCGCAACTCGTGCGGACCACACACAGCGGCCGCCTGAAGGGCGGCGGCCTCGATGTCCTGCTCGGTCTCGGCGTCGTAGCCGTCAGGGATGTGGTCGAACAGGTCGCTGATCGCCCGGGCCTGCTCGATCCCGATCACACCATCGACCAACGCGTCGGCAGTTTGCGGCAGTACCGGTGGTAGTCGTTCACCGGACAGTCCGCGCCGCGCGCCGAACTCGGCCGCGTCCCGCACCCGCCGCCGCGCCTGCCTGGGATCGAGCCGCAACAGAGCGATCAACAACGCGGCCGTACTCGCGTGCCCGGTATCGGCAGCAGCACGCCGGGAATCCAACTCCGCTACCGCGGCGTGCTGCACGGTCACGGTGCGCCGGGCGTGCCGTTCGACGTCGCGGGTGAAATCCAGCAGTTGGGGGCCCGACAGGGCAGTCAGGTCGGTGGCGCGCAGCTTGTCCAGAACCCCGTCCAGCTCTGCGAGCAGGACGAGCGGTTCCGCTCCGTGCATGTCCCCCGACATGCATCCGATATTAGTACACCCATCCGACAGTTGCAACGGCTTTGCCCGATATTCTCGACTGATTCGCTAAATCCAACGACCACTTCACAATTCGAACACCGATACGGACGAGTCACCGCGAGGCACCGTTGATCAACAGCAGGGTGCGGTCGCCGGGGCGGCCACAACCGACTGTTGATCACAGGAAAAGCGGCGGGGCTGGAACGGAACGCCGGCAACGCAAGCAGCACGAGCAGAACGGCATCCGCCGTCGGCGCCAGGGAGGGCGACGGTAGCGCAAAGCGAGCCGGCAGCGGGAGCCGCGCCGGCTACACGCTGTCGTCGCTGCCCGCGAAGCGGCGACCACTGCGGGAAGGTGACGTGACCAAACGACCGGCCGCAGGTCGACCGCACCTTCCGGTCGCCAAGGCAGCCACGACCGACCGGCCGGCCTCGATAAGGAAGCATCGACTAGTCACATTGTGACTACCCGGCTGCTAGCGTCGAGACATGCGCCGGATTCGACCGCTCGTCCTCGTGGCCGCGGCCTGTGCCGTCGTGACATCGACAGCGTGCGGGGCGTCGGCGGGCGGCAGCGACGGCGGCAGCGTCGACGTCCTGTACGCCGGCTCGCTGGTCTCCCTCATGCAGACCAAACTCGGACCGGCGGTCAAGGCGGCTACCGGCCACAGCGTCACCGGCTACTCCGGCGGCTCCACCGCGCTCGCCACGCAGATCAAGGGCAAGCTTCACGCCGCCGATGTGTTCATCAGCGCCAGCCCAGAGGTCAACGGCGAACTGCGCGGCTCTGCCAACGGCGACTGGGAATCCTGGTACGCCACCTTCGCCACGTCCGATCTCGTCCTCGGCTACAACCCGAAGAGCAAGTTCGCCGCCGAGCTCAAGAGCAAGCCGTGGTATCGCGTCATTACCGAACCGGGATTCCGGCTCGGCAGTACTGACCCGGCCACCGACCCGAAGGGCAAGCTCGCCCGCCAGGCGCTGACCGACACAGCGGCCCGGCAACACGACGCGGCGCTGGCGAAGCTGGCCGACCAGCACTCCACGGTCTATCCGGAGGAGACGCTGGTCGGACGGTTGCAGTCCGGGCAGCTGGACGCCGGCTTCTTCTACACGAGCGAGGCGGCCGCGGCGAAGATCCCGACCGTTCCGCTGACAGGCGAGGACCTCAAGGCGACCTACACCGTCACGATCCTCAACCGCGCGCGGCACGAGAAGGCCGCGGAGGCGTTCGTCGCCTACCTGCTCGGCATCAAGGGCCGGGCGATGCTCGAAGCGGACGGCTTTACCCTGATCAACCCGCCAGACGTGACCGGCGACGGCGTGCCGACGTCGCTGCGCGCTGTGCTTCCCGGCGCGTGACGTACCAGGCTCGGCGCAGCCCACTCACCTGGTTGGGTGCGCTGCTCGCGCTGTACCTGCTGGTCCCCCTCGTCGCGTTCGTTGTCCGCTTCGCCGGCTCGGACGACCGCGGGTTCAGCACTCCAGGGCTGTGGTCCGCGCTGGCCGTCTCCGCCGAGAGCGCGACGATCTCGACTGCGCTCGTCACCCTGTTCGGCATCCCACTGGCCAGCTGGCTGGCGCGATCGCGCGGACCGATGGCCGCCCTCGTCGGCGTGCTCGTACAACTCCCGCTCGCCATGCCGCCGTTGATGAGCGGCATCGTGTTGATCTACCTGGTCGGGCCGTACAGCACGCTCGGCCGATTCTTCGGCGGCGGGCTCACCGATTCACTCACCGGCATCGTCATCGCACAGACGTTCGTCGCATCACCCTTCCTGATCATCGCCGCCCGCTCGGCGCTCGCCGCGGTGGATCCGGCGCTGGACGATCTCGCCGCGACCCTTGGGCATCGCCCCCTCGCGCGGTTCTGGCGAGTGAACCTGCGAATCGCCGCGCCCGGCATCCGCGCCGGCATGCTGCTGACCTGGCTCCGCGCGCTCGGCGAGTACGGCGCCACGGTGCTGCTCGCCTACTACCCGCACTCACTGCCGGTCCTCACGTACCTCGACTTCACCAGCACCGGCATACCGAGCACGCAGGCGCCCACCGCGCTCGCGCTCGGCATCGCCGCGGTCGGCATCCTGCTCGCCCAGCTGCGCCGTCCGAACCGGATGCGCAAGCGAGCCGCGCTGCCCGAGCCGTCGCCCCCGCCCGCCGCCGCCGCCACGCCGGTCGGCTTCGACCTGGACGTCGCCGTCGGCAGCTTCCGGCTACGCCTTGCGCACCGCGCGGCGAGCCACCGCATCGCGATCCTCGGCCCGTCCGGCGCCGGCAAGTCGGTCACGTTGCGGGCGCTCGCCGGCCTGCTCGGACCGCACGCCGGCGAGGTCGACTTCGCTACCGACAACGTGACCGCGGTGCCGGTCGAGGCGCGACGGGTCGGCTACGTCCCGCAGCACCAAGGCCTGTTCCCCGGCTGGACGGTCTGGCAACAGCTGCAGTTCGCGACCGAGTCCGACCCGCAGCTGGCCGCGTGGTGGCTGCGGACGCTGCAGCTCGATGGCCTTGCCGACCGGCTGCCGGACGAGCTCTCGGGCGGGCAGCGGCAGCGGGTGAGCCTGGCCCAGGCGCTCAGCCACTCGCCGCGCCTGCTGCTGCTCGACGAACCCTTCTCGGCACTGGACGCGCCGGTGCGCGACGAACTGCGGCGTGAGCTGCGCCGGCTGCAGCGCGAGACGGGCCTGTCGACGGTGCTCGTCACGCACGACCCGGAGGAGGCGGCGCTGCTGGCCGACGAGATCCTCGTGATCGACGGCGGGCAGCTGCTCCAGGCGGGTACCCGCGCCGAGGTCTACCGCCGGCCAGCGTCACCGCAGGTCGCCCGACTGCTCGGCATCCAGAACCTCGACCACGCCGCGGTCACCGCCCACGGCGTGATCACCGCAGGCACTGCGCCGATCACCGCCGGCACCGGCGAGCTGCATCCGGGCACGCAGGTGCTCTGGTCGATCCGTCCGGAGCACGTCACCGTGGGACGGGACGGCGACCACCCGGCCACCGTGCTGGACGTCGCCGACGTGGGCACCGCAGTCACCATCACCGTCCAGCTCGACGGCGGCCCGGTGCTGCGTGCGCGAGCGATCGAGCCGGTCACGGTGGAGACCGGCGAGACGTGCCGGGTCACGTTGCCGCCCGGCGCGATCACGCTATGGCCGGACGGCTCGGTGCGACCTGCCTGAGCGGCGTTTTCAGCCGTCCCGGCATTCGACCGTGGTCGACAGCTCCTCCGATTGACCCTCCGCCACCGGTGAACCGTCCGCGCGCCGGGTCAGCAGGGCGGCTACCGATCCAACGATGATCAACGCGCCGATTCCCTCGCGCACGGAAAGAGATTCGTTCACGAACAGCGCGCCAAGGATCACCGCGACGACCGGGTTCACGTACGCGTAGCTGGACACCGTGACGACAGGCAGGTGGCCGAGCGCGTAGCCGTACGCGGTGAACGCCAGGATCGAGCCGGGGACGATCAACCACGCCCACGCGAACCACGACGTCGCGGAGATCGCACCCAGGTCCAGTTCGCCGTACTCCCCACGGCACGCTGCCACGATCAGGAGCACCACGCCACCGACCAGCATCTCCATCGCCGCCCCGAGCAGTGCGCGCCGCGGCAGCAACAGCCGGTGGCCGAGCACCGAGCCGAAGCCCCACGATGCCGCGGCCACCAGCACGATCAGCACCGAGCCGGTCGGCACGTTGCCGCCTCCGTCGACCGCGAGCACCGCGACACCGGCCAGCCCGCAGACCAGACCGACCGTGCGGCGCAGGCCGGGCGCGTTGCGCTGGGCGAGCGCGTCGAACAGCGTCATCCAGAGCGGGACGGTCGCGACGAGGACCGCGGCGATGCCGGACGGCAGCTTGGTCTCGGCCAGCGTGACGCCGCCGTTGCCCATGACCAGCAACAGCACGCCGATCACGCCGCAGCCGAACCACTGCCAGCGGCCCGGACGATCCTCGCGGCGCAACTGCGCTCCCCCGGTCCGCAGCGCGATCGGGTACAGCAGCAGCCCGGCGGCCAGGTAACGGCTGCCGGCCAGCGTTGCCGGCGGGATGTGCTCGTCGCCGACGCGTATGGCGAGGTACGTGGAGCCCCAGACCACCCAGACGACGATCAACGCCGACCAGGCGATCACCGACTCGTTCGCGCCGCGCAGCAGACTCTTGCCGGTCGAGGGTGCCGTCACGCGTCCATCATCGAACGTCACGGCCAATGCATTCCCGGGCCGATTGCAAGCAAGCGGCCGTCAGCCGACCGGCGCGGCGGTCCCCGTGACCCGAATGCCGCCCTCGGCCGGGATGCCGACCGTCAGCCGGCTCGGACGGCCCATGTCGGCGCCCTGCAGGACCGTGACCTCGCCGGGCACGTCGACGAGCCCGAGCGCGCGCAGGTAGCCGCCGAACGCGGCGGCCGCGGCACCGGTCGCGGGGTCCTCGACGACACCGCCGGGCGGGAACGGATCGCGCGCGTGGAACACGGTGCGCTCCTGTGCCCACACCACGTGCACCGTCGTCCACGACCGCTCGACCATCAACACGCCGAGCGCCTCGAACTCGTAGTCGAGTGCAGCCAGTGCGGCGCGTTCGCGCAGCGCGAGCACCAGGTGGTCGTTCCCGGCGTACGCGACGTGGCTCGGGTATCGCGGGTCGAGATCGTCCGCGGCCCACCCGAACGCGGCGAGCGCGCGACGCAGCTCGTCGGCGTCGGCCGGACGGGTCCGCGGCGCCACGCTGGTCAGGGTCGCGGCCTGACCGCCGTCCACCGTACGAGTTGTGCCGACCTCGATGGGTCCGGGCCGCGTGTCGAAAACCAATTCGCCGCTCGCGCCGCGCTCGGCCAGCGCGACTGTGGCGGCGATCGTCGCGTGGCCGCAGAAGTCCACCTCGGCGAGCGGGCTGAAGTAGCGCACCCGGTAGCTGCCGTCAGAGTGCGGCGTATCGATGTACGCGGTCTCGGAGTAGCCGACGTGCGCGGCGATCGCCAGCCGCGTTGCGTCGTCCAGGTCGTCCGCGTCCAGCACGACGCCGGCCGGATTGCCGCCCACGCCACCGTCGGTGAACGCCGCGTAGCGCAGGATTCGCCCTTCCAGTTCGGGGTTCACGCGCCGGCGACCAGATCGGCCAGTGGCAGCGTGAAAAAGGTGCTGTTCGGGCTGGGTGTGTAGTCGGCGAAGGGCTGAGACGGCTCGAAACCGGCATTCGCGTACATCGCGCGTGCCGGTGCGAAGGCGTCCATCGTGCCCGTCTCCAGGCTGAGCCGCCGGTAGCCGCGCTCGCGTGCGACGGCGACGAGATGGGTGAGCATCGCGCGCCCGATCCCCCGCCCGCGCGCGGCGGCTGCGGTGTGCATCGACTTCAGCTCGCCGTGGGCGGCGTCCAGTTCCTTGAGCGCCCCGATGCCGAGCAGGGACCGGTCCGTGCGGCAGCTGAAGAACGTGAGCGCGGGGTTCAGCAGGCCGTCGACGTCGAGCGCGTGGACGTCCTCACGCGGGCTGTTCTGGTTCGCGAGCGCCAGGTGCTGTTCGAGCAGCGCGCGGACGTCGTCGCGGCGCGGGTCGTCGATCGCGATCAGCGGTTCGGTCACGGCGCGAATCTACGCGAGCCGGTGCTCGCCGCCGTCGCTGCGCACCGCGGCCGCGACCCGCGGCGAGTTGTACGCGGGCTCCTCGCCACCGATCCAGCGTGGCAGGTCCGGCGCATGGGGACGGACGCCGCCCAGCAGCAGCAGCACGAGCAGCACGGCGCCCCCGGCGAGGCACAGCCCCAGCAGCGAGAGCGCACCGAGCCGGACCCCGTCGGCGAGGCTCGCGGCGAGCGGCGCTGCCTGTGCGACGACCGGCGCCACCAGGAAGGCGGCCTCCGCGCGCAACAGTTCGACCAGTGCGAACGTCGGCCCGAGCCGGTTGGAGGGCGCGCTCAACCCGGCCATGAACAGCGCTGGAGCGACGCCCGCGCCCGCGCCGAAGCCCAGCAGCAGCCCCGCGATAGCGGTGACGATCACCGCGTCGTCCGGGGACAGCAAGAGGAGCACGCCGCTGCCGAGCGCGACGACACCCAGGCCGACGAACGCGTAGGCGGGCAACCAGCGCGTCGGCAGGAATCGCTTGAACAGCCAGGCCGCGACGATTACGCCGAGCACCTGGGTCGCCAGCACGCTGCCGCACACCAGCGGCGTGGCGCCCGCGACCTTGGTGAGGTACAGCACCGACAGCTCGACCAGAGCGGTTACCGCGGCGCCGGCAAGCATGGCAATACCCAGCCCGGTCAAGGGCATTGTGTGCGAG
Organism: Jatrophihabitantaceae bacterium; assembly: GCA_035765515.1. Classification (GTDB taxonomy): domain Bacteria; phylum Actinomycetota; class Actinomycetes; order Mycobacteriales; family Jatrophihabitantaceae; genus DASRSS01. Next base: position 2,246 of record DASTXN010000108.1, on the reverse strand, counting down.
ATCAGCTTCAGCGGCATCAGCGGCTCGGACTTGCGGTACTGCCTGAGTAGCAGCAGGCCGAGGAAGAGCGCTCCTACGACGAGCATGGTCAGGAAGACGGGCGAGGTGAACCCCGAGCGCGCGATCCAGGCGACCGCCGTGAACGGCAGCACGGTCGCCGCGGCCGCGACGGGTACTGCCGACCAGTCGAAGCCCGCTCGCGGCGCCGCGTCATCGCCGGCGTCGAAGCCGAGGACGCCGAGCCCGGCGCCGATCAGGGCGAGCACCGCCGTCCCGGCGAACAGCCAGCGCCAGGCGAGCGCGGTCGCCGTGACGCCGCCGACGAGCGGTCCGAGGGTGACCATGCCGAACAGCCCGAGGTTCACGAACGCGGCCGTGAGCGGCAGCCGTTCTACGCCGAAGCGGGTCACCAGCGGCGGCAGCGCCGCGACCAGCAGCATCCCGGTAGCCAGGCCCTGCAACGTGCGCCCGAACACGAACTGCGTCAGGCCGTTCGAGGTCGCGCAGACCACCGAGCCGGCCGCGAACGCGAACTCGCAGCCGACGTACAGCCAGCGCGTCGGAACGCGCCGGATCAGGTCCGCCGCGAGGACGGCGCCGAATGCGTAACCCGCGTTCGCGAGCGCCCCGGCGAGCTCGACGCCGAACACCGACGCCGCCAGGTCGCTCATCAGTTCCGTTTGCAGCAACTGCGTCGCCGTGGACAGGACGATGAACGGCGACAGAGCGAGCAGCGCGATCGCCACGGCGCTCGGGTAACTGCCCGCCAGCGGACGGGTCGCCACCCTGCCGGGCAGCCGATGCTGGGACTGGCCGGTCAGCATGGACCGGCCTCGCGGGCGAGCGCTGTCGGGGTGTTCACCACCGTCAGGCTTCCCAACTCGCCGCGCGCCGACACGGCGCGCTGCGTCGACTCAGTGCCAGTTGGTGCCGAAGCGGACCCGTCCCCAGATGTGCTGGTAGCGGATGCCGTCGCGAGGGTCGGCCGCCGCGTACTGCATGCCGTGCCCTGCGTAGATCGCGACGTGGTACGCGTGGCCGTGGCTCAGGTAGAACACCTCGTCCCCGGGACGAGCCAGGCGGCGCGGGATGCGCCGGTCCGCGTGACGCTGCTGCTCCGCGGTGCGCGGCAGCCGCGGCGCGCGAGCGTGCCGGTAGACGTACTGCGCGTAACCGGAGCAGTCGAAGCCGCGCGGCGTCGTCCCGCCCCACACGTACGGGGTGTTGCCGACGAACTTGCGGGCCTCGGCAACGATGCGCGCGCCGACGGACCGGTGGTGATGGTGGTGCACCGTCCGGACGAGCGCCGCCGGACGAACCGCGGCCGTCGCCGGTGCGGCGAGCCCTACGGTGGACGCGAGCGCCGTCGCCAGCGCCAGCGCGCCGCCGATCAGGTGCTTGCGGGCATGCGGGAACCGACAAGGTCGAAGTGACTTCACGAGACGTACCTGCTCTCGTCAGGCGCGGCAGCGTCTCGGGCGCCGGGGTCGGTCGACCCCATGGCGCCAGCGTCGAGAAGACCGGGTTGGATGGACAGCGTCACAACCGCGCGTGGCAAGGCCCGGGTCAGACCTTCACACACATTTTACACAGAGCTGCGGGCGAGCTGCACCGGGTCTCAGGTTCGGCGGTCTGCAGCCTCGGCCTCCGCGGGCCCGCAGTCGCTCAGTTTGATCGTGATCGGTTCGTCGCGGTCGACGTGGTGGATCCGCACCAGGTAGGTCCCCATTGCCGCAGCCTCCCCCGACCGCCATGGTCGCTAACCCACGAGCGTCGTCGTGGCCCGAGTGGTGCGATGCCACGCACGAGGCGGACGGGCTCAGCCCGGACGCTTGCGCCCGACGAGGTGGAACACCCGGCTGAGCGCACGGTAGGGATCCCGGCGAGCGGCTTCGAGTTCAACCTCGGCCGCCGCGCGTACCTGCTCGGAATCGGTGGCGTCGAGCACGGCGCCGCTGAACTCAAGCCAGTCGACGAACAGCCAGACCCCGTACCAGCGCACCGGCTCCACGCCGTTGCCACCCAGCAACTCGCTGACTTCCTCGACCGTGTCGGCACGCCCGGGCACGCCCAGCACGCCGATCTCGGTGCGCGTGTCGAACGATGCGAGCGCGTCGTCCCACCGCCGCTCCATCGCGGGACGGACCGCCGACGCATGCGCGTTGCCGGTCATGATCGAGACGATGCCGCCGTCGGTGACGCACGCGCACAACTGCTCGACCATCGGCTCGGGACGGTCCAGGTAG
>DASTXN010000107.1:0-2969 GCA_035765515.1 Jatrophihabitantaceae bacterium | reverse complement strand
ACCACCACCGTGCTCTGCGTCGGGGGCGTGCAGACGAGCCAGCCGCCGCCGGTCGTCAGCTCGACGCCGCCGCCGTTGGCCAGCACCGGCGCCGGGCCGATCCGCCCGGAGCTGACCTTGGCGCTGCTGATGATCGGTATCGGCGCGCTAGCGCTGCTGGCCACCCGCCGACGCGGCCACCGGGCGCACTGACCTGCTGGCCAGTGACGCCTAGGTCGGCGACCACAGCCTGAGCCGACTGGGCGGGACGGAACCGCGTCCCGCCCAGTCGGTCGTCCCGCGTACCCTGGACGCATCCCCTCCCGCTCGCGGTGCAGGGGCGTTTGTGCTGCACGGGTAAGGGGAATTTCGATGGCTCTGCACGGCCTGTTGAGCGTTGCCGCGGGCGATCCCGCGCTCGCCGCCACCGTGGAGGCGGCCGGCTCGGCGACGCTGACGATCAGCGGGCCGCCGGCCGTCCAGCCGCTGGCGATCGGTGCGCTGGCCGGACGCACCGGCGCACCCGTGCTGGCGATGACCAGCACGGGGCGCGAGGCGGAGGACCTGGTCGCCGCGCTGCGCTGCCTGGTGCCGGCGGACCAGGTCGTGCTCTACCCGGGCTGGGAGACGCTCCCGCACGAGCGGCTGTCGCCGCGCGCCGACACGGTCGGTCAGCGGTTGGCGGTGCTGCGCCGCCTCGCGCACCCGTCGGACACCGATCCCGCGGTCGGCCCGGTGTCGGTCGTCGTGGCGCCGGTTCGATCGTTGCTGCAGCCGCAGGTGCCGGGCCTGGGTGAGCTGCAACCGGTGCAGCTGCGGGCAGGGGACACGGGTCTGGAGCTCACCGAGCTCGTCGCCGATCTGGTCGCCGCCGGCTATGCGCGCACCGAACTCGTCGAGAAGCGCGGCGAGTTCGCGGTGCGCGGTGGCATTCTGGACGTCTTCCCGCCTACCGAGGAACACCCGCTGCGCGTGGAGTTCTGGGGCGACGAGGTCGAGGAGATCCGCTACTTCAAGGTCGTCGACCAGCGTTCGCTGGAGGTCGCGGAGCACGGCCTGTGGGCGCCCCCGTGTCGCGAACTGCTGCTCACCGACGACGTCCGGGCGCGGGCGACGGAACTGCTGTCGGAACATCCGGAGCTGGCCGAGTTGCTCGACCCGATCAGCCGCGGCGAGGCCGTCGAGGGCATGGAGGCGCTCGCGCCGGTTCTCGTCGACCGGCTCGAGACGGTGCTGCACGAGTTGCCGGCCGGCAGCCACGTCGTGCTCTGCGACCCGGAGCGAGTGCGCACCCGCGCGCACGACCTGGTCCGCACCTCGGAGGAGTTCCTGGAGGCGTCCTGGGCGGCCGCCGCGGGCGGCGGCACCGCCCCGGTCGACCTGGGCGCCGCGTCCCTGCGTGAGCTTGACCAGGTCGCCGCCGAGGCCGGCGAGCTCGGCATCCCGTGGTGGGGGATCACTGCTCTTACCGCCGACGTCGAACTGGGCGGCGGAGGAGCCGTCGCGAGCGGCTTCGAGCCCGCGCCCACCTATCGCGGCGACCTCGAAACCGCGATCGCCGACCTGCGCAACTGGACGCGCGACGGCTGGCGCGTCGTGCTGGTCTTCGACGGCCACGGCTCCGCGCAGCGCGCCGTAGAGCGGTTCGCCGAGGCCGAGGTGCCCGCACGCTACGTCAGCGAGGTCGGCGACGAACCAGGGCTCGTGCAGGTGCTCACCGGGCGGCTCGGCGGAGGGCTGGTCTCGGCCGACCTGAAGCTGGCCGTCCTCACCGAGGCCGACCTGACCGGGCAACGCGGCTCGCTGACCAAGGACACCAGCCGCATGCCGTCGCGGCGCCGCAACGCGATCGACCCGATCCAGCTCAAGGCCGGCGACTACGTCGTCCACGAGCAGCACGGCGTCGGCAGGTACGTGGAAATGGTGCGCCGCACGGTCAACGGCGGCGACCGCGAGTACCTGATCATCGAGTACGCCCCAGCCAAGAAGGGGCAGCCCGGCGACCGGCTGTTCGTGCCGACCGACGCACTGGACCAGGTCACCAAGTACGTCGGCGGCGAGGCGCCGTCGCTGCACCGCCTCGGCGGGGCGGACTGGGCCAAGACCAAGGGCCGCGCCCGCAAGGCCGTCAAGCAGATCGCCGCCGAACTGATCCGCCTCTACAGCGCCCGGATGGCGACCAAGGGACACGCGTTCGCGCCGGACACCCCGTGGCAGCGCGAGATGGAGGACGCCTTCGACTACGTCGAGACGCCCGACCAGCTCGCCGCGATCGAGGAGGTCAAGGCGGACATGGAGAAGCCGCAGCCGATGGACCGCGTCATCTGCGGCGACGTCGGCTACGGCAAGACCGAGGTCGCGGTGCGTGCTGCGTTCAAGGCCGTGCAGGACGGCAAGCAGGTCGCCGTCCTCGTGCCCACCACCCTGCTCGCGCACCAACACCTGCAGACATTCAGCGAGCGGATGGCGCAATTCCCCGTCAAGATAAGGGAGTTGTCGCGGTTCAGCGCGCAGTCCGACGCGGACGCGACGATGGCCGGAATCGTCGACGGCAGCGTCGACATCGTGATCGGCACGCACCGGCTGCTGCAGCAGACCGTCCGCTTCAAGGACCTCGGCCTGGTGATCATCGACGAGGAGCAGCGCTTCGGCGTCGAGCACAAGGAGTACCTGAAGTCGCTGCGCACCGCGGTCGATGTGCTGACCATGTCGGCGACGCCGATCCCGCGCACGCTGGAGATGTCGCTGACCGGCATCCGCGAGATGACCACGATCCTGACACCGCCGGAGGAACGGCACCCGATCCTGACGTTCGTCGGCGCGTACGACCCGAAGCAGATCGCGGCTGCGGTCCGGCGCGAGCTGCTGCGCGACGGTCAGGTGTTCTACATTCACAACCGGGTCGAGTCGATCAACCGCGCCGCGTCCAAGCTGGCCGAGCTGGTTCCCGAGGCGCGCATCGCCGTCGCGCACGGGCAGATGAGCGAGGG
>DASTXN010000106.1:0-2824 GCA_035765515.1 Jatrophihabitantaceae bacterium | reverse complement strand
CTACGACAAGATCCTCTACGACGACGCGGTGCACGTCCCGTTCGCGCGGGTCGCGCCGGACCTGTTCACGCTCACCTTCAACGGGCTGTCGAAGGCCTACCGCGTCGCGGGATTCCGGTCCGGCTGGCTGATGGTCAGCGGGCCGAAGGGCCACGCGCGCAGCTACCTCGAGGGCATCACCATCCTGGCCAACATGCGGCTGTGCGCGAACGTGCCCGCACAGCACGCCATCCAGATCGCGCTCGGCGGGCGGCAGAGCATCCGCGACCTCGTCCTGCCCGGCGGGCGACTGCGCGAGCAACGGGACGCTGCGCTCGCGGCGTTGCAGCAGATCCCGGGCGTGAGCTGCGCCGTGCCGCGCGGCGCAATGTACGTCTTCCCGCGGCTGGACCCGGAGCGGTACCCGATCAAGGACGACCAGCAGTTCGTGCTGCAATTGCTGCGCGAACACCACGTGCTGGTCGTGCAGGGCACCGGCTTCAACTGGCCGGAGCCGGACCACCTGCGCATCGTCACGCTGCCCCGCGTGGACGATCTCACCGAGGCCATCGGCCGCCTGGGAACCTTCCTTGCCAGTTATGACGGGAGTGCGTAGCCCGCCGTAGGCGGAGCAAGATGGCACCATGGCGCGGCGGCTGGTGAGCATCACGCTCGACAACTTGGACGACCTGCCGCGCCGTTGTCGGGGCTGCGTCTACTGGGAGCTGGACCCGGTGTCTGGCGAGCGGGCCTGCGCCAACGGCGATGCCGAGCTGGAGAAGGAGGCGTGGCTCTCCGACACGTTGCTGGAGTGGGGCAGTTGCGGTCACCTGCTCTACGTCGACCGGCTGCCCGCGGGCTATGTCCTCTACGCGCCGCCGGCCTACGTCCCGCGCTCGGTCGCGTTTGCGACGTCGCCGCCCAGCCCGGACGCGGTGCTGCTGATGACCGCGCGGCTGATGCCGGAGTTCACCGGGGGCGGGCTGGGACGCAGCCTGGTCCAGGCGGTCGCGCGCGATGTCGCCCGGCGCGGGATCCGCGCCATCGAAGCCTTCGGCCGTGTCGACAAATCGACTGGTCGACGTAGCGATGAAGAACCGGACTACGGCTGCCTGTTGCCGGCGGACTACCTGCTCGCTGTCGGCTTCAAGACCGTCCGGCCACACCCGCGGACGCCACGGCTCCGGCTGGACGTTCGCGCCACCGCGAGCTGGCGTGAGGACGTCGAGTACGCGCTCGACCGGTTGCTCGCCGGCGTGCAGGTCCCGGCCATGGCAGGGCGCTAACTGGCGATCGCCGGCAGCCTGAGCACGCCGGTCGGCGGGTCGTCCGCACTGGCGAGGTAGAGCCGCTGCACGGCGACGAGCAGCCCCTCGGCCACGATGTCGCGGAACAACGGGTCCAGCAGCCGCGCCCGGTCGACCGGGGAGGTCAGGTACCCCACCTCGACCCGCACCGCGGGCATCCTGGTCAGCCGGAGCAGCGACCAGGCCTTCGGGTGGGTGCGGCCGTCCACCATGCCGGTGCGGGCGACCAGTTCGCGGCGCACCAGGTCGGCGAGCCGCTCGCCGATGCTCGAGTGCGAGCCGTCGGTGCCGTAGTAGTACGTCGCCAAGCCGTTCGCGTGCGGCGAGCCGAACCCGTCCACGTGCAACGACAGCACGAGGTCGGCGCCCACCTCGTTAGCGAACGCTGCGCGCTCCTCGTCGGTACGGCCGTTGTGCGCGCCGCGCGTGGGCCAGGTGCGCACGCCCAGCGCGGTGAGGCGCCCGTCCAGCCGGTTGGCGAGATCCCAGGCCAGCTCGGCCTCGGTGATGCCTTCGTGGACGGTGCCCGGATCGTCGCCGCCGTGGCCCGGATCGATCACGATCCGCTTGCCCAGCAGATTCGGGCCGGACGCCGCGACGGCGACCATTTCGCGCAGCAGCTGGGGGTTGCCGCCGACGACACGGCGGCCCAGCTGGCGCAGCGCGTGCAGCGTTGCCGGCCCGCACACTCCGTCGGCCACCAGGCCGTAGTCGCGCTGGAACGAGCGCAGCGCGTCGGCAGTGCTGGCACCGAAAATGCCGTCGGCACGGATCAGGTTGTAGCCGAGCTCGAGTAGCTGCTGCTGCAGCGAGCCGACGTCGTCACCGACGAGCAGCTGGCCCGGCTCGTGGGCCAGCACGCGGTCGCCGAGCCGCCAGGTGGACGCGGCCAGGGCCGAGTACGTCTCGCGCCCGACGCATCCGTCCACGGAGATGGCGCGCCGCTGCTGAAAGTGCCGTACGGCGAGCTCGGTGGCCTCGTCGAACTGATCCTGGGCGGACTTGTCCGTGTTGTCGAGCAGCCCGAGGGCCGCGAGCATGCGGCGCACCTCGGCGACAGCTTCGCCGGAGGCTCCGCGCCGCAGTGGCTCCATGGGCGACAACCTTCGGGCGAGACAACGGGATGGATCTGACTCTAGGGCCCGGCCGGCAACCAGAGCTGCCCCTGACTCTAAAGCACAGCAGCGGTCGGCACCTCAGGGTGCCGACCGCTGCTGGTCGAACGGGTGGACTACTTGACGTAGTCGGCGAGCTCGTTGAGGATCGCGGCCTTCGGACGGGCACCGACGATCGTCTTGACGAGCTGGCCCTTGCTGAACACGGCCATCGTCGGGATCGACATGATCTGGTAGTCGCGGGCGACGCCCGGGTTCGCGTCGATGTCCACCTTCGCGATGGTCAGCTTGCCCGAGTACTCGCCGGCGATCTCCTCGAGGACAGGGGCGACCTGGCGGCACGGGCCGCACCACGTCGCCCAGAAGTCGACGAGCACCGGCTCCTCGGACTGCAGCACGTCGGCGGCGAAGCTCGCGTCGGTG
>DASTXN010000105.1:0-38951 GCA_035765515.1 Jatrophihabitantaceae bacterium | reverse complement strand
GGCGACGGCGCGCAGGCGCAGATCGACTTCGGCACGGCCGGCCTCAAGTGGCTGATGCTCCGCTACGCCCCCGTCCAGAAGCTGTAGCCGGCCCGCGAGGCCGTGCGCCCGAGCGGCTGACCACATCCGTCCACGGTGGGTTCAGGTCGGCCTCCGACAATCCGTACCGCTCGCGCAGTTCGGTCATCGCCTCGTCCCGTCGCATGAGCACCGAACCGAGCGCCTCGACCTGCTCGTCGGAGAGTTCGTCCATGCGACGGACTGCCTGCCGCTCCATCAGCTGCCGGATCGGCTCCACGAGCGCCAGCACGAGCGCGAACAGGTCGCGTTCCACCGACGCGGCGTCGCTGTCAATACGGCTCGGCAGCGCGTGCAGCTCGCTCATCGCCCGGGCTCCGCGCGGACGGTACTGATCAGCGCCGAACCGAAGCGGAACGGCAGCACGGTCATGCCCGCTGAGACGAGTCCGGCGACGACGCGGTCGTGTGTTCGCAGGTCGGCCGCGCGTCCGAGTGGCCGATCCGCGGGAACCGTGCCGACTATTGCCGCGACCGCGCCGTGACGCACCAGCCGTACCGCGCCGATCTGACCGTTGGTGTCGGGCTCATTTGGCCGGTGCCCACTTCTTCGCCGGGGCCTTGCGCTTGTCGGACGCATCGAACCCGTCCGAGTTCCGCTTCGACCCGGAACCCTCCAGCGCGTCGGCCTTCTCGCCGATGCGCTGTGCCGCGCGTCCCACCACGCCGCTGGCCGCCGAGCCGACGGCCGAGCGCCCGCCGTCCGCCATGCGCTCGCGCAGCTGCTCGAACTCGGGGCTCGACTTCAGCAGATCGGCGCCCTTGTTCAGCAGTGAGCCCGGATTCGACACAACATCCTGACGAACCCGGTACCGGCACCGGCCCGATCGCGGCGGCCCCGGGCGGGCGGAATACGCTGCAATCCGTGGCCGAACGCATCAGGATCGTCATAGCCAAACCCGGCCTGGACGGGCACGACCGGGGCGCGAAGGTGATCGCCCGGGCCCTGCGGGACGCGGGCATGGAGGTCGTCTACACCGGCCTGCACCAGACGCCGGAGCAGATCGTCCAGACCGCGATCCAAGAGGACGCCGACGCCGTCGGCTTGTCGGTGCTGTCCGGTGCGCACATGACGCTGTTCGCCAAGGTGCTCGAGTTGCTGGCTGCCAGCGGCGCCGAGGACGTCGTGGTGTTCGGCGGCGGGATCATTCCCGAGGAGGACATCCCGGTGCTGGAGAACTCCGGCGTCGCGAAGGTCTTCACGCCCGGCGCCACGATGGACGAGATCGTCGCGTGGGTGCGCGAGAACGTCGGGGCCGCCGCGTGAATCGAGTCTCACGCAGGCGCCGCCGCGCACCGTACTAGTTAGGCTCCGAACTGGATGACCGGGCTCGGCAACAGGCCCGTCCGTGCGCCCGGCGCACCCCTGCAAACCCGCGAGATGAGGACCTGAACCAGTGGACTTGTTCGAGTACCAGGCCAAGGCGTTGTTCAAGGAGTACGGCGTTCCGGTGAGTCTCGGCGAGGTTGCCGACACCGCCGACGAGGCCAGGGCGATCGCCGAGAAGATCGGCGGGGTCACCGTCGTCAAGGCGCAGGTGAAGATCGGTGGCCGCGGCAAGGCCGGTGGCGTCAAGGTCGCCAAGACGCCCGACGACGCCAAGGCGAACGCGGACGCGATCCTCGGCATGGACATCAAGGGCCACACCGTGCACAAGGTGCTGGTCGACCCGGGCGCAGACATCAAGGAGGAGTACTACGTCTCCTACCTGCTCGACCGCGCCAACCGCACCTTCCTCGCGATGGCGTCCTACGAGGGCGGCATGGAGATCGAGCAGCTCGCGGTCGAGCGTCCGGACGCTCTCGCGAAGGTGCCGGTCGACGCGTCCAAGGGCGTCGATCAGGCGAAGGCGCGCGAGATCGCCCAGGCCGCCAAGTTCCCCGCCGAGCTCGTCGACCAGGTCGCCGACGTGCTGGTGAAGTTGTGGGACACGTTCGTCGGTGCGGACGCCACGCTGGTCGAGGTCAACCCGCTGGCGAAGGTTGGTAACGGGGACATCGTCGCGTTGGACGGCAAGGTCACGCTCGACGACAACGCGAACTTCCGCCAGGAGCGCAACGCCGGACTGGTCGATGTCGCGGCGACGGATCCCCTTGAGCAGAAGGCCAAGGAGCTGCACCTCAACTACGTCAAGCTCGACGGCGAGGTCGGCATCATCGGCAACGGCGCGGGCCTGGTGATGTCGACGCTGGACGTCGTCGCGTACGCCGGTGAGAAGCACGGCGGCGTGAAGCCCGCGAACTTCTTGGACATCGGCGGCGGTGCGAGTGCCGAGGTGATGGCCAACGGCCTGGATGTGATCCTGAACGACCCGTCCGTGCGCAGCGTGTTCGTCAACGTGTTCGGTGGCATCACCGCGTGCGACGCGGTCGCGAACGGAATCGTCGGCGCGCTCAAGACGCTCGGCGACACGGCCACCAAGCCGCTCGTCGTCCGGCTGGACGGCAACAACGTCGTCGAAGGACGGCGCATCCTGACCGAGGCCGCGCATCCGCTGGTCACACTGGTCGACACCATGGACGCCGCGGCCGACAAGGCCGCCGAACTTGCGAACGCGGGAGCCTGACGAACAATGGCCATCTTCTTAGACGAGAACTCAAAGATCATCGTTCAGGGCATGACCGGCTCCGAGGGCATGAAGCACACGCGGCGCATGCTCGCGTCCGGCGCGAACGTCGTCGGCGGCGTCAACGCACGCAAGGCGGGCACCAAGGTCGACTTCGACGACACGTCGTTGCCGGTGTTCGGCACCGTCGGCGAGGCGATGAACGAGACGGGCGCGAACGTCACGGTCGGCTTCGTTCCGCCGGCGTTCACCAAGGACTCGGTGATCGAGGCGATCGACGCGCAGATCCCGCTCGCGGTCGTGATCACCGAGGGTGTCGCCGTCCACGACACTGCCGCCTTCTGGGCTCACGCCACCAACAGCAGGACCCGCATCATCGGCCCTAACTGCCCCGGCCTGATCAGCCCTGGCAAGTCCAACGCCGGCATCATCCCCGCGGACATCACCAAGGCAGGACGGATCGGTCTGGTCTCCAAGTCCGGCACGCTGACCTACCAGATGATGTTCGAGCTGCGCGATCTCGGCTTCTCCACCTGCGTCGGCATCGGCGGTGACCCGATCATCGGCACCACGCACATCGACTGCCTCGCCGCGTTCCAGGACGATCCCGAGACCGACGCGATCGTGATGATCGGCGAGATCGGCGGCGACGCCGAGGAGCGTGCGGCCGCGTTCATCAAGGAGAACGTGACCAAGCCGGTCGTCGGTTACGTCGCCGGCTTCACCGCGCCGGAGGGCAAGACGATGGGCCACGCCGGCGCGATCGTGTCCGGCTCGTCCGGCACCGCGCAGGCGAAGAAGGAGGCGCTAGAGGCCGCGGGTGTGCAGGTCGGCAAGACGCCGAGCGAGACCGCCGCGCTGATGCGGGAGATCCTCTCGAAGTAGTTCAGATCGCCTAAATGCCGGCGTGCCGCTCATCGCGGCACGCCGGCATTGTCTGTGCCGATCGGCTAGTCGATGAGCCGGCCAGGCGCTAGCTTTGCGCGCTAAGAGGGAACCGACCCGTCAGGAGAAGCCATGACGTACCAGTCACCGCCGCCCCCGCCGCCGGGAAACTACGGTGGGCAGCCGCCACGACCGGCGTTCGACCCCAAGAGCGTCAATCCGCTCGACTGGGCCATCCTCGGGCTCGGCGGCCTCACGCTGATCTTCTCGTTCTTCAGCTACTACTCCGCGTCGGTCTCGACGTCCTTCGGCGGCTTCTCCGGCGGTTACTCAGGCAGCGCAAGCGCATGGCACTTCAGCGACGGCGCGTTCGTCGCCTGGTTCGCGATGGCGCTCACCGTGCTCGGCGCCGCGGCAGTCGCACTTGCGATCTTCGGGCAGCAGGTCCAGGCCGTGGGCAATCCGCGCCTGCTCGGCCTGGCGCTGTCGGCAGCCGGTGCACTGCTTTTCATCATCGCGATCTTCGCGCACCCGAAGTTCTACAGCGGTAGCGAGGGCGGATTCAGTGCTCACTTCGGGCACGGCTTCAGCTTCTGGCTGAGCCTGGTCTTCTCGCTCGCGATCATGGTCCTGTCACTGATGCGGGTGCAGCAGAGCGGCCAGCAACTGCCGGGTGCGCTCGGCAGCCTGCCGAACCTCGGCGCCTACGGCCCGGGTGCGCAGACGCCGCCGAACCCGTACGGGCAGCCGGGCCAGATGGGCCAGATGCCGCCCGCCGGGTACACACCGCCGCCACCCGCCGGGTACACCCCGCCGCCGCCCACGGGGTACGCGCCGCCTCCGCCTGCCGGGTACACCCCGCCCCCGCCGCCGCCCGCGGCACCGCCTGCTCCGTAATCGCGAGCAGCACCGAGCAACCCTGTGCCGGAGCGCGCCACGTGCGCGCTCCGGCACAGCCGTCTTGCGGCGATACGCTCACAATGCCCGTTTCGCCGGCGCGGCACGCCCGTCGGGCCACCGCAGCGGCGCGTTGCCGAGAAAGGTTGCCGACCATGACCGCATTCGACTCGCCCGCCGGTAGACCGGCGGGGTTGGCCGGGCCGGCGCAGCGCGCCGCGATGATGCACTTCGTGGCGGGTGCCCTCGGCGTCCTGTCCTTCATCTGGGGATTCCTCACCTGGTTCACCGAGGGCCACGGCGACGGCGCGTTCCACTTCGCCGGGTACGCGTTTAGCTCGGCCGGGGTCGCCCCGATCGGGTTGTCGATCCTGGCCGGTGCGATCGCCGTCGCCTACACCGTGGACGGCAAGGCAGCCTCGTTCGTCCCGTCCGCGGTCGCGGCCGCCGCACTGCTGACGGTGATCGGGGTCGCGGGCGGCAAGGGCAACGTCGGGCCGGGCGACGCCCAGATCGGCATGGGCGTCGGGCTGATCCTGGAGCTGATCACCTGCGTGGTGCAGGTGGCCGTGCTGCTCATCGCGTGGCTGGCCGCCAACGGACGGCTCGGTGTGCCGCGCCCGCCCGCGCACCCCGGCTACCCGAGCCCTGGCCCGGCAGGACCCGGCTATCCGGCCGCCGGCTACCGGACGACGGCTCCGTCCTATCCGCCGCCCGGGTATCCCGCCCCGCAGCAGCAGCCGTCCGCGAACCAGCCGCAGTCGGGCTACGGGCCACCGTCCTACTCGCAGCCGGGTTATCACCCACCGGCGCCGTCCGCGGCCCCGGCACCGGGCCAGCAGCCGCAGAGCCAGCCGGCCCAGAGTCAGCCGGCCCAGAGTCAGCCGGCCCAGAGTCAGTCGACCCAGAGTCAGCCGACCGAGCAGCTCCGGCCGGCCGATGGCGGGTACGGAGAACCTGAGCAGTAGCTGCCGCCCCGGCGAGTCGGCACCAAAACAGCGGGCGCATTTGCCAGCCTGACTGAATGCCCCCAGTGCGCCCATCGCGCGACGAGCCGGGCCGGCGTGGCCTGGACGACGGCGCCCGCCGCAGCGTGGTGCCGAATGCTGCCGGGCGTTCGCTCTGGCGGGCGGCGGTGTGGACGGGCATGGGAGCGGCGGTCGTGTGCGCCGTGCTGGCGATCGTGATCGTCGCGATCTGCTGGTTGCCGGTGTCGGGTTCGACCGGACGTACCCACTCGGCGATCCACGCCGGACTGCTGACCTTCCTGGCCGCGGTGCACGGCGGGGTGACCGTCGACGGCACCGCCGGATTCTTCCTGCCGCTCGGCATGCTGCTCGCCGCCGGGCTCACCGCGTGGCGGGCCGGTGCGGGGCTCGCCGACGCCGCGGCGGCCATCGGCGAGACCGACCCGGCGCGCCTGGCACTGGCCGGCCTGGCGCAGGCGGCCAGCTTCGCGATCGCGTGCCTGATCGCCGTGCCGCTGGCGACCTTGGGGACGTCCAGCGCGCCGTTCCTGACCGTCGGCGCGGCCGCGCTGCTGCTGTTCGCCGTAGCCGGAGGCGCCGCGCTGATCTGCTACTCGCCGCTGTCCGACTGGTGCCTGGAGAGCATCCCTGTCGAGGTGCGGCGCGGGGCGCGCGCAGCCGCGGCGGTGCTGGCGGTTTACGTCGTGGCCGGATCGCTGCTCGTTGCGGCGGCGCTGGCCGTCCATCACGGCCGGGTCGAGGAGCTGTCACACCAGGTCGGCGGTGGCTGGGGCGGCGTGCCCGTCCTGCTGCTCGGCGTCCTCGCGGCACCGAACGCGGTGATCGCCGGCATCGGTTACCTCGCAGGGACCGGATTCGCGGTCGGCACGCACACCACGGTCAGCCCGTTCAGCACCGCGCACGGCACGCTGCCCGCGTTCCCGATCCTGGGCGGGCTGCCCGCCGGGCACGGTGCCGATCCGGCCGCCTGGCTGCTCGTCGCCGTGACCCCGTTGGTCGCCGGTCTGCTGCTGGCCCGGCTCGTCTGCCGCACCGACGGATGGACGGCCCGCCTTCGCGTGGCCGGTTCCGCGCTCGGGTTCGTCGCGCTGGCGCTGGCCGTCCTGGCGTGGCAGGGCGGCGGCTCGATCGGCGCCGGCTCGTTGAGCGCGGTCGGTGCATCTCCGTGGCAGGTGGGCCTGGCCGTCGCGGCCGCGGTGTCCGTCGTCGCCGCGGGGGCACTGGGATTCGTCGCGCTGCGTGAGCGCCTCGGCCGCACCGGACGTGACTCCACCGCGGCCGCGGTGCAGCGACTGGTCGTGCTCACCAAGTCGGCCACCGCTCGCGGCGGCGGGCAGCGCGCGGGCAAATCCGATGACGCCGGCGGCGGGGATCAGCTCGCCGGGTAGGCTCACGCGACGTGCCGGCTCGCCCAACCGATGCCGCGAGGCTCCTCGTCCTCGCTTCGGGAAGTGGCACCACCTTGCAGGCGATCATCGACGATCCGGTGCTGCGTCCGCTGCTCGTCGCCGCGGGCACGGATGTGCCCGACTGCGTTGCGATGAAGCGCGCAGCGGACGCCGAGGTGCCGACCTTCGCCGTCCCGCTGGCCGACTTCCCGGACCGCGCCGCGTGGAACGACGCGCTGGCCGCGCGCATCGCCTCCTGGCAGCCGGACCTCGTCGTGCTCGCGGGCTTCATGCGCGTGCTCGCGCCGTCCGTCGTGCGCACGTTCCGGATCGTCAACACGCATCCGGCACTGCTGCCGTCCTTCCCCGGAGCGCACGCGCTGCGAGATGCGCTCGCTGCGGGTGTTGCGTCCACCGGCGTCACCGTGCACTGGGTCGACGAGGGCGTCGACACCGGTCCGGTCATCGTCCAGCAGGCCGTGGCCGTGGAGCCCGGCGACGACGAGCAGTCGCTGCGCGCGCGCATCCAGCAGGCCGAGAAACCCTTGTACGTCAACGCAATCCGTCAGCTCTGTCAGGAAATCGGAGACCTCGCATGAGCAAGATCGCCATCACGCGCGCGCTGATCAGCGTCTACGACAAGGCGGGGTTGGACGAACTCGCCCGCGGCCTGCACGAGGCAGGCGTCGAGATCGTGTCGACCGGCTCGACCGCCGCGCGGATCCGTGATCTCGGCGTCCCGGTCACGCCGGTCGACGAGGTCACCGGCTTCCCCGAGATCCTGGGCGGGCGCGTGAAGACGCTGCACCCGCACGTGCACGCGGGACTGCTCGCCGACCAGAACGATCCCGAGCACCTGGCGACGATCGAGAAGCTCGGCATCGCGCCGTTCCAGCTGCTGATCGCGAACCTGTACCCGTTCGTCGAGACGGTCGCCAGCGGTGCCACCCCGCCGGAGATCGTCGAGCAGATCGACATCGGCGGCCCGGCCATGGTGCGCGCGTCCGCGAAGAACCACGGCTCGATGACGGTCATCGTCTCGCCGGCGCACTACGGCGAGGTGCTGGACGCGGTCCGCTCGGGCGGCTTCGAGCTCGCCGACCGGCAGCGGTTCGCGCGCGAGGCGTTCCGGCACACCGCGTCCTACGACATCGCCGTCGCGTCCTGGCTGGGCTCGGCCGTTGCGCCCGATGGGGGTACCCCCGCCAGTGGGGGCGTAGCCGGTAGGGGAGGGGAGGTCGCCTTCCCGGGCTGGATCGCCGCGTCGTACGAGCGCGCCGCCGTTCTGCGCTACGGCGAGAACCCGCACCAGCAGGCCGCACTGTACGTCCAGCCCGGGGTGGCCGGGGGGATCGCGAACGCCGAGCAGCTGGCCGGCAAGGAGATGAGCTACAACAACTACGTCGACGCCGACGCCGCGTGGAAGGCCGCGTACGACTTCGACGAGCCGTGCGTCGCGATCATCAAGCACGCCAACCCGTGCGGCATCGCGGTCGGCAGCGACATCGCCGACGCGCACCGCAAGGCGAACGACTGCGATCCGGTGTCGGCCTACGGCGGCGTGGTCGCGACCAACCGTCCGGTGTCCATGCAGTTGGCCGACCAGCTCGGGCCGATTTTCACCGAGGTCGTCGTCGCGCCCGGTTACGAGGACGGCGTGCTCGAGCGCTGGGCGAAGAAGAAGGACCTTCGCGTGCTTGTCGCGTCCGCGCGTCCGAGCGAGCCCAGTGTGGAGACGCGGCCGGTGTCCGGCGGCCTGCTGGTGCAGTCCGCGGACCGCATCGACGCGCCCGGCGACGATCCGTCCACCTGGACGCTCGCGTGCGGATCAGCTTTGCCGGACGAAGCATTCGCCGATCTCGTCTTCGCGTGGCGGGCGCTGCGCGCGGTGAAGTCCAACGCGATCCTGCTCGCGCGCGGGGGCGCCACCGTCGGCGTCGGCATGGGCCAGGTGAACCGCGTCGACTCCTGCCGGCTCGCCGTCGCGCGAGCGGGCGACCGGGTGGACGGCGCCGTCGCCGCGTCGGACGCGTACTTCCCGTTCGCGGACGGGGCGCAGGTGCTGCTCGACGCCGGGATCAAGGCGATCGTGCAGCCTGGCGGCTCGATCCGCGACGCGGACGTCATCGAGGCCGTTCAGGCCGCCGGCGCGACGATGTACCTCACCGGCACGCGCCACTTCGCGCACTGACTTAACCCGCGCCGGTCGGCGACTGGGGGTCCGCCCGCATTGCGCTGCCGGGCTGCCGTTCCGGCTCGGTTGCGCTGCCGGCTGTCCGTTCCAGCGCTGGTTGCTTTGCTCCGCGGCGACGGCGGCGGTTCCGGTTGTGGCCGCGTGTTGTTGCCTGGTTTGGTTCCAGCTCTGCCCGGTGAGAGCGTGCGGCCGGAATCTCCTTGCGAAATAAGGGAAAAATCCTTCCGCAAGGGTTGACACCAGGCGATCCCGGACTATAATCGAATGTATGCACGAATCGGTCTGGACAGCTGGCACGGGCACTGCCGCGCTCACGGGGCTGATCGCCGCCCTGCGCCACCTGCCCGCCGACGCCGATGATGCTGTGCTGATCGACCAGATCCGGCTGCTCGAGGAACTCAAGTCGGCAGCGGCCGCGACGCAGGCACGACTGACCGCCCGATTCGCCGCCTCGCAACGGCAGGCCCAGCGGGACGCCGGCGTTCCCGCCGAACGAGCCGACCGGGGTATCGCCTCCCAGATCGGGCTGGCCCGCCGGGTGTCACACTTCCAGGCCCGGCGGTATGTCGGCTGGGCGAAGATCCTCACCACCGAACTGCCCGCCACCTTCGCGCAACTGCAGGCCGGCAAGACCAGCGAGTGGCGGGCGATGCTCGTGGCCCGGGAAACCGCCTGGCTCTCCCGCGAACACCGCGCCACCGTCGATGCCGAGCTCGCCCCGAAGTTGGAACCGCTCGGGGACAAGCGGGTCGAGACCGAGGCGAAGAAGGCCGCCTACCGGATCGACCCCACCGGGTTCGTGAACCGGCTCAGCAACTCCGCCAACGACCGCCGCGTCAGCCTGCGGCCGGCACCGGACGCGATGACGAGACTGACCGCGCTGCTGCCCGTCGCGCAAGGAGTCGCCGTGTACGCCGCCCTCGGCCGCGCAGCCGACACCAACATCGCGTCGGGCGACGAGCGCGGCCGGGGTCAGGTCATGGCCGACACCCTCGTGGAACGCGTCACCGGCCAAGCCGCCGCCGAGCAGGTGCCCGTCGAGGTCAACCTCGTCATCGACACCGACACCCTCCTGGCCGAGGGAACCGAACCCGCCCTGATCGGCGGCGTCCCCATCCCCGCAGCGACCGCCCGCGAGCTCGCCCTGCGCCCGGACGCACCCCGCTGGCTCCGGCGCCTCTACACCCACCCCGACACCGGCGAACTCGTCGCCATGGACAGCCGACGGCGACTGTTCACCCCCGGACAGCGCAAGTTCATCGCCCTGCGTGACCAGGTCTGCCGCACGCCCTGGTGCGAAGCACCCATCCGACACACCGACCACACCCACCCCGCCGCACGAGGCGGCAAAACCAGCATCGACAACGGCGGAGGACTCTGCGTCGCCTGCAACATCGCCAAACAAGCACCCGGCTGGCACGCCCGACCCGGACCCGCCGGAATTATCGACATCTTCACGCCCACCGGCCACCGCTACACCAGCCGGCCACCAGCGCTGCCCCGAAGCAGGCAGAAACACTCACCGGTCGAACAGCGGTTCGCCGAATACCTGCGCGAGGCGCGCAAGGCTGTCCATGCCGCATGACCGCAGCGCCCGCGCGTGACCGGACACTCGCGAGCAGGGCGGCGACCCTCTGCGGTTCTGACCGCCCGGGCTGGCAGGATGAGGTTCCGTGACGGCGACTTCCCTGGACGGCAAGGCGACGCTGGCGGCCATCAAGTCCGAACTGGCGGTACGGGTCGAGGCG
Source organism: Jatrophihabitantaceae bacterium (assembly GCA_035765515.1). GTDB lineage: Bacteria > Actinomycetota > Actinomycetes > Mycobacteriales > Jatrophihabitantaceae > DASRSS01. Next base: position 28,206 of record DASTXN010000105.1, on the reverse strand, counting down.
CTCGCGGACAAGGGTGTTGTGCCGGGGCTGGGCACGATCCTCGTCGGTGATGATCCCGGCAGCCAGTGGTATGTCAACGCCAAGCACAAGGACTGCGCCGAAGTCGGTATCGCCAGCATCCGGCGCGACCTGCCCGCGTCGGCGACGCAGGCGGACGTCGAAGCCGCGGTGGACGAACTCAACGCCGACCCCGCGTGCACCGGCTACCTGGTTCAACTGCCGCTACCGAAGGGGCTGGACGAGTTCGCAGTGCTCGAACGCGTCGACCCGGTCAAGGACGTCGACGGCCTGCACCCCACGAACCTCGGCAAGTTGGTGCTGAACGAGCGCGCGCCGATCGCCTGCACCCCCTACGGCATCGTCGAGTTGCTGCGCCGCTTCGGCGTCCCGATCGCGGGCGCGGACGTGGTGGTCGTCGGCCGCGGCATCACGGTCGGCCGCCCGCTCGGACTGCTGCTCACCCGCCGCAGCGAGAACGCGACCGTCACGCTCTGCCACACCGGGACGCGTGACCTCGCCGCCCACGTCCGCCGCGCCGACATCGTCGTCGCGGCGGCCGGCGTGCCGGGCATCATCACCGCCGACATGGTCAAGCCAGGCGCCGCGGTCCTGGACGTCGGGGTCAGCCGCGTGGACGGCAAGATCGCCGGCGATGTCGCGGCCGACGTGGCCGAGGTCGCCGGGTACCTCACGCCGAACCCGGGCGGTGTCGGCCCGATGACGCGCGCGATGCTGCTCACCAACGTGGTCGAAGCGGCCGAACGCGACCTCGCAGCCCACGCCGGCTGACCAAGAACGCCATGCCGCGCCGACCCAAGCGCACGCTTCGCCGCAGGCTGCGCCGCACTACCCGGCGCACCAGTCGCCGGGTACGGGCGCAGTGGCCGTTCCTGGCCGTGCTCGCCCTGCTCGCAGCGGCCGCGATCTATCTGGGCGTCAGCCCCGGGCACTGGCGCCGCGGATCGGGCATCATCGCGCTGGCGATGCTGGTCGCCGGCGCGCTGCGGCTGGTGCTCCGCGTCCCGCGCGCGGGATTGCTGGAAGTGCGCGCCCGCTGGATCGACGTGTTCTTCTACTGGGCGCTGGGTGTCGGAATTCTCGTGCTGGCCATCCGGCTGGATTAGGGCTAAACCCGGCGAGGTAACCTCCGGGCCATGGCCAACTCCGTCTCTCCCGTCACCGTCACCGTCACCGGCGCCGCCGGTCAGATCGGTTACGCGCTGCTGTTCCGCATCGCGTCCGGGCAGCTGCTCGGTCCGGACGTTCCGGTCCGGCTGCGCCTGCTGGAGATCACGCCCGCACTCAAGGCGGCCGAGGGCACCGCGATGGAGCTGGACGACTGTGCCTTCCCGACCCTCGCCGGCATCGACATCACCGACGACCTGAAGACCGCGTTCGACGGCACCAACGTGGCGCTGCTGGTCGGCGCCCGCCCGCGCACGGCAGGCATGGAGCGCGGCGACCTGCTTGAGGCCAACGGCGGCATCTTCGGCCCGCAGGGCAAGGCGATCAACGACCACGCCGCGAGTGACATCAAGGTCCTCGTCGTCGGCAACCCGGCGAACACCAACGCGCTCATCGCGCAGCAGCACGCTCCGGACGTGCCGGCGAACCGCTTCACCGCGATGACCCGCCTCGATCACAACCGCGCGCTCTCGCAGCTCGCCGCGAAGCTGGACGTGCCGGTGACCGCCATCGAGAAGATGACGATCTGGGGCAACCACTCGGCCACCCAGTACCCCGACCTCTACACGACGCAGGTCAACGGCCGCAGTGCCGCCGAGCAGGTCGACGAGTCCTGGCTCAAGGACACCTTCATCCCGACCGTCGCCAAGCGCGGCGCGGCGATCATCGAGGCGCGGGGCGCATCGTCCGCCGCGTCCGCCGCGAACGCCGCGATCGACCACGTGCACGACTGGGTGAACGGCACGGAGTGGACGTCCTCATCGGTCGTCTCCGACGGCTCCTACGGCGTGCCCGAGGGCCTGATCAGCTCGTTCCCGTGCCGCGCCGTGAACGGCGAGTGGGAGATCATCCAGGGCGTCGAGATCAACGAGTTCTCGCGCAGCAAGATCGACGCGTCCGTCGGCGAGCTCGGCGACGAGCGCGACGCCGTCAAGTCGCTCGGCCTGATCTGATCGGCTCGGCCCCGTAGCAGGGCAACACCCCGGCGAACCACCTGCTAGCGGGCCAAGAAGACTATGCGCATGACGCGAACGAACTGGGCAGCCAACATCACCTTCGGCGCGTCCCGGGTGGCGCGTCCGGCCGACCTTGACCAGCTGCAGGCCGAGGTCGCAGCGGCCGAGCGGCTACGGGTCGTCGGCGCGGGGCACTCGTTCAACCGGATCGCCGACACCACCGGAGTGCTGCTCGACCTGAGCGGGCTCGCGCCGGAGATCGAGGTGGACACCAGCGCCGCGCGTGTCCGGATCACCGGCGGGCTGCGCTACGGCGACATCGTCCGCGCCCTCGACCGAGCCGGGTTCGCGCTGCCCAACCTGCCGTCGTTGCCGCACGTGACGGTGGCCGGCGCCATCGCCACCGGCACGCACGGTTCGGGCAACGCCAACCGCGGGCTCGCCGCGAGCGTTCGCGAGCTGGAACTGGTGACCGCGTCCGGCGAACTCGTGACCGTGTCCCGTGGCGCTCCGGACTTCGCCGCGGCGGCCGTCTCGCTCGGGCGCCTGGGTGTGGTGCACGCGCTCACGCTCGACCTCGAGCCCGCCTTCGAGGTAGCCCAGACCGCCTACGTCGGTGTCGACCTGAGCGCGGCCGCCGAGCGCCTCGAGGACGTCCTCGCCGCCGCGTACAGCGTCAGCATGTTCACCGACTGGCGGCGCGGCGGCCGCACGCAGATCTGGGCCAAGCAACGCACCGACGAGCCCGCGCTGCCGCAGCAATGGCTCGGTGGGCAGCGCGCCGATCGGCCCCAGCATCCGCTGCCGGACGGCGACAGCCAGGCGGCCACCGAGCAGCTCGGCGCCCCGGGTCCCTGGTACGCCCGGTTGCCGCACTTCCGCCTGGAGTTCACGCCGAGCGCCGGCCGCGAACTGCAGTCGGAGTTCTTCGTGCGGCGTGCGGACGGGCCGGCCGCCGTGCGCGCCATGGCCGACCTGGGTCCGGCGCTCGCCCCGGTGCTGCAGGTTGCCGAGGTGCGCAGCGTGCGGGCGGACGAGTTCTGGCTCAGCCCGGTTTCCGGCTGCGACAGCGTCGCGCTGCACTTCACCTGGATCCTCGACGAGCCGGCCGTCCGTCGTGCCGTTGCCGAAGTCGAAGCCGCGCTCGCCCCGTTCCAGCCGCGCCCGCACTGGGCCAAGGTGTTCACGATGTCCGGCGCGACCGTCCGGCAGCGCTACCCGCAGGTTGCGGATTTCGCGGCGCTGGTAGCGCGGTGGGACCCCAAGGGTGTGTTCGGCAATGACTGGCTGGACGAAATCCTCGACGTGCGCGGGTAGCGGGGCTCAGCCCTGCGGCGCGCCGACCAGTCGGCGGGCCGCGCGCACGTAGCGCTCGGTGAGCTCGTCGATGTCGGACGGTCCGTGCGGGTCGAACCACTCGCTCGTCCGGCTGCACATGTCCAGCACCATCAGCGCCTGGCCGGTCGCGCCGTCCGTCGGCCCGGTGTCATCGTCACCGCCGATCAACTCGAACGCGCCGTTCTTCGCACCCGTCCGCAGGATCTCGGCCAGCTGCTCGCGGAACCGCCGTCGGGCGGTGATGACCGCAGCGCAACGTTCCGGTGACAGGTGCAGGTATTCGCGCCGGGTCACCTGCGCCAGCTTCGGCCCGACGAGGTGGCCCACCACGTACGCGCGCACGAACGCGTCGAACTGCTCGCGCGGATCGTCGGAGCAGGCGGCCAGGGCATCGTCCAGACGCCGGCGCATCCGGGTCAGCCCGTGCTGCACCAGCGTGTAGAGCAGGTCGTCCTTGGACGAGAAGTGGTTGTAGAGCGCGCCGGGGCTGAGCCGGCACGCCGCCGTCACATCGCGGACGGACGTGCCGGCCGCGCCACGCTCGTAGAAGAGCGCGGCCGCAGTCGCGAGCACGCGCCGCGCCGCGCCGCCGAGGTGCGCCAGGTCGGGCTGGTCGACGAACCCGTCCAGAAACTCCGCCGTGTCGCGGGCGAGGTCGTTGACTTCGCGTGAGCTTGCCGGATATAAACGGTCGTTCACACTGTGCATCAGATCACAGCTCCGGGGAGAGTCAAATGAGCGCAACGGATCTGCAAACGTCCGCTCCGCAGCCGCAGCGGCGTTCGCGATGGAGTCGCGAGCTGCACCACTACCCCGGGACCGGGCAACGGGTGGTCTGCCTCGGCATCGTCGTGCTCGCGACGATCGTGCTCTATTACCAGTTCTACTTGGCCGGCGCGGTCGCCACGCACATCATCGCCGAGTACCACATGTCGTTCGTGTACTACGTGAACATCAGCGTGGTCGCCTACATCCTCGGTGCCCTCGCCTCCTACCTCGCGGGGCTCGCCGACCGCTACGGCCGGGCGAACATCGTCAGCGTCGGCTTGATGATCGTCGGGCTGCTCTGCCTGGTGGGCATTCCGCTGGTGCACAGCAAGCTCGGCTTCGGCGTGCTGTTCGCGGCGATCGGGTTCGTCGAGGGCATCATCCTGGTCGCCACGCCAGCCCTGATTCGCGACTTCAGCCCGCAGCTCGGCCGTGCCTCGGCCATGGGCTTCTGGACGCTCGGCCCGGTGCTGGGCAGCCTGGTCGTGAGCATCCAGGTCAGCAACACCAGCGACAGCACCGCATGGCAGGACCACTACATCGCCTGCGGCATCGTCGGTGTCGTGGTCGCGCTGATCGCGGCCGTCTGGCTGCGCGAGCTGGCTCCGTCGTTGCGCGACCAGCTGATGGTCAGCAGCCGCGACCGCGCACTGATCGAGGCCCGCGCGAAGGGCATCGACGTGGAGGCGTCGCTGAAGCACCCGTTCCGCCAGATGTTCAAGCTGGACATCATCGGTTCGGCGTTCGCGATCAGCATCTTCTTGATCATCTACTACACCGCGGTCGGCTTCTTCCCGATCTACTTCCAGACGATCTTCGGCTTCAGCCAGTCCCAGGCGAACGCGCTGGGCAACTGGAACTGGGCGTTCAACGCCGGCGCCCTGCTCGTCGTCGGTTTCATCTCCGACAAGCTGCGCGTGCGCAAGCCTTTCATGATCGTCGGCGCGATCAGCTCGATCGTCTTCACGATCATCTTCTTGACGAAGGCCACCGAGCCGCACACCAGCTACGGGACGTTCGTCTGGATCCTGGTCTGCCTGGCCGTCTCGCTCGGTGTGGCCTACGCGCCGTGGATGGCGAGCTTCACCGAGACGGTCGAGCGCCGTAACCCCGCGCTGACGGCGACCGGTCTGGCGGTGTGGGGCTTGATCATCCGCATCGTGATCGCGATCGCGGTGTTCATCGTGCCGCACATCGTGAACACGGTGACCACGCTCGTCGACAAGGGACCAGCGGTGCAGGCTGCGGCCGCCGGCGCAGACCCGTCGCTCACGGCCTCGGAGAATGCGACCGTCAAGGCCGTTGCAGCCGATCCGACGATCGTGCCCAAGGTGCAGGCCGCCGCGTCCAAGTACGCGACGCAACTGCAGACGGCGGCGAAGATCGACCCCGCGACGCAGGCGGCGCTGACCGCGAACCCGAACGACCAGCAGGCGCAGGTCAAGGCGCTGTCGGAGATCTCGGGCGTGGACGCCGCGAGCGTGGGTACCGTGCTCACGCTGAGCGCGCAGCACGCGGATGCGCTCGCGGCCGGCCAGGCGCTGGACCCGGCGACCGCGGCCACGCTGCTGTCCAACCCGTCCGACCAGCAGGCGATCGCCAAAGCGGTCCAGGAGGTCGTGACGAAGTTGGGCATCACGCAACAGCAGGCCGTCGCGCGGTTGCAGGAACTGGCGACGATCCCGGTCGCGCAGCTGGCGGTCGTCCAGGCGGACGGAGCCAAGGTCGCCGACGCGGGCAGCAAGCTGCAGGCGCTGGCCTCGGCCCAGCAGAGCGATCCGCAGTCGTTCGCGCTGCTGGCCAAGTACGGGACCGCGCTGCAGGACCCGAAGGTTCAGGCGCAGCTGAAGTTCCTGCAGGCGAACGCACCCGGAGTGCAGAAGGCCGCGGCGGATTCACCGAAGCAGTGGCAGCACTACTTCTGGATCGCGGTCGGCGGCGAGGTCGTGTTCATCCCGCTGATCTTCGTGATGGCCGGGTTCTGGGACCCGCGCAAGGCGAAGCGCAAGGAGGAGGAGCACGAGGCCTGGGTGCAGGCCGAGCTCGCCAAGCTGCAGTCGGCCGGCAGTGCTGGAGCCGGCCCGGCATGATCGCGCGGCGCGGGCGGCCGGCGCTGGACTCAGTCCAGGGCCGCGCCGTCCGCGCCGGCATCGGCGTCGGTGCCGTCCGTGCGGCCGTCGCCGCTGCGCAGCCGGTTCGCGTGATGACCGGCGGGCAGCACGACCTGCGTGCACCGGCTGGTCGCGAGCAGCACGCCGTCCGGGCCGTGCAGCTCGCCGGCACAGAACACCACCCGCTGCGTCGCGCGCACCACGGTGCCGGTGGCGACCAGCTCGGCGTCGGCGGGAGAGCTGCGCAGGAACTCCACGCGCAGGTCAGCGGTGAGGAAGATCTGCTGGTCGTCCAGGACCGTCCAGCAGGCTCCTCCCATCGCCGCGTCCAGCAGTGCGGTAACCAGACCGCCCTGCACGACGTGGCCCGCGTGTGTGCCGAACCCGTAGTCCGGCGAGGCCTGCCACGCGACGACCGAGCGGCCGGCGTCCCAGTCCCGAAGCTCGTAGCCCAGCGTGCGCCACAGGCCGACCGTCTCGCTGCGCGACCAGCGCTCCTGGCCGAGGTCACGTAACTGTCGCTCGCTCATCCGGGCAGCCTCTCACGCCACCGGCTGGCCCCCCGCCGGATAGGAGATCGTCGTGGACCGCAGCAGCATGCTCACCGAGCCGACCGGCGCCGCGCTGTCGCAGCTCGCCGAGCAGGCATGGGCACGGTTCGGCGGGCAGAGCACGCTGCTGTTCGAAGGGCAGCAGTACACGAACGCCGAGCTGGGTGCGTGGTCGCGGCGACTCGGCACCGGCCTTCGCGCGGCGGGCGTCTGCCCCGGCGACCGGGTGATCGTCTGCATGGCGAACTGTCCCGAGGTGCTGGTCGCCTATCACGCGATCTGGCGCATCGGCGCGGTGGTCACCCCGGTGCTGTTCCTGCTCAGCGAGGACGAACTGCGGCACGTGCTCGTCGACTCCGGCGCCGTGCTCGCGCTGACGACCCCGGAGTTCCTGGCCAAGGTGGTCGCGGCCGCGTCCGGGCTGGACGTGCGCGTCGCGGTCACCGGGCCGGCGTCCGGGGACATCCTGTCGCTGGACGAGCTCGCCGACGGGCCGGAAAGCCCGCTGGCACCGCGCGACCCGGCGGACATGGCTGCGCTGCTCTACACCGGCGGCACCACCGGGCGCGCCAAAGGCGTGGTGCTCAGTCACGACGCGCTGTCCTTCTCGGCGTGGTCGATAACGCTCGCCGGTACCGAGCAGCAGGATTCGGTGGCGCTCGTGCCGCTGCCGCTCGCGCACGTGTACGGGCTGATGGTCTCGGCGATGGGTCTGCACGCCGTGCACCCTGGACGGGTCGTGCTGATGCGCTGGTTCGAGCCGTCGGCCTGGTTGCGGCTCGTCGAGCAGGAGCGCGTGCAGACCGGTGCGGTGGTCCCGACCATGTTGCGGCTGCTGCTCGACCAACCATTGGAGGACCGCGACCTGTCCTCGCTGCGCCGCCTCGGCAGCGGCAGTGCACCGCTGCCCCGTGACGTGCATGCCGAATGGGCGCGGCGCGTGCCGAACGTCGAGATCACTGAGGGATACGGCTGCACCGAGACCGGCGCCCTGGCGACCTGCACCCCGCCGGGTGCGTACCGGATCGGCAGCGTGGGGCCGGCCGCGCCCGGCGTCGAGCTGCGGATCGAACTGCCGGACGGCAGCGACGCGCCCACCGGCGCCGACGGTGAGGTGTGCGTGCGCAGCCCCAGCCTGATGACCGGCTACTGGCACGCGGCGGACGCGGGGACGGAGCGGGGCGCGGTCCACGACGGGTGGTTCCACACCGGCGACGTCGGCCGCCTCGACGAGGACGGCTACCTGTACGTGGTCGACCGGCTCAAGGACGTGATCATCCGGGGCGGCTTCAACGTCTATCCGCGCGACGTCGAGGAGGTCTTCATGGAGCACCCGGACGTCGCCAACTGCGCGGTCGTCGGGCGCCGAGACCCGGAACACGGCGAGGAGGTCGTCGCGTACGTGCAGCTGAAGGCCGGTGCCACGGCCAGTGCTGCGGCGCTGCGGGAGTTCGGCCGCGCGCACCTGTCTGCCGTCAAGTACCCGCGCGAGGTGTACCTGCTCGAGGAGTTGCCGCTGACCAGCGTGGGCAAGCTCGACCGCAAAGCCCTGCGCGCCAGGACCCGCGCCTGACACTTGCCCCCGTAGCACGGCGACACGCCGCAGAATTCCCCGCTACGCGGCCGACGCCTCAGATTTCGCCCAGGACGGCGCCGCGCAGGACGTCCAGGCCGAGCGAGCCGACGTTGAGCGCGTCCCGGTGGAACGCCTTCAGGTCGAACGCGTCGCCGGCCTTCGCACGGGCGTCGTCGCGCAGCTGCAGCCAGAGCCGCTCGCCGATCTTGTAGGACGGCGCCTGGCCGGGCCAGCCGAGGTAGCGCTCCAACTCGAAGCGCCGGATGCTCTCGGGCATCGCGCAGTGGCTGCTGAAGAATGCCCACGCCTTGTCGTAGGTCCACTGCCCGCCGCCGACCTCGGCCGGCGCCTCCAGCCGGCAGTGCACGCCGAGGTCGAGCACCACGCGTGCCGCGCGCATCGCCTGGCCGTCCAGCATGCCGAGGTAGTCGGCCGGATCGTCCAGGAAGCCGAGGTCGGCCATCAGCCGCTCTGAGTACAGCGCCCAGCCCTCGCCGTGGCCGCTCACCCACGACGCCAGCCGCCGCCACCGGTTCAGCAGCGCGCTGCGGTAGACGGTCTGGCCGATCTGCAGGTGATGCCCGGGCACGCCCTCGTGATAGACGGTGGTCAGCTCGCGCCAGGTGTTGAACTCGTTCACGTCGTCGGGGACGGACCACCACATGCGACCGGGGCGGGAGAAGTCCTCGCTCGGCCCGGTGTAGTAGATGATCCCGGTGCCGGACGGCGCGATCTTGCACTCGATGCGCCGCACCGGCTCGGGGATGTCGAAGTGCGTGTCGGCGAGCGCGGCGATCGCGGCGTCGGCCTTGCCCTGCATCCAGTCGACGAGCCCGTCACGGCTGGTGATCAGCCGGGACGGATCGGCGTCGAGGTGCGCCATGGTCTCGGCGACGCTCGCGCCCGGCAGGATCCGCTCGGCCGTCGCGCGCATCTCGGCGTCGATGCGGGCGAGCTCCTGCTGCCCCCACTCGTACGTCTCATCGATGTCGATCACGGCGCCGAGGAAGGAGCGCGAGTGCGCGGGGTAGGCGTCGCGGCCGATGGCGTCGTCCTCCGGCGCCTGCGCCAGCAGCTCGTCGCGGAGGAAGCCGGCCAGCCGGTCGTACGCCTCGGACGCCGACTGGACGCCGCGGTCGAGGTCGGCGCGCGCGGACGCCGGCAGGTCGGCCGGGGCGGACGCTGCGAACTCGGCGAAGAAGCCCTGCGGGCCGACGTTGCGCTCGGACTGGGTGATCGCGGCGCGCACCTGACGGGCCGCGCTGACGTTCCCGCGCTGCGCGGCCAGGCGCAGCGAGGTGGTGTACCCGGCCAGCGCGTCGGGGATGGCGGCCAGGCGCGCCGCGATGGTGGCCCAGTCGTCGGCCGTGTCGGTGGCCATCAGGTCGAACGCCTCGCGCACGCTCTGTACCGGGGAGGCGATGTTGTTCAGGTCCGACTCGTCGGCGCCGGTCTCGCGCAGCGCCTCCGCGATCGTCAGCTCCTCGCGCAGCGCGGCGACGGTGATGCGTTCGTTCGCGCTCTCGGGCGTTGCGCCGTCCAGCCGGGCCAGCGTGTCGCGGCGCAGCTGCGCGCGCTCGGCGTGCCCGTCCGGGGAGAGGTCCGGCAGTTTGTCGTCGTAACCCGGCACGCCCATGTTGGTGGCCGCGATCGGGTTCAGCGCCACGTACGCGTCCAGATAGGACTCGGCCAGCGCGTCAGTGGGGGTCCCCCCGGCAGTGGGAGTGGGGGCGCCCCCGGCAATCGGGGCGTAGCCGCCGGGGGAGTAGCCGCCGGGGGAATTAGAGGTGGTGCGCGTATCGCTCATGCAGGGAACCCTAGGCGCGCAGCCCGCCGCCCCTGTGTCTGAGGGGCCGCGGGACAAGGTATCTTGATGTCAAGAGATATCGCCAGCGAGTCGTCGAAAGGTCTCCGCATGAAGATCATCTACACGCACACCGACGAGGCGCCCGCGCTTGCCACGCAGTCGCTGCTGCCGATCGTCGAGGCGTTCGCGGCCCCGGCCGGGGTGGAGCTCGAGCTGCGCGACATCTCGCTCGCCGGACGGATCCTGGCGCACTTCCCGGACCGGCTGCGCCCCGAGCAGCAGGTGGCCGACGCGCTCGCCGAGCTGGGCGAGCTGGCGACCACGCCCGAGGCAAACATCATCAAGCTGCCGAACATCAGCGCGTCCGTCCCGCAGCTCAAGGCCGCGATCGCCGAACTGCGCGAGCACGGTTACGACCTGCCGGACTACCCCGAGAACCCCGCGACGGACGAGGAGCGCGAGATCCGCGCGCGCTACGACAAGGTCAAGGGTTCGGCCGTCAACCCGGTGCTGCGCGAGGGCAACTCCGACCGCCGCGCCCCCGCGTCCGTGAAGGCGTACGCGCGCAAGCACCCGCACTCGATGGGCGCCTGGTCGTCGGACTCGAAGTCGCACGTGTCGACCATGAGCGACGGCGACTTCCGGCACTCGGAGAAGTCGGTGACCGTCGAGCGCGCGGGCACCTTCCGCATCGAGCACGTGGCTGCCACCGGCGGAGAGGTCACGGTGCTGAGGGCCGACGCCCCCACGCTGGCCGGCGAAGTGCTGGACGCGGCCGTCATGCGCAAGTCCGCGCTGGATTCCTTCCTGCGCGCGCAGGTCGCCGAGGCGAAGCAGCAGGGCGTGCTGTTCTCCGTCCACCTCAAGGCCACCATGATGAAGGTGTCCGACCCGATCATCTTCGGGCACGCGGTGCGCGCCGTCGTCGGCGACGTCTATGACAACTATCCCGACGTGAGCCCCAACGACGGGCTCGGCTCGCTGCTGTCGGCCCACCCGGACGCGAAGGCGGCCGTCGATGCGGCGATCGCGGCCGGGCCGTCGATCGCGATGGTGGACTCGGACCGCGGCATCACCAACCTGCACGTGCCCAGCGATGTGATCATCGACGCCTCCATGCCCGCGGCGATCCGCACGTCCGGCCAGATGTGGAACGCCGACGGCAAGCAGCAGGACACCAAGTTCGTCATCCCGGACTCGTCCTACGCGCCGCTGTACGCCGAGACGGTCGAGCACTGCCGCGAGCACGGCGCGTTCGACCCGGCGACGATGGGCACCACGCCGAACGTGGGCCTGATGGCGCAGCAGGCCGAGGAGTACGGCTCGCACGACAAGACGTTCGAGATCGCCGCCGCGGGCACCGTGCGCGTGGTGGACGGGTCCGGCGCGACGCTGCTGGAGCACGAGGTCGAGGCGGGCGACATCTGGCGCCTGTGCCAGACCAAGGACGCTCCGGTGCGCAACTGGGTCGAGCTGGCAGTGGAGCGCGCGCGGGCCACCGGGGCTCCGGCCGTGTTCTGGCTGGACGAGACGCGCGCCCACGACGCCGAGCTGTTGAAGAAGGTCCGTCCCGCTCTGGCGGAGCTGGACACCGACGGGCTGCAGATCGAGATCATGGACGTGGCCGCCGCGACCCGGTTCACGCTCGAGCGGGCGCGCGCGGGCGAGGACACGATCTCGGTCACCGGCAACGTGCTGCGCGACTACCTGACCGACCTGTTCCCGATCCTGGAGCTGGGCACGTCCGCGAAGATGCTCTCGATCGTCCCGTTGATGAACGGTGGCGGCCTGTTCGAGACCGGCGCCGGCGGCTCGGCACCCAAGCACGTGCAGCAGTTCGTCAAGGAGAACCACCTGCGGTGGGACTCGCTAGGTGAGTTCCTGGCGCTCGCGGTGTCGCTGGAAATGCTCGCCGACAAGACCGGCAACGCGAAGGCGCGGATCCTGGGCGAGACGCTCGACCGCGCCACCGGCACGCTGCTGGAGGAGAACCGGTCACCGCGCCGCAAGGCGGGCGAACTCGACAACCGCGGTAGCCACTTCTACCTCGCGCTGTACTGGGCGCAGGAGCTGGCCGGGCAGACGTCCGACGCCGACCTGGCCGCCAAGTTCGCGCCGGTGGCCGAGGCGCTGGCCCGCGACGAGCAGAGCATCCTGGCCGAGCTGAACGGCGTGCAGGGCGCGCCCGTCGACATCGGCGGCTACTACCAGCCCGATCCGGCGAAGGCCGGCGCCGCGATGCGTCCGAGCGCGGCCCTGAACGCGGCCCTGAACCTGCTCACCGCCTGAAATTCCACGCGAGTGGCGCGTTTAGGTGCCCAGTGGCGCGTTATTTCGCGCCACTGGAGGGGATAACGCGCCACTCGCGTGGGCCGTTACCGGTAGCGTCGGCCGCATGCTTGCGAGCGAACGGCACGGCAGCGGCGAACCGCTGGTGCTCGTCCACGGCGTCACGCACCGGCGCCAGGCCTGGTATCCGGTGCTCGACCGGCTCGCCGAGCAGCGCGAGGTGATCCTGGTCGACCTGCCGGGGCATGGCCAGTCGCCACCGCTCGAGGCGGACGGTCGGTCCGTCACCGAGGTGATCAGCGCGCTGTTCCGGGACTTCCTGGCCGACCAGGATCTGGTACGCCCGCACGTCGCCGGCTACTCGCTCGGCGGGCGCGTCGCGCTCGAGGCCGGTGCCCGCGGCGACGCCCGCAGCGTGACCGCGTTCTCGCCGGCCGGGTTCTGGCGTACCGAGGCCGAGTTCGCGTACACCCGCAAGCTGTTCCTGTCCGCGAGCCACCTGGCCGAGCGGCTGGGCCCGCGCACCGAGCGGCTCGCGCGCACGAGCGCCGGCCGCAAGTTGATCTACGGCATCCTGATGGCCCACCCCAGTCGGGTCAGCGCGGACCAGGCGCTCGGCGACGTCCGCGCATTTGACTACGCCCGTCCGGCACTGAAGCTGCTGCTCGCCGCCGCAACCCCGTTCACCGACGCGATCCCGGACGGCGTCCCGGTGACCATCGCCTGGGCCGCGCGCGACCTGGTGCTGCCGCCGTGGCAGGCCGCCGTCGCTCGCGAGCTCCTTCCGGATGCGGAGCACCTGATGCTGCGCGGCGTCGGGCACGTGCCGATGTGGGACGCGCCCGGCCGCGTCGTGCGCACCCTGCTGCGCGGCAGCGCCCCGATCGCGAACACCGCCCAGCTTCGGCGCAGTTCGTAGACTTTGCAGACGTGCCCGCACAGCTACTGATCAACATCGCCATAGTGCTGGTGTTGATCGCCATCGAGGGCCTGTTCGTCGCGGCCGAGATCTCGCTCGTCTCGCTGCGCGAGGGGCAGGTGCGGGCGCTCGCGGAGTCCGGCTGGCGCGGGACCGCTGTCGCCAAACTGACCGCCGACCCCAACCGGTTCCTCGCCGCCGTCCAGATCGGCGTCACGTCCACGGCGCTGCTGTCCAGCGCGTTCGGCGCGGTCACGATCTCCGACCAGGTCAAGGACTTCCTCGTCGACCAGGGCTGGGGCAAGACCGTGTCGGGCGTGGTAGGGATCGTCGGCGTCACGCTCGTGATCTCCTTTGTGACGCTGGTGATCGGCGAGCTCGCGCCCAAGCGCCTGGCGCTGCAGCGCACCGAGGCCAGCGCAAAGCTGTTCGCCCCGCCGCTGAACCGGATCGCCGGCGCGTTCCGTCCGGTCATCTGGTTGTTGTCGAAGTCCACGGACGGCGTGGTGCGGTTGCTGGGCGGCGATCCGACGGCGGGCCGGGAACCGATCAGTGCGGACGAGCTTCGCGGGCTGGTGGCGGCCCACGAATCGCTGACGTTCGACGAGCGGCGGCTGATCGACGAGGTATTCGCGGCGGGGGAGCGCTCGATCGACGAGGTCATGGTGCCGCGCACCGACGTCACGTTCCTGGAGGCCGGGTCGACGATCAGCCGTGCCGCGCGCACCGCCTCCGAGTCCACGCACTCGCGCTACCCGGTCGTCGGGCGCGGGCACGACGACGTGATCGGTTTCGTCCACATCCGCGACCTGTTGCTGTCCGACTCGCGCACCGAGCGTGATCGCACCGTGCGCGACGTGACGCGGCCGGTGAAGGCGATGCCCGGCTCGAAACGGGTGTTGGCGGCGCTGTCGGAGATGCGCCGGGAGGGTCATCACCTCGCGATCGTCGTCGACGAGTACGGCGGCACGGACGGCATCGTCACCCTCGAGGACCTGATCGAGGAGGTCATCGGCGAGATCCGCGACGAGTACGACGAGGCCGTCGCGCCGGCGCGGGAATTGCCCGGGGGCGCGGTCGAGGTCGACGGCAAGCGGAACCTGGACGAGGTCGCCGAGGCATCCGGTCTGGCGCTGCCCGAGGGGCCGTACGCGACTCTCGGTGGCTACCTGATGGCGCAGCTCGGACGGCTGCCCCGCGCCGGTGACGTAGTCGAGTGTGCCGGCTATCGGCTGGAGATCGTCGAGGTCGAGGGCCGCCGTGCCGCTCGAGTGCAGATCACGCCGCCGCGCGAGCCCGTGACGCCGCCGAATTCCGCGCCGTCGCAGATGGGAGAATCGGGCGCATCATGAGTACCGCACAACGTCCCCGCGTCTTTTCCGGGATCCAGCCGACGTCCGAGTCGTTCCACCTCGGCAATTACCTGGGCGCGCTCAAGCAGTGGGTGTCGCTGCAGGAGACGCACGACGCGTTCTACTGCGTGGTCGACCTGCACGCGATCACCCTGGACCCGCCGCTGCCGGACGTGTTCCGCGCCCGGATCCGCGCGTCGGCGGCGCAGATGCTCGCCGCGGGCCTCGACCCGCAGCGGTGCACGCTGTTCGCGCAGAGCGCCGTCCCGGGCCACACCCAGCTGTCCTGGGTGCTGGAGTGCATCACCGGATTCGGCGAGGCCGGCCGGATGACGCAGTTCAAGGACAAGTCCTCGCGCGGCGGCACCGAGAGCATCACCGTCGGGTTGTTCACGTACCCGGTGCTGATGGCCGCGGACATCCTGCTCTACCAGGCTGATGCGGTCCCGGTCGGGGAGGACCAGCGGCAGCACCTGGAGCTCACCCGCGACCTCGCGCAGCGGTTCAACTCGCGCTACGGCCAGATGTTCACGGTGCCCGAGGCGTTCATCCCGAAACAGACGGCGAAGATCTACGACCTACAGGAACCGACCGCGAAGATGAGCAAATCGCTCGGGGACGCGGGCACGGTCAACCTGCTGGACGATCCGGCCGCGATCGTGAAGAAGCTCAAGCGCGCGGTCACCGACACCGAGACCGAGATCCGCTACGACCCGACGGCCAAGCCGGGGGTGTCCAACCTGCTGACGATCCTGGCCGCCGTCACGGACCGCACTCCGGAGGCGGCGGCGGCCGAGTTCGGCGGGCAGGGCTACGGCGCCCTGAAGGTGGCCGTGGCCGATGCGGTCGTCGCGTTCACCGAACCGATCGCGAAGCGCACCCGCGAGCTGCTCGACGATCCGGCCGAGCTGGACCGGATCCTGGCCGCGGGCGCGGCTCACGCGGACGAGGTGGCATCCCGGACCGTCGCCGAGGTCTTCGAGCGGGTCGGCTTCCTCGCGCCGCGGAAGGCGGACGGGTGACCGCTGGCGCAGCGAGCGGGAGCGGCGACGCCGGGGTGATCACCCTCGGGGTCGCGATCGCGATACCGCAGCCGCACGCCACCGTGCTGACGAACTGGCGCCGCGACGTCGGGGATCCGTCGGCTGACCTGATCTGGCCGCACGTCACGCTGCTGCCGCCCACGCCGGTGCCGGTTGAGCGGATGGTCGAGATCGAAGCGCACCTGGCCTCTGCTGCACGCGCGAGCCGCCCGTTCGTCATGCACCTGTCCGGCACGGGCACGTTCCGTCCGGTGTCGCCGGTCGTGTTCGTGCAGGTGGCGCAAGGGCTTTCGAACTGCGAACTGCTCGAACGAGCCGTGCGCACCGGCCCCCTGCAGCGCGCGCTGGACTTCCCGTACCACCCGCACGTCACCGTCGCGCAGGACATCGACGACGCCGGCCTCGACCGCGCGTTCAACGGGCTGTCCGACTTCGTGGCGCGCTTCCCCGTGAACCACTTCGTGCTGTTCTCACGTGACGCGGACAGCCGCTGGCAATGGCGCACCGAGTACCTGCTCGGTGGCGCCGACAACACCGGTGGGTGACCGCGCGATCGGCATGGGGTAAGCAGTACGAGTGACCGCGAAGCCGCTTGACGAGCCGGAGCGGCCCGGTTTGTTCACGCGGCTCTGGCGATTCAGCCGGATCCCCCGCATCAAGGACGCGATCACCGTGCGGTGGCGTCGCCTGAAGGCGCGGCGCAGGTGGGTCCGGCACACCGCGCAGGCGTGGCAGCGGCTGCAGGAGAACAACGGAAGCCAGTACGCCGCGGCGATCACATACTTCAGCTTCCTCGCGCTGTTTCCCCTTATCCTGCTTGCTGTTTCGATCACCGGCTACGTGCTCCACTCGCACCCGCAGACGCTGCAAAGCCTGTTCGACCGGGTCACCGCGAACGTCCCGGGCCAACTCGGCACCACGCTCAATAAGTCGATCTCGACGGCGATCAAGGCGCGCACCAGCGTGGGGATCATCGGTCTCGCCGGCGTGCTGCTGACCGGTCTCGGCTGGATCGGCAACCTACGGGCCGCCGTGGAGGCGGTGTGGGGGAGCAAGCCGAAGGGTCACAACTTCATTCTCGCTCGGGTGTGGAACCTCATGGTCCTGGCCGGTCTCGCGCTCGGACTGATCGTCTCGCTGGCCCTCACGGCAGGCGGAACCGCGCTGAGCAACAAGCTCGTGGGGGCGCTCGCGCTGGACGGCAAGCCCGGCACGCAGACGCTGGTCACCGTCGTCGGCCTGGCACTGGCGCTGGTCGGCGACATGATCATCTTCAGCTGGCTGCTCGTCCGCCTGCCGGGGGCGGAGGTCCCGACCCGGGTCGTGCTCAAGGGGGCGCTGCTCGCGTCCGTAGGCTTCGAGGTCCTGAAGATCGCCGGCACGTACACGATCAAGCGGTCGGCCAGCAGCCCGACGGCGGGCCCGTTCGCGAGTCCGGTCGCGATCCTGATCTGGATCCAACTGGTCGCGCGCTGGATGCTGTTCTGCGCCGCGTGGATGTCGGTGCTCACCGACGAGCGGGTCGCCGCGGCGGACGTGCCGGAGATCGTCCAGCAGGACGTGAACGGTGCGGACGTGGCGCCGTCACCGGTTCCTGGGCCAGCCGCGACAGGCGCGACGATCTTCGGGGTCGGCTTCGTGTCCGGTGCGGCGTTCGGGACGTGGCTGCTCAGCCGGCTGCGCTGGACAGGCCAAAGGTCTGTGCGAGGCCGGACAGTTCGATGACCCGGCGCACGATGCCGGAGGGGTTCCGCACCTGGACGGTGTCCACCGCGCCGATGGCAGAGAGCAGCGCTGCGATTCCCGAGCTGTCCATGAAGGTCAGCCCGGCCAGGTCGAATGCGAGCGTGCGGGGCTTGCGGCTGATCGCGTCCTGCACAGCCTCGTGCAGCGCGCTGACCGTGGACAGGTCCATCTCGCCGCTGAGGGCAAGCACGACAGTGCCGTCGACCTCGACCGATTCGGACACGGCCATGCTCGCGCTGTGCGCCTCACCCGTCAGCTCTGCCATCGGACCCCCAATATCGCTGTGTCGTCATCGAAGCAGCCCGAGCCCGATGGCGCCAACTCCGCCACGATCGTGCTCAACATGTCCTCCAGCCGACCGGACGATCCGAGTGCCGAGGTGTGCAATTGGCGCAGCCCGGCGTCCAGGCTCTCGCCGCGGCGCTCGACCAGCCCGTCGGTGTAGGCGAGCAACGTCGCATGAGGCGGGACACTTGTCGTGACGGCGGCATACCGCTCGCCGCGCCGCACCCCGATCGGTGGGCCCGTCGGAACCTGGACGAACTCGCTGACGAACTTGCCGTGCTCGCCGAGCAGCAACGGGGGCAGGTGTCCAGCGCTGGCCAGCGTGATCTCGTGCCGCTCGATGTCCGCGATGCCGCACACCACGGTCGCGAAGTGCTGATCGCGTCCGACGTCCAGCAGCCCACTGAGCCGGTCGAGGACCTCCGCGGGGCCGTAGCCTTCGCTGACGAAGCCGCGGATCGCGAACAGCAACGACGCCATGACCGAGCCGGATGCCACCCCTCGGCCGGACACGTCGCCCACCACGAAGAAGACACGGTGATCGTCCAGCTCGATCAGGTCGTACCAGTCGCCGCCGATGTCGATGCCGTCGACGCCGGGGATGTACCGCACCGCGAGCTCGAGCCCGGCGATGTCCGGGATCCGCTGCGGCAGCAGCGCGTGCTGCAGCGTCTCGGCGATGCCGCGTTGCTCGCTGAGCAGGCTGCGCACCTCGACCGTCAGCCGCTCCGCTGCCCGCCGCCGGCGTTGCAGGCTCTCGGCCACAACCGCGGACGTGACCGCCAGCGCGGTGCCGACCAGTGCGACGATCCACCACAGCGTCTCCGATAGCGTGCCGCCGAGCTGCCCGGCCCGGGCCGCGACCAGCGTGACCACTCCGCTGCCGAAGGAGACGGTCGCCCGCGCTGTGTGGCCGGGAATGGGCAGCTGGTCGGTGTTGGCCTCGATCAATGCCGCAGGCGTCGTCGACCTGCCGAGGTACATCGCGAAATGCAGCTCGGCGAACGCGGAATCCGGCTGGCTGGGCGCGCGCCGGCCACGCGGCAGGGCGCTCTCGGCGTAGACGACATAGGTGGGACGGCCGGCCGATGCGTACGCGAAGCCGAGCCGCGGCTGGTCCGTGCCGAGCGGGCCGAGGACGTCGAACGCGGGCGCTGTCGCGGCGCGGCCCAGGAACGCCCGCTCTTGCGTGGGGTGCGCGACGAGCTCCGGGTCCTGCCCGACGGACGTGATCAGCCGCGGGCTGCGTCCGTCCATGCGCCACAGCGACGCAGAGACGAATGAGGCATTGCCGCCGGGCTTGCCCACGTAGCTGTTGATGTAGCTGGTGAACCGGACGGCGCTGCCGTTGCTGGTAGCGGCGATCTCCGCGGCGGAGGCCAGCGGCGTCTGGAGGGAGGGGACGATCGCCTGCAGGACCGTGGCCGCCTGCTTGGTCTGCAGCGCCAGCAGGCGGTTCTCGTTGTGCTCGTTGACGCTGTAGGTCGACCAGGACAGGCCACCGGTGCCGATCAGCAGCACCACGAGCAGCACGAAGCTGAATCGGCTAAGTGGCAGCCGCTGGGGACGAGCGCGGCGGCGCGATGCGTGCGCACCCGAGGGACGTGCGTCCATGTCGTCTATGTGACGCGTCCGTCGCACAGTTTCGACCATGAGGCTCTCCGCCCGCGCGCCTCGAGGTCGCTACGGTTCAGCGCTGTTCGAGTGCCGCACCGACATTAGCCGACGCCGCGCGAAATCGGCTCGCCGAAACCCCGGTCTACTTGATGTTGAACTGTGGAGCGCGTCCCGGTGGCGCTCAGACGTCGCCGCGCACGCGCACCCGCTGCGGTGTCGTGGTCGCGGTCAGCATGCGGGTGATGACCAGGCGAACCAGCTCACCCGCGCCGACTGCGGCCGAGAGAATCAGCACGACCGCGATCAACAAAGCCATGCCAGCCAGTTACCCAAATCAGGCACATCCTGAACCGGTACCCGGCCGTTGCGGCCCGGCTCGGCAGCAGGCTCGGGCATAGTGGAGCGGTGCAGACGGTCGGGCTCAGCTGGGAGCAGTCCTGGGAGGCCGCCGCCGCACTCGCCGTCGCCGGGGCGGGGCTGGCGCTGGCGCGCGAGCGTCGGATGCGGGCGGTGGGTGCGTTCGCACGCGAGACGGCAGTGATCGGATTCCTGTACGGCTTGTGGCAGCTGGCCGGCAAGCTGTCGGTCACCGGAACCTCGGGCGCGATGGCGCGGTCCCGATGGATCCAGCGCTTCGAGCACGACGTCGGCCTGCCGTCCGAACACGCCGTGCAGCACGCGGTGCTGCACGCGCGGCTCGTCGTCGAGGGTGCGAACCTGTACTACGCGACGATGCACATGACCGTGATGCTGATCTTCCTGGTCTGGCTGTTCGTCCGGCACCGGGACAGCTACCGGCCGGTGCGCCAGGTGATGGCCTGGACGACGCTCGGCTGCCTGCTGGTGCAGTTGATGCCGGTCGCGCCGCCGCGGATGCTGCCCGGCATCGTCGACACCGCGATGCTGTACCACCAGTCGGTCTACGCGAACGGTCTGCCGATCGATCAGCTGTCCGCGATGCCGTCGGTGCACGTGGCATGGGCCACGCTCGTCGGGTACTACGCGTGGCGGATCAGCCCGAGCCGGTGGCGCTGGCTCGGACCGGCGCACGCGGTGATCACCGTGTTCGTCGTCGTGGTGACGGGCAACCACTGGTGGCTGGACGGCATTGTGGCCGTCGCGATCCTCGTCGGCTGCGCCTGGTCGGTGTACGGGGTGCGGACCGCGTGGCGCGCGACCCGGGCGCGCTGGGTGCGTCCGCCCGTGGCCGTGCCCGAGCCGGTCTAGCGAGCTGCGCTGATCAGAACTGGCCCACGACGTCCACGATCAGCACCTGCGCGGGCTGGGCGGGCTGCGCCTGCTGGGTGGCGCTGCCGGGAACTGCTGCGGTCGCCGGCAGGAGCACGACCGCGCGGCTGCCGACGCGCTGGCCCTTCAGTGCATCGGCGACGCCGAGCACGTTCTGCGCGGACGCGACCTGAGGCGCGCCCTGCCACGTCGACTGGCTGCCGCCGCTGCTGCCGATCGGCGCCTCGACGAACTCCATGACCAGCGTCTTGCCGGAGTCGATCTTCGGGCCGCTGCCCTTGACCACGAGGGTGGACTGCGGCTTCTTCGGCGCGCTGACGCCCTTGGTGCTGGTGATCTTCGGTTCCTTGGCAGGGACGTTGGTGAACTTGGGCAGGGCCACCGGCAGGTGCCCGACCGCGGTTCCCGGAGCCGAGGCGCCGGAGGGGTACGCAGCGACCAGGTCGACGACGAACACCAGGGTGTCCGTGCCGCTGATCTTCGCGCTCGGCTGGCCGCTGCTGCCGTAGCCGTCCGCGGGCGGGATCGTCAGCAGGACGCGCGATCCGAGCTTCTTGCCCACCAGCGTCTTGTCCCAGCCGGCGATGACCTTGCCGGTGCCGATCGCGAACGCCGCCGGTTCGCCGCGCGAGAACGAGCTGTCGAACACGTTGGGCTTGCCGCTCTTGGGCGCCCAGGTCTCGCCGGCGTAGTTCGCGACGAGCAGGTCGCCCTTGCTGATCGGCTGACCGCTGCCCTTCGTCAAGACCTGCTGGGTGAGCTGCTTCGGGGCTGGTCCGTCCGGGATCGTCAGCGCCGGTGAGCCGCCGAACTTCGGGTCGACCTTGATGCCGACGTCGGTGTTCGCGCCCGGGACGCTCGTGCTGGTGCCGACGGGGCTGCTCGCGGTGGACGTGCTGGTGCCGGCGCCCGTGGCCGGGCTGCCGCTCGTGCTCGGGCTGCCGCTGGATCCGGACGACCCACAGGCGGTGAGGGCCAGGGCGGGCAGGACGAGCACGGCGGCGAGTGCGCGCGCGGGCGCAAGGCGCTTCATGTGTTGGGGAGCCCCGTTCGGGTGAGCGGTGAGAGAACCGGTACGTCAACGGTAACGCGCGCCGTCCCGGCGCTGTCGGGCCGGTGCCGTCGGCGGCCGGTTTGATCTTCACTCGCGTAGCGCTGCCGCTGGGTTGCCGACCGCCTGGCTGACCTGCGCCGCCGCTCACCCCGTGATCAGCAGTCGGAAATGGCTGCCAGGGCGGCCACCGGGCGCTGTTGATCAGCCGGGTTCTGGGCCGGCGGTCGGTCAGTTTGATCTTCGTCTAGGTCGTGCTGCCGTCATGCGGTTCCGCTGTGATCTCCCTTCGTCGGCAGCGGCAGCGGTCAGTTTGATCTTCGCTCTCCTTGCGCTGCCGGGTTGCGGTCTTGTTGTGATCCGCTTTCGTCGGCAGCGACGGGGACAGTTTGATCTTCGCGCGCGTTGCGTTGCCGGGATGCGGTCTCGTTGTGGTTGCGCTTCGTCGGCGGCGACGGCGGACGGTTTGATCTTCACGTACCTTCCGTTGCCGGCGTTCGTTCCAGCGTCGTCCGGTGTCTCGACATGAAGATCAAAATGGACGGGATTCCCTTTGTGGATATAGCGAATCGTCCGGCGAAACTGTCAGACCCTGCAGCTACTTTGACGGTGTGAGTCAAGCAGTGGAGTTCGATCGGTCGGACGCGTTCGCGCATGTGCCGAACGTGTGGGAGGTGCGGCTGCACCCGGATTCGGCGGCGGCCTGGACGGTGAACGTGACTCCGGGCTCTGCCACCGCCGGTGTGCTCGCGCAGCTGGATCCCGCGCGCCTGTCGCAGGCCGGGCGGGTGGACGCGCTGGTCGGGCTGGAACGGCTGCAGGCCTGGGCCGCGGCGCTGCAGACCCGGATGATCGCCGCCCTGATCGACGAACCCCACGCCGGGGCTCCGGCGCCGAAACTGGACCGCCAGTGGGCGAAGGAGGACGTCAAGACCGCGCTCGCCGAATCGGTCACCGGTGCGCAAGCGAGGATCCACACCGCGACCGATCTGGTGCATCGGCTGCCGGACACGCTCGCCGCGCTGGAACAGGGCCGATTGACGGCGCGGCACGCGTCCGCGGTCGTCGATACCGTCCGCACCCTGGACGACACCGCCGCCCGCGAGGTCGAGGCAGCGGTCCTGCCCGAGCCCGAGCGGATCAGTGACCCGGGGCCGACGATGGCCGCCTTCCGGCGCAAGCTTCGGCGGGCCGGGATCGCGGCCGACCCGCGCAGCGCCGCCGAGAAAGCCGCCCGCGCGGCCGAAGATCGCGACGTCTGGGTCATCCCTCAAGACAACGGCATGGCCTACCTCGGCGCGCCGCTGCCGGCCGAAGGCGCCGCCACCGTCGCCGCCGCCGTAGACGCGAAAGCCGACCAGATCAAGACCGCAGGTGACCCGCGCACCAAGGCCCAACGCCGGGCGGACGGACTGGTGCAGATCTGCGCCGACTACCTCAACGGCGACGCGGACGCCGGCGTGAAGATCAAAAAGGACACGACGGACGACGGCACTGGCGAGGCGTCCCACCTGGGCACCGGGGTGAAGATCAAAATGGACGCGGGCGTAGCGACCCGGTCGGGGGCGCAGGCGCCTCGGTATCACGGGCTCCGTCCCCAGATCCAGGTATCAGTCGCGCTGTCCACGCTGCTGGGTATGGACGAACAACCCGGCGAGATCGACGGCCACGGCCCGATCCCCGCCGACCTCGCCCGCAGATTGGCGGCCGACCCGTCCGGAACCTGGCGACGCCTCGTCACCGACGAACTCGGCCATCTGGTCGACTACGGCCGCACCACCTACGAGCCCCCTGCCGACCTCGCCCAGTACGTCATCGCCCGGGACCGCACCTGCCGAGCCCCCGGCTGCGAACGACCGGCCGCGAAATCGGACCTGCACCACGTCCAATGGTGGAGCCGAGGCGGGCAGACCAACGCCACCAACATCGTCGCCGCCTGCGAACCCATCCACTATGGCGTCCACGAAGCAGGCTGGGAAGTCACCCGCGAACCGGACGGCACGGTCGTCTGGACCTCGCCCACCGGACACGCCTACCGCGTCCCGCCCGCCACCTACCCCGTCGACGAGACGATGAAGATCAAAAACGACACCTCTGAAGCGGAGCCGACCGGCCAGACACCGAACACGTCGACGGAACCGCCGGATGAGCCTCCGACGGTCACGCTCCGGTAGCCCGAAATTCGCCTGCGGCTGCGCGGGTCGCGGTGGCATGGTCGCCCGGTGAGCGCTGTGCGGTCGAATGAAGGTCCTGGTCGGCGTACCAGGAGACAGGTGCGCATCGTGCAGCTGACGGCGCCGGCGTTCCGCGCCCTGGCCGATGGCGATCTGGCGGCCGCCAATGCGGCGAGCCCGGTGCCTCTCTCGGTCTACTTCGCCGGCCCCGCATGGAGAACGGTATGGCGGATGCGCCATGAGCAGGTTCGGCGAGATCCCGCCAGCGCCGATTGGGTCACCGGTCTCATCTGGGACACGCAGCAGCAGGTGGCCGTCGGTCGAGCTGGCTACCACGGACCTCCTGACCTGGCGGGGATGGTCGAGATCGGGTACGCGGTTCTCCCGGACTACCGGCGGCGCGGGTATGCCCGGGCCGCGTTGGAGGCGTTGCTTCAGCGCGCGGCCCGCGAGCCGCGGGTGCGCATCGTGCGGATGACGATCAGTCCTGACAACGTCGCTTCCTACCAACTCGCGTCGCAGTACGGCTTCGTCGAGGTCGGCGAGCAGTGGGACGACGAGGACGGCCTGGAGATAATCTACGAGCGGGGAGCTCAGTCCTGACGTCCGGCGGCGGCGCGACGTGGCTCCGCCGCCGGAACATCTCCAGGGCATGGGCGGCCTGGCGCGCGGGTCACCGTACGGAGGGGTGACGGGCGGATCAGCTCGCGAGCACCAGTTCCGGCTCGATGTCCTCGGCCGGCGGGAGCTGCTGGCCTCCCTGGCGGAGGGCGAGGAACGCCGCGACCCCGCCCGCGGCTACCAGGACCGCGGCCACGATCAACCCGAGCCGGTAACCGGACAGGTACGCGTCGAGGGGTGCATGGCCGGCCCGCGCGACCGCGCTCTGCCGCGCGGCGAGGATCGCGCCGATCACGGTGATGCCGAGCAATCCGGCAACCTCCCGAGAGGCGTTGAAGATCCCGGACGCGACGCCCGCCTGCGCCTGGGGCATGGCGCCGAGGATCATCGCGGTCAGCGGCACCGACAGTCCGCCGCCGACACCGACGAGGGCGAAGCTGGGCATCAGGGCCAGGAACGACGAGTCCCTCCCGAGCACGGTCAGGGACGCCATACCGGCCGCCATCAGCAACATCGCCAGACCGACGGAGCGGTGCGCGCCCATAATCGCCGCCACCCGCTCGGCCGCGATCGAGCCGATCACCATCAGCAGGGCCATCGGCACGAACGCAGCGCCGGCTTCCGTGGCTGAGAAGCCCAGAACGTCCTGCAGGTAGATGGAGGTGAAGAAGTAGATGCCGAACAGCCCGAAGCCCCACATGACGATCGCGACGATGCCGCCGGAGAACACCCGGTTCGCGAAGAGGCGGACGTCGACCATCGGATCGTTTGACCGCCGCTCGACGAGCGTGAACGTGACAAGGGCGACGAGCGCGACGGCGAAGGCGAGCGTAATCGGGGCGGAGGTCCAGCCGCGGTCGTGTCCCTCGATCAGTGCGTAGGTCAGCGCGAACAGTCCAAGGGCAGAGAGCACGAGGCCGGGGAGGTCGATGGTCCGGGACTTGTCGGCGGCGGCGTCAGGTTCGATCGCCCATCCGCCCAGCACGATGGTCACGAGGCCGACCGGGACGTTGACGAAGAAGATCCAACTCCACGACAAGTGCTGGCTGAGCAGGCCGCCGAGCAGTGGCCCGAGGGCGAGTCCGAGCGCGCCGACCGCACTCCAGAGACCCACGGCCCGAGTGCGCTCGCGCGAGTCGGGAAAGGTGGCCGAGATGATGGCGAGGGTGGTCGGCGTGACGAGCGCGGCGCCCAGGCCCTGTACCGCGCGGGCAGCGATCAGCGCGGAGTCGCTGCCGGCCAGGCCCGCGGCGAAGGACGCGCCGGTGAAGATCGTCAGGCCGAGGGTGAACAGCCGCCTGCGGCCGTACAGGTCCGCGAGCCGCCCGCTGGCCAGCAACAGGCTCGCGAACACAAGGATGTAGGCACTCACCACCCACTCCAGGCCGGCCGTGGTCAGATTCAGGTCGCGCTGGATGGCCGGGATCGCGACGTTGACGATGTTGTTGTCCAGATAGGTCATGAAGGTCGCCAGGCTTACCGCGATGAGTGTCCAGGTCCTGCGCATCTCGTCTCCTATACGATGTACATTTACATCGTATAGCTAACCTCTACTGTGTATAGTTGTCAACCGTGAATACGAGGACGGCCGCGCGGACCGAGCTGAGCCGCGAGACGATCGTGGATCGGGCGCTCGCGATCGCCGACACCGAAGGCACCGACGCGATCACGATTCGCAGAATCGCCAAGGAGTTCGGCGTCACCCCGATGGCGCTGTACTGGCACGTCCAGAACAAGGACGAACTGCTCGCGGCGATGGGCGACCGGTTCTTCGACGACGTGCCGCCCCTGGCCAGCTCGGGCCCGTGGGGTCAGCGGTTGCGGTCCGTCGTCATGTCCCTGGTCGAGTCGCTGCGCCGCCATCCCGCGTCCGCGCACCTGGCCGGGCCGCGAGTGCTGCAGTGCGCAGCGGGACGCCAGCTCGCCGAGGACGTCCTCGGCATGCTGCGCGCTGCTGGGTTCTCGAACACCGAGGCGGGCGACGTCGCGCGAACGGCGATGCAGACGGCGATCATGCTGGTCAGCCAGCAGGCCGGCGCGGAGCCAGCGGTTCCCGCGGCCGAACGCCAGGACGTCCGGTCGGCAAAGCGGGATGCGCTCGCGGCGCTGCCTCCCGACCGCTTCCCGAACCTGGTCGCTTGTGCCGATGCGCTGACCGCCTGCGAGGACCCCGACGGCTACTTCGAATTCGGTGTCGATCTGTTCGTAGCGGGGGTCGACCGGCTGCAGGCCGCGCGCAAACGCCAGAACCGCAAGGCGTGACGCCGGGCTATCGCTAGCTCGGCGGTAGGAGCTCGGTGCCTGTCTCGGATTACTTCGCCGGCCCTGCGTGGACAACGGTGTGGCAGATGCGCCACGAGCAGGTTCAGCAAGACCCGGCGAGTGCGGCCTGGGTCACCGGCGTCATCTGGGACGAGCAGCAGCAGGTGGCCGTCGGTCGCGCTGGCTATCACGGGCGGCCCGACTCGTCCGGGATGGTCGAGATCGGATACGCGGTCGTCCCGGCGTACCGGCGGCACGGCTACGCCCGGGCACCCGAGCCGGTTGCCGGAACGTCTGTAGAACATGTCGCCCAATTCTCGATCCGCCCGGGTCGGTACATGGCGATCGCGCCCTGCTGTTGGCGCAACGAAGATCAAAATGGACGCATCTCTATCTCACGGCGAGCTGCTGGACGAGGGCACGTGGACATATCGACCGCACCGTCGCCGCACAAAGCGATCACGAACGAGGAGCGATCCACCTACTCAGCCGCTCTGCGGTCGTAGCTGTCACGTGTCCTGGTTCGAGCCAGACGTGGGCTAGTGCCCGTGCGACGGCTTCGGACCGACGCGCTGACTGTTCGAGTTCTTCGATCAGCATGTCGCCGTGCAGATGCACCAGATCCTCGAGTGGTCCGCACCCGACCGTCATGCCGCCGTCGCCGTCGGGCTCAGCGCGGCACAAGGCCTCGATCAGGGCGACGGCCGCGGCCCCGCCGCGTTCCACGCGTTCGGCCACAGCCGACCGTGCTTCGCTGGCATCGGCCGGTTCGCCGCGCTCAAGTCCCGCGCGCTCCTGCCACGAACCGCGCGCCAGACGGTGGTACTTCCACCAGTCGCGGACGAGCCGGTCCAGGACGGCATCATTTTCGGTCATGGTCTTCAGCGGCCCACGGCGTAGCCCTGCATGCCGCGCGGGTTGGCGGCTGCGCGCAGGCGTCCGTCCTGGCCGCGGGCAACGGCACACAGTCGGCCCAGGGACCAGCCGTCGCTGCGCACCAACTCATGGCCGCGCCGCTCCAGTTCCGCGAGCACCTCGGGATCGAACCGGTCCTCGATCACGACCTGACGCGGGAACGCCTCGCGCGGATAGAACGAGCTCGGGAAGTGCGTGCTGTGGAAGCTCGGGGCGTCGATCGACTCCTGCAGGTTCATCCCGCCGAGCACGTGATTGAGGAAGAACGACAGCTGCCACTGGTCCTGCTGATCGCCGCCCGGTGAGCCGAACGCGAGCGCCGGTTCGCCGTCGCGCAGCGCGAGCGACGGTGACAGCGTGGTGCGCGGCCTCCGTCCCGGCGTGAGCGAATT